>NZ_JBWYIR010000003.1:0-330667 GCF_056779855.1 Acinetobacter sp. ANC_7654 | reverse complement strand
TATATAAGGTTTGGCGAAAAGTGAGATGATTTGCATGTAACTTATTGATATCTAATTGTTGAATGTGGCTGGTTTGAACCTACTATGTATTATTACATATGCATTTTATTCCTTGTCTAAAGGATGATGATATCTATAAATTTGATAACTGCTTTCAATATTTTTTGGTGACTTCATAGCGTTCATTTCAATAGCTTAGTTAATGGAATAAACAGCGCTAATGGAGTAGGCAATGTTAAAACAATTTCAAAAAAGCACTTGTGCTTTAGCTATTTTATCTTTTTGTATGTCACAAATGGTTATGGCTCTAGAGCCAGGGGCAGCACCACAAGCACCAGCGGGTAATACTATGGGTATCCCCCTTAGTGCACCTTTACCACCGGGGCTGTACTACACGAGTTCGACCAAGTTTCTAAATGGTGAACTCAAAGACAACAATGGTAATAACATGGGATTAGAGTTAAATGCACCAGCATCGACTTCTATCTTCATTTATACACCAGGTTGGAAAGTCTTGGGTGGTGATTATCGTGCATGGGTGGCAATTCCTTTTATTCTTGCAGAAGAAACCATTAGTAATCCAATGCTCGGTGAAATCGGAACACATTCAAATACTAATATTGCCAATATTGATCTCCATTTTGCTGATATTACTTGGGCAGTCAAGCCGGGGCAGTATATCAGCTCTGGTCTAGGGGTAGTGACCACCACAGGTTCTTGGAAACAGGGTGGTACAAATACCAGTGGTGAGTATTGGTCAATCAATCCACGTCTAGGCTATAGCATGTTTAGCCCAGATTGGAGTATTTCACTAGAGTCTCATTATTTCTATAATTTTGAGAATAAAAAGAATGATTATCTTTCAGGAGATGAACTCTTCTTAGATGTAACCATGTTGAAAAAGCTAGATTCAATCCATGAAGGATTGCAAATTGGTCCAATTGGCTACGTGCGTGAACAAGTTACTGCAGATGAAAACAATGGCACAGCTTACTATGGACATGAAAATGGAAAAGCTCGCCAGATAGGTCTTGGGGTACAAGTCCTGAAAGATTTTGGTCGTGGTTTATTTGTAGGCTTAAGTTGGTCTAAAGATTTAGAAACTAAAAACACAGTGAGTAATGATGGTCGTTTCGCACTGAATGTTTCCGTACCACTTTATCTGAAAAACAAACCAAAACCTGCTAACTTACCGGCAGAATTCTAATATTTTAGATTCATAGAAGATGCATAGAGGGTCAGTTTTTGGCCCTTTATTTATAAAAGGGAAGCTCATGTCATTATTAAAAAACCATATTGTATTAATTACTGGTGCAGGTTCTGGATTAGGTTTAGGTATTGCCCATTATTGCAAAGCCCAAGGTGCGGATGTCATAGTGACAGATGTTTCTAATGAAAAAATTCAGCAACTTCAGTCTGAATTTACCGACCGTGACTTATTACTGACTTGTGATGTCACTAAGATTTCAGAACTTGAACACTGTAAACATCAAATCTTAGCCAAATATGCCCGTTTAGATGCGGTGATTGGCGCACAAGGGATTTTTGATGGCAATGTAGCAATTGCAGATATGAGTGCGGCACATCTGGATCAACTCTTTGATGAGTTATTTGATGTCAATGTCAAAGGGTATTTACTGACAGCACATATCTTTGCTGATGTACTCAAAGCCAATCAAGGGTCATTGGTCTTTACGACCTCTACCGCAGCTTACGCCGCAGATGGTGGCGGAGCAGTTTATACTGCAACTAAAGGTGCAATTCGAAGTCTGATTCAGCAGCTTGCATTTGAGTTTGCACCTGAAATCAGGGTCAATGGCGTTGCTCCCGCTGCTATTGGCAATAGTCAGCTCAAAGGCCCGAAAGCGCTGAAATTGGATCATCAAAAACAGTCTGATATTCCTAAAGATACTTTTTTAAATCTGTTCCAGTCTATCAGCCTGCTGCAGGAGTTACCTGATGCTGAGGATTACGGCGCATTGTATGCGTTTTTAGCTTCGAAGCAAAACAAGGTGATGACGGGACAAACGATTGTTGCAGATCAAGGTTTGTTGAACCGAGCTGTACTGACCCACTAATCCATTGAACTAAATATTTTAAGGCCTTGAAAACAGAGCAATGGATAACTGTTGCCGAAATAAAGGATATACCGCATGACACAAGCTGTGACTGTGCAGAAATATAGCCTGAGCTGGATTTTACTTTTAGCCTTGTTAACAGCCATTGCACCCCTTTCAACAGACATGTATTTGCCAGCTTTACCGAATATGGCCAAAGAATATGCAGTCTCTACATTACTGGTTTCGAGTTCACTACCAGCATATTTTTTTGGTCTGGCAATCGGGCAATTAATTTATGGCCCTATCAGTGACAACATCGGCCGGAAAATACCGCTGATTTTTGGTTTGTGCCTACACATTGTAGCGAGCATACTGTGTATATACGCAGATGATTTGCTGAATTTGCTTGCTGCACGTGTATTGCAGGCATTGGGCAGCTGTGTCGGCCTGGTTTTGGCTCGTGCAGCGATACGAGATGTATTAGATACCCATAATGCGGCTAAAGCTTTCGCCAGCATGATGATTGTAATGGGCGTTGCACCAGTGATTGCACCGACCTTAGGTGCCTGGCTGCTGCTCTTTTTTCATTGGCATGCCATTTTCAGTGCTTTGACCTTATTAGGTATTGTCAGTTTGGTTTGGGTTATTTTCGGCTTTAAAGAAACACTGCCTGTCGAGCGCCGACTAAAAATTTCATTTAAGCATGTATTTCAGCTGTATTTTAAAATTTTCAAAGACCCGAGCTACCGTTTTCCGATGCTAGCTGGCTGCTTTAGCTTTGGTGTATTGTTTTGCTATATCAATGTGGCGTCGACTATATTGATGGATAGCTATTATCTGAATGAACAGCAGTTTGCTTATGCCTTTGGTATTAATGCTGTGGGCACAATGTTGTTGTCAGCCATAAATCACATGATGGAACATAAATATTCGGTGCTGCAACGGCTGCGAATTGGCGGCCTAGTGCAAATTGCCGGGGTATTTTTATTGCTGATAGCATCTGTTTTGCCACAAGCTGGCTTAGTAGTGGTATTGGCTGGTCTATTTATGGCGGTCTCAGGTATAGGCCTCACTGCACCGAATTCAACGGCATTGGCCATGTCGAAGCAAGGCCGTCAAGCGGGTTCTGCCAGTGCGCTCATGGGCGGACTACAATTTTTCTTTGGTCTTCTGAGCGGTCTAATACTGAGTTTTCTGCCTTGGTCCTCACTGTTGAACCTTTCTATTGCAATGTTGATTTTTGTTTTATGCGCTAATACAGCAATTTGGGCTTCTGAGCATTATTTCAAAATACAGCCTGCCGAATAACCAAATAGTTTCTTTGGTTCGCCGTTTCAAAGAGGCGGTTTTTTATTCATGCTATCTATTTTAATTATATCTAATATCCAGCTTGTCCCATCATTATAGATACAGGGTTAGGTTATGCTGAATTCAGAATTTAATGTTTGCACTGCATGAAACATGCATGAAACAAGGATTGAATGATGCACATACAAACTTTTTTTATTGTATTAATGAACAGTGCTGGAACGCTACAAAATACCGCTCAGTCTTCATTACCTGTTTTAGCTGCGAAGTTTTATCCAACAGAAGCAAGGACAACAGGTGTTTCCTGGATGTGCGGTATTGGCCATTTTGGTGCAGTTTCTTGAACCATGTGCATGGGTTATATGGCAAATAATATGGCATGGACGCAAATCTTTGCAATTTTAGCTATAGCTGCTGACGTTATGACGGTCTGTATGCTGATTAAAAATATTTCTGAAAATTTTGTACAGCATAGCAAAGCTGTTTCAGGTTTGGCTGAATAACAATTGCTTTTGTAGCAGTCAGGTTTGACTCGTTCAATGGAATATTGACTGAGTCTGATATGAAAAATAGCGCAGGTATTGTGCTAGGTAACAACACTCAAGGAATTGAACATGAAAATATTGGTTTTAGGCGGCGGAATTGGTGGTATGGCTGCAGCTATAAAATTAAAACAATCCAACCATGATGTTGAATTGGTAGAAAAATCTGAAGACTGGAAAGCTTTGGGAACAGGACTCACGCTTTCCGTACTGACATTGCGTGCATTGTGTGACTTGGGTGTCCAGCAAGAAATTGCTGCGCAAGGTTTTGTGCATGATGGGGTAGATATTTATGACCAACATGGTAATTTCATTCGAACCGTTTTATCTAAACGCGTCATTGCTGATGACTTTCCATCTGAGGGTGCTATTCTGCGTCCGGTGCTGCACGACATTTTATCCAGTAAAGTGAGAGCATTGAATATCCCTGTTTTTTTAGGCGATACAGTTGCAAGCCTACAAAGTACGTTAGAGCATGGCAGTTTTGTACAGTTTGAGAGTGGGCGTACCCAACATTATGATTTGGTCATTGGTGCGGATGGTGTATTTTCAAAATTGCGCCAATTACTTATGCCAGAGCAGGCAGCACCTGAATATACCGGACAGGCCTGCTGGCGCTTGCAGTTTGACCGTCCTGCAGAGATCAATCGCGGACGCATGTTCCAGTCTGAAAATATGAAAGTAGGTTTTAACCCTTGCAGCCCAACGCAAATGTATATGTACATGATGGAGTGTGTACCAAAAGATCAGGTATGGCGAGAGCCTGAAGTATTACCAAACATGGCAAAACAGCTGCTGAGAGAATTCGAAGCAGTACTGAAGCCTTATATTGATTCGATTGATGAAAACACGCCAATCATTTACCGTCCTTTAGAGCGTGTAATGGTGAATAGCGATTGGCATCGCGGTTCCACCATTTTGATTGGTGATGCTGTACATGCAACCACTCCTCACTTAGGTTCGGGTGCTGGGCTTGCAGTTGAAGATGCGATTGTTCTGGCTAAGCTACTTGATGAATATGGGAATGATTTGGAAGCTGTATTCGAGCAGTTCATGCAAAAACGCTTGGCCCGTGCGCAATTTGTGGTGGAAACGTCGGGTGAAATTGGCCGTATGGAAATCGAGGGGAGTTCCATGATGGAAAGAAGCATGCTGCTAGCGAAGGGCTTTGAGCAAGTTACGGCAGCTTATATCTAAAAACTATTGAGCATAAAAAAGCCTGCGGATGCAGGTTTTTTTATGCTCAATAGTTTTATATCATCCATACCTAAGACGGCTTGCTATTGGTTTCTCATTATTTGAAGAGCTGTGCGAAATCTGGGCGTTGCTATTATGGCTGAGTTTACTATTAATATAATCGAGCACTAGGATCAAACATCTGCCTCGAGTACAAGGATTATTTGGGTTTCATATTATATTAAAGAAAAAGCGAAAGCCTTATTGTGCACTTTAGTCCATAACCGGCAGAGGGCGCATCATATGCTTTAATAATAAGTCCATTTTATAAAGAATTGCTATGTTTCGTGAATTTTACTTTCACTAATGAAGAATCACTCTTGTCATCAATAGCTATCCATTTTCTAGTTAAATCCAAAGCAAGTTTGGTGTAAAGTAAAGAAGAACTGAGTATAATTCATCTTAAGCTTAATAAACTTTTAAGTTACATACTTGTTTCTAAAGCTAAAAATAAATTATGGGATTATTAAATGTAGCAAATTAAAAAAGTCAGGCTTATGGAAAAACCTGACATAGAGTGAATAGCGAATAAAACTAAAAAATCTGCTTGTATTAAACGGCAGGGTGTTGATCACTTTTTGTGATATTTGCTACAGGAACATTGGTTTCACCTGCCAATACAGCTTTACGCGTTTGACTAAATAAATACACTTGTACCGCTACAAGCACACAGCAAGCATAACCAATCGCCTCAAAACCAATAAATTTCACTAGCGTACCACTAATAAAAGGTGCAACCGCTGCACCGACCATCAGCATGGCAGGGGTTCCTGCGACCGCTCGACCAGTTGGGTCTAAACGTGCCAATAAACCAAAAGCAAAGGTATGCACAAATAAAATGGTAAATGCCATCATTGGGCCAGCAAAAGCAAAGACTGAATAATGATGGGTTTGTGTGGTGAGTAAGGCAAAGATCCCTTGAAAAATCGGACCAAAAGCAATGATCGCGGTGACACTGACTTTATTTTGTAAAATTGCGGCTAAAGGTGCCGGAAAAATGGTGACAATACCGTAAATGACTAAAGCCATGGTGACCATGTCACGGGTAAAACCACGTTCTAAACCAATCCGTTCATAAAAACTCAAGGTCATGGCTTGGGTCATGGCTAACAATGCCACACCAATCATGCAGAACCACACAGGTTTACCTAGTGGGGGTAAGTTCTTAATTTGTTCAAAGTTATCAAAAGGTACCGGTTTGGTTGGTTTGGGAAAGAACAACAGACAGGCTAAAGATGCGAATATCATTATTCCCGCCATTACATAGAACATGCTCTGACCACCAAAGTATTGAATTACTTCAGGTGTGCCACCTAAAAAAATTACTCCAAAAATACCGATAGCCAGTCCAGCAAAGCCAAATACTCGGTGTGGATTAATAGCATGCCCCATAGTTCCATGCGTCACACTGAGTGCAGTACCTGCAGCGAGTCCACCAAGAAAGTGTAATCCAGCCAAAACAGGGAAACTTGTATTAAGTCCTGCAATTACAAATGTGATGGCTGCTAATGCAAAGCCGGTCACAGCAGCAATTTTTACATGTATGCGATTAAAACGTGGTGCAAAGTAAATACTCGCACCTGCTGCACCAATTAAAAATAGAGTGGCTAGACCGCCTGCTTGTTGAGGGTCAAATTGATAATGAGCAATTAAGGTGCCAACCCAAATAGGTAGTGCAACTAGATCTAACATACCGGCACAGTGTGCCATCATCAGCGCAAACATGCCGCGCTTACTTTCGATACGAACCATAATGCTGCTCCTTTAGCATGCAAATAATGTGTGCTCTTCACTGAGCTAATTGCTTAGATTGAGATCTATAAATTCTTGTTTTAAAAAATAAGCCCCGATCAACTGTGACCGAGGCTTCGGATTAAATGGCTTCTTTAAGAATATTCAGTGCTTTTTCTACCACAGCAGTTTGCTGTTCAACCGGTGCACGCTGTTGCTCCAAACGTCCAATTTCCATTGAACTCTGAGTGACTAAACGGCAACGTTGCTCACGGCGCTGCATAAATTCAGCAAAGGCCAGATCGACATTTGCCTGTTTTTCAAAGATTTCAGCGAGTACTAAAGCATCTTCAATACCCATACCTGCACCTGAGGCTAGCTGTGGTGTAGTCGGGTGTGCTGAGTCACCAATAAGTAATACTTTTCCTACATACCATGGTCCTGGAAGGTCAAAGCATTCAAGTGGACGGAAGTTGATATTTGGATTATCAGCTTCGCTTAAGGATTCACGGATTTCAGCGAGAATACCGTCATAACCTTCAAGCAACTGCTTTAAATTTTTGTAATTATCTTCGGGTTCTTGCCAGCGTTGTGGGCAGCGTTCCAATAAGAACATATACATGTGATCTTTAGAAACAGGCGTAAATCCGACTTTCACCGGACCACCCAAGAAATAGGTACGGCGTTCAATGGATGCAGGGCGCTTTAAAAATAAACGCCAGCAGCTTTGACCGGTGTATTCTGCTTTAGGTGCGTCAGGAAATAACAGCTGACGAGTTTTTGAAAGTACGCCGTCTGAACCTAATACAAAGTCATAATAGCTTTGAGTACCGTCACTGAAAGTTACCGTCACCCCATTTTCATCTTGTTCAAAAGCATCCGCAGTTATACCCAGGCGCATTTGAACGCCGGCATCTTTGACATACTTGTGCATAATCGAATGCATAGTTGGACGCATAATACCGCCGCTTCCAGCGGTATCAGCACCTTCTAGCATCGGTGTTGGCAAAATACGCAGTGGATTGCCAGCAGGATCGCATACTTGAATACCATCACCGACATAAGCTTGTTCAGTGACTTCGTCATAAACCCCGAGCTGTTTCAGTGCACGTAGGGTCGGGCCGGTAATCGTCAAGCCAGCACCTAATGCGCCCCAATTCGGATTGATATCAATCAGGTCGATTTTGACGCCAATACGGGACAGCGTAATAGCAGAAGCCATGCCTGCTGTACCTGCGCCAATAATGAGAGCTTTTTTGCCTGTAGCGGCAGATTGTTGTGTCATGCGAGTCATCCTTGATGCATTATTGATCTTTTAAAAACTGTGCAACCAGTTGGGTAAAGCTTTTTGCGTGCTCGATTTGAGTCCAATGGCCGCATTGGCTGAAAATATGAACTTGGCTATTTTCAATCCAGTTCAGCATGGTCAAAGAGGTTGAAAGCGGAATCACCTTGTCATCACGACCATGTACCATCAATGTCGGCTGCTTAATTTTGCGAATGGATTCCTCTGAATGAGACATTGCTTCAACCCATTGCTGGCGTGGCGCGGGGAACATGCGTTCATAGGCTGCACGAGTGTCTTCTTTGGTGCTGGCGATATAGCGCATTTGCACCAGATCATCACCCACCAGATTTTGGTTGTAGGCAAAGATTTTCATGATTGCCTGCATGTTTTCAAATGATGGTGTATAGCCCCATACCGCATCTAAACCAGCCGTCAATTCGAATGGAACTCCAACGCTACCCATGAGAATCAGTTTATTGACACGTTCCGGATAGTAGATTGCCAATGCTAAAGCCATGGAGCCGCCAAAGGAATTGCCGATGACATGGACTTTTTCTAGTCCTAAAGCATCAAGGAAATCCACCATTTGCTGGAGCCATGTATCACGATTAAAGCTGATGTTTTCTGGGAATGTGCTGTAACCAAAACCGGCAAAGTCAGGTGCAAGCAAGCGGTAATCATTTTGTAGTGCTTGAATGGTCAAACGCCAATTTGCCCATGCACTGACGCCAGGGCCTGAACCATGCAGTAGCAGTACAGGTTCCCCTTGTCCTACATCGTGATAGTTGGTTTGAATTGCACCGCATTGGATGCTTTTGCCAATCTCAGGATTTGTCATCGTATTCATTGTTCATTCCTTGAAAATTGAATTAACCGCGTTTCCACAGCAAGAGTGCAGTGCGGGCTTCAGAGGTATTTTCTTCTAAACGGGCAGTCAAACTGAGCTGACCTTGTTCATCCAAAGAGAAGGTACGTTTTTGCTGTCCACCAATCCAATTTGGAAATAAACTGAGATCGACATAATGGGTTACCGTATTACCTTCAACGTCATAACGTCCTGCATAGGACATCATGCTGTTATAAGCCGCGGCCTTTTCGGCATCGGAGGCATTCCACTGACCTCCAGTGGTAAATTCGGGACGATTTGGACGGCATATCATACAGCTCATAAAACCATCTGCTGTATATTGAATAATGCCTTGCGGAGCTTCACCCATAGGTAAAACTTGACGTCCATCATCATAGTTTTGTGCAAAGGTCACCAATTCCCAGCGGCCTGTTAAATCAATATTCGACATTCTTTCTTCCTTAAATTTTCAATGTTTAAATCTGGCTTTATTGGCTTTTGCTTAACAAGAAGTCGCTTACCACTTGGTTGTGGACGTCGGCACTTTCAAATTGCGCCCAGTGTCCGGTATCTTCCGCACAGTAAAATTTTCCTTGCTGAACTTGATTTGCAATATGCTGACCTAAAGCAGGCGGTGTACGGTTGGCATCGCCCCAGTAAACTAGTGTCGGAGCTAGAATTTTTTTAGCCAAAGCATCAGTTACCGTATGTTTTTGAATAGTTTCGCCAGACAAATATTCAGTAATAAATTGCTTTTGAACTTCTGCTAAAGCAGGTTGACGATATAAGGTCTGACGCACCTGGATCGCTTCATCCGTTAAACGTTCTGGCTTGGCTAAAATGCGTGCCATCCGTGTACGGACATTTTCGAAACTTGGGTTGTTGAGTACTTCAATCGAACTGGGTAAATTTGCTGCCCAATGGGGTTCTACATAGTCAGGGATTGCACCTGCATCCGGGCGGTAACCCATAGTGGTGGTCAGCACTAAACGATCCACTTTTTCTGGATGCTGAATTGCCAGTTGCATGGCAACCCAGCCACCCATAGACTGGCCTTCAAAATGCGCACGCGAAATATTTAATTGCTGCATCACATCCAGAATCTGGTCAATCAGATTTGGAATGACCTCATGATCAAATCCAGTTGTTTGAGAACGACCATGCCAGAGAAAATCTAAGGCAATCACATGGAAGTGTTCAGCCAGTGCTGGAATGTTACGAGCATAATTTTCCAGATGCCCGCCAGTACCATGCAGTAAAAACAGGGGAGGGTTGTTCGGATTGCCTGCTTCTATAATACGGGTTTTATATTTACCTTGAATGATGCGCACATCTGAGTGAATCAGCTGAACCCAGTAATGTTCCGCTTCAGTATGAACAGTAGCATTCATGCTTTCTTCCTTATCTCAACGTCAGCTTTAGTCTTCTAGTGATTGTGCTTTACTATGTGAAATCGGACCACGCAAGGTACCGTCAGATTTTTCCAAGCCGAAAGTCCATTCGGTAAAAATATGTGCTTCCGCTGCAAAGTCTGTTGATTCCCAGTCTTCGGTAACGATGTCCTCATCAGCGGCATATTCCCAAGCACCACCAAATGGGGTAAGGAAATACCAGAAACATGCTGAAGAAACACGATGACGGCCTGGACCTGCAAATGTTTGCCAGCCTTGACTGTCAATATGCTGACCGCCAAAAATTACTTCATGAATGTCACGTACTTTAAAAGCTAGATGATTAAAGCGAGTACCAGGAGCTTTACCATTCATAAAGAAGAGATGGTGATGATTTCCTTCTGCAGAGCAACGAATGAATACACCACGGTCTGCATAACGATCAGAAACGAGAAAGCCTAATCGCTCTAGATAAAATTTCACTGCTTCCCCAGCATGGTCAACACCAATAGCTAAATGACTGATTTCATAAGGCTGCGCTTTTTCGTAACGAGGTGCTCGGCTATTGATACGTTTAGGTTGGCTTGGTGAGTTAAATTGCGTATCGGAAAATGGTACATAACTGCGTTGGGCTAAACGGAAAGCAATACGAATGCCCAAATCATCATGACTGTGTATGGTGCCGTCAGCATCTACAGTCACTTCACGGTCAGTGCTCAGCTCTGCAGCAATCGAATCCAGACTGTCCTGATCTTCGACGCCCCATACCATTTCACACATACCACTTGGATTTCCGATAGGTATGCGGTCCGGATTGGTTGCATCCGCTTGAAAAATCTCGACTTGAGAATTGTCTGTAGTCACAAAAAGATAGCTATTGTCCTGATCGCTTTCGACCTGCTTCAGGCCCCAATCATTGGCAAAGCGTAAAGCATCATCCAGCTGTTCAACGCCAAAGCGTATACGATCTAAGCCTTTTATTTTAAAATTTTGTGCTGTGGTCATGTCGTGCTCCGTTGGTCAGTACCAAAGTGTTATTCATCCTTGGTCTTAACTGTACGAAGCATTGGCATGTGAAAATAGCATTTAACTCATAAAGCAGATATGCATATTCTGGATATCTGATTTAGGATTTCAAACCTAGGATTCATCACTCATTTTTGTTTAATTAAGCTCAAACAAGATATGAGTGGAGTTCAACTGACATGACGTCATTACCGTTATTTAATCATCATGTTCAAGGCAAATCAGAGGCGGCATGGATTACCTTTATTCCGGGTATAGGCAATGATGCAAGTTTTTGGGCAGGGCATGCGGAAATTCTGGCAGAGCATTTTCAGGTACTGACCTTTGATCCCTGGGGGCATAACCTTAGTCCATTACCGCCAGAACCATGTTCTTTTCAAGCAATTGTCGATGGGGTGATTGCGTTATGGGATCATTTAGGCATTCAAAAAAGTAGTGTGGTTGGCCTGGGTTTTGGTGGTTCTGTCAGTTTATCGCTGGGGCTGGCATATCCGGAACGGATTGAAAAAATTGTAGCGTGTTGCTGCCGTCCTCGTCAGCCAGATGACCGTCACGATTTTTGGCGTGACCGTTGTGTCAAAGCACAGGCCAATGGCTTGGATAAATTAGGCGATGTTACGGTGGACCGCTGGTTGTCTGAAGAATTTCGTAACACGCATCCTGAGGCTGACCAACAACTGCGAGCCATGATTAAACGTACCACGGTCGAAGGTTACTGTGCCTATGTGAATGCTTTTATTGAAATGGACTTTTCAAAATCACTCGGACAGATTCAAGCTCCGGTATTGCTACTGGCCGCAGAGCATGATCATGGTGGTGGTCCAGTGGAAGATATGCAGGCGATGGCAGTGCAATTGCCGAAGGCGAAGTTAGAAATTATTCAGGGCAGCGGTCATATCTGTAATTTTGAAGCACCTGATCAGGTCACCCAGCATTTAACTCATTTTTTAACCCATAAATGATTTTCATGGAGTGAAATCAAGATGAATAACAATAAAAGAGTGGTGATTATTGGTGGTGGTCATGCCGGCTGCAGCTGTGCCAAAGCCCTACGTCATGAACAGTTTGCTGGTGAAATTATATTAATCAGTAATGAAGCTGAATTACCATATCATCGTCCACCATTATCAAAAAGCTTTATCAAAGATGCAGATGAGATGGATTTATCCAAACTCTGTCTGCAGCCAGAAATTTTTTATGAAAAATATCAAATCGATTTACGTTTAAACACTGCAGTGAGCGAAATTGACCCCGATGAAAACGTGGTCAAGCTCTATCATGGCGATATGATTGAATATGATTATCTGGTATTGGCGACAGGAACCCGTCCACGTCAATTGCCTTTACCGGGAATTGAACTGCAAGGCGTGATGAGTCTGCGCACTTTACAGGATGCACGGCAATTACGCTCAGCACTGAATACTGCTGAAAATGTCGTGATTATCGGCGGCGGTTTTATTGGTTTAGAGTTGGCCTCTACTGCACGTAGTTTAGGTAAGAATGTCACTGTGCTTGAGCATATGCCACGCGTTTTGGGTCGTTCCGTATCGCCTTTGGTGTCGGATTATATTGCCGATATACACCGTAAAAATGGCATTCAGATTGAAACCGGTGCATTTATCAATGAATTCGTTGGTGAAAATGGCAAAGTCATAGGGGTACGCTGTGCCAATGGTGTGATTCCTGCTGAGCTCGTTTTGGTAGGTGTCGGTGCGATTCCAAATACCGAACTGGCAGAGCAGGCAGGCATTCAATGTGATAATGGGATTAGCGTAAACCGTACCATGCAAACCAATATCGCCAATATTTTTGCCATTGGTGATTGTGCTAACCATGAAAATCATTTTGCAGGTGACCGCCGTATCCGATTGGAATCGGTGCAGAATGCCAATGATCAAGCGATTACCGTAGCCAAGTTCGTCACTGAGCAGCCTGTGGAATATAAAAATGTACCGTGGTTCTGGACAGACCAGGGGGATATTCGTTTGCAGATGACCGGACTTTCTTTTGATACCAGTGATTATGTGATTCGTGGCGATATGAAAAGCGGCCGTTTTTCCGTGTTCCATTATGCGAAAGATAAACTTGTAGCTATTGATTCGGTGAATCAACCTGTAGATCATATGATGGCAAGAAAACTGCTGGAAGCAGGGATTACGCCGTCCAAGCATCAAGTTGCAGATATTCATACTAATTTAAAGAGTTTTTTGACTCTTAATGCAGTATAAAGATCTAAGCCGGTCTGTGTTTCAGGTCGGTTTTTTATAGGGAACATGAATAGGGAAATATGCATGCAATCAATACTGGATTCTAAATGGCTGGTGTTTATTAAAGTCGCAGAGTTAGGCAGCCTGTCCAAGGCAGCACATGCGTTTAATGTCCCGCAGTCCATGATTAGCCGGCATATTGCCCAACTTGAAGAACAATGTGGCACACGTCTCTTTAAACGTACCGGTCGTGGCGTGGTTCTGACCGAATTGGGTTATGAACTTTTACCCAGAATTATTAATTTAGCAATTGAATGCGGTTCAATTGAAGATGATATTCGTACCTATGGCGGTGAACCGATTGGTGAAGTCCGTGTGGGCTTGCTGCCTGCATTGGTGCGTCAGCTCTCAGGGGAACTGTACCGCTATGTGAAGCAAACTTACCCGCGTATTGATCTGCACCTCAGTGAGGGTTCAAACGTCCATCTGGAAGAAATGATTGAAGAAGGACGTATCGATATGGCTTTACTGCTTCGTGAAGGCGAAGTGATTAAATCTGAAGAAGCGGTGATTGCAGAGTTCGGATTGATGCTCGTCGGTCAAGCGCATGACCCATTGGTGGAACAGCCGACCATTAAGCTCAGAGATTTGCAGGATTTACCTTTGATTGTACCGAGTCGTCCGCATCCGCTGCGTGCGCGTTTAGATCAATTGGCGCGGCAGATGGACTATAAGTTTGACTGTGTGATGGAAGCAGACTCGAATCGTTTGCAACATGAACTGGTCGCGGCTGGTGGAGGTTATGCGATTTCTTCGGGACTATTTGGTGTGGAAAATCAGCAACGTTTAGCCGCAAGTTTGATTGTAGAGCCTGAGCTGTCACGTAGCGTGGTGCTGGCACATACTATTCGACGCCCGAATACACGAGCATCGCGAGTGATTCAGCAGTGGTTTGAAAAACAAGCGCCGTTGATATTGAAAGGGATGATTGTGAATCGGTGATGATTGAGTAAGGTTAATTAGCTTATAGATTTTGATGTTCTGAGAAAATTATTGGTAGAGAGATAAAAATCATTATTATATACTTAATTGATTTTTATATACAAAAAAACTAAAATTTAGTGATTTATAGGGGGCATTAAATGGAAAGTTTGATTAAATACTTACCACAGAATTTATCAGGATGGGAGTTGGTAGTTATAGTTTTTTTTATAGTTTTTGGAATTTATTCGATTGCTAAAGTAACAGGAAATATTTCAAAAAAAAGTAATTCGTATAAAAATATTAGTCAATCAGGAAATTTTAATAATCAAAGAATAGGTGATAATAATGATAATGGTAAAAAATAATGTCATCTTTATTTGATAAAACAGAATACTCAGACATACGTCAAGAAGGGCAGAAAAATACTCAGCAGATTGGGACAATAAACAATTATTACTCAAATGAAAGTAGGAAATCAGGTATTATTCAAAAAATATTACAAAATATTATTGAATTATCAGTCAGCCTAGATGCATCAGAACCAGACGTCAAGTCATTTAGTTTGATAAGGAAGATAGAGTATAATAAAATTGTATTATATAAACGAGCCCTTGAGTTTTTTTTGATAAATAAATTTATAATACAATCTAGACTTGATGTTATCGAAAGCTTAGAAGATCCTTTAGCGACTAAAAAACTATTTACTATTGTTAGGAATCTGTATTATCAGAATATAATGTTAGATACTGCAGATGATATTATTAAGAGCATTAGTGAACAGCTTAAAGAGTCTTTAAACTTTTGCACTCTTGAAATAGATGATCTTTCTTTCATTCCATCGATTATATTTTATGTATTCTCTGAATGCCAAATTTTTGAAAAGCCTCCAAATGATACTGTTATCCTCTAAGAAACCTCAAATTTCAATTTATTATCTAAGCTCACTATTATTAAATATTATGAAGAATAATATCGATAATTATTTAGGTGTATATGACTATTTTGAGCTAATTAATGAAAAAGAAAAAATTACTATGAATAGATTTTTGTTGACACTTGATTGGTTGTTTATGATGGGGAAAATAAAATTCAATTGTGATAAAGGGTTGATGTTATGTATTTAAAGTACTTAACAATTAAGGATAAAGATTCCTTTATTATTCAGCATGTGGATTTTAAAGAAGGTATAAATATTATCAAGGGGGATGAAGATGAGCTTGATAGTAATACTAATAGTTTAGGAAAAACGACTTTATTGCGTTGTATTGATTTTTGTTTGGGGGGGAAGATTGATCAAATCCTTCAAGATAAAGAGTCAAAAAAAATAAGTGAAATAATATTTAATTTTTTTAAAAAAGCTGAGCCAACATTTGAATTATTTTTAGTTGATAATTTTAATCATCCATTAAATTCTTTAAAGATAGAGAAAAAGTTAATTTTACACAAAAATAAAAAAGGTGAATCATTTAAAGTAAATATTTTTATTAATAATAAAAAGGCATCTGGTAAAGATAGTGATGAAGAAATAAAATCATTTTTATTTAATTATGATGATTCAAAACCAACACTTAGACAATTAATACCAAAATTTATTAGAACATCTGATCATCAAATCTCTAACATTATAAAATACTTGCATCCAACAACTTCGAATGTTGATTATGAGTGTATACATTTATTCTTATTTGATTTTCCAGATATTTCTCTAATAAATAATAGAACATTAAAAGAAAAGGAAATATCTATTGAGCAACAATATCTGAAACAATTAGAACGTCTTTTGAGTAAGGCAAAAAGAGAAATTAATGACGTTAAAAAGATTGAATTAGATGAGCTCAAGAAAAAGCATGAAGAATTTAAGATATCTGAAGAATATGATATCGAAAATAATAAATTGTTTTTATTGAAAGAAAATATTGAAATAATAAAAAATGAAATAAATAATCTTAGTCTTAATAGAGATATCCTTGTTAAAAGAATTAATGAGCTAACAGGTAGTTTTCAGAATATTGATACAGAAGCTATTTCATATTTGTATAAGGAAGCAGAGATTTACAATGTTGAATTGCATAAAAAATTTGAGGAAACCATTGTTTTTCATAATGAAATGTTAAGTCAGGAAATTAAATATCTTGAAAATTCTTTAGATAACTGTAACCGTGAATTGAAAATTTTGAATAGTAAATATTCCTACTCAGCAAACAGTTATTCTGAAGTTTTAAATCAATTGGCTACACAAGGCTCTTTAAGTGAATATACTGAATTAGGTAACAAAATCAATATATTAACTAAGGAAATATCAGAAACTGAAAGTTTGATAAATCAACAAAATGAAATGATGGTGAATTTAGAGAGGTATAAAATACAACTCGATGAAATGACTCTTTCAATTAAAAAGTCATTAGGTATTATGCGTGTTAAACTAGCTATTTTTAATAGGTATTTTTCAGAATATTCGAGTGTAATTTCAAATGATAGTTACTTTTTAACTATATTTGAGGATAAGAACAAACATTTTATTCTATTGCCAAATTCGATTGGTGATGATCAAAATGTAGGTGATGGTAAAAAGCAAAGTTTAATTATTGTATTTGATTTGGCGTATACAACATTTATAGATGATCCTAGTATTAACTTAATTAGACCTCACTTTTTCAGTCAAGATAAGGTTGAAATAATTGACATAACCGTACTTAATAAAATAATAACTTTGATTAAGGGTGCTAAATGTCAATTCATATTTCCACTAATTAAGGATAAAATGCAGAATTTGGACATTAATGATAACGAAGATATTATCTTAACCTTGACAAAAGATAAGAAATTTTTTGATATAGAAAATTATGATGTAAGAAAAGATATTTATAATAAAAGTTTAATTCAGAATTAATAATATTTATTCATAAATTCCAAAAGTCTAATCCTTAGGGTTTAGGCTTTTTTTTGGTCTCCATGTTATTTTACAATTTCACTCTGTTGGCTAACAAAAAACTTATATTACAAAAAGGTAAATAATATCTATTTTATAGATATCTGCTTTACATCCTACATGCTAGCTCCGCATATCCGACATCAGTACATTAGAAAAAAATGACTGAAACGGAGTTCAGCAGTGAACCACGCACACCATCCAACCTTATTTATCAATGATGATCACGTTGCAGAACTCGCAACCTGGTCAAGTGCAATTGAAGCACTTAGAAATGCATATAGCCAACCCATTTCCAATGCCATGGTGCCACCACGCACAATGGCGCGCGGTGATGGCTTCTGGCTACGTAGCCTTTGTGCCGTATCTCCATCGAAAGAATATATGGGTTGTAAGCTGATTGCAGCAAGCCCTAAAAACAAAAAAGCCAGCTACCTGATTTCGTTGTTCGATCAAGACACCATGCGCTTGGCCGCTTTAATTGATGGCAACCGCATTACCGATATCCGCACAGCAGCAAGCTCAGCTGTGGCAGTCAATGCTTTGGCAGATGCAGATCAATTACATGTTGCGATCTTAGGATCAAGTGCACTCGCACGTAGTCATTTGCATGCACTTAATGCCACAGGCCGTGTAGCAAAAGTACGTGTTTTTAGCCCAACACAAGCCAACCGTGAAAAATTTGCACAAGAATTCCATGCCCAGTATGGTCTGGATATTCAATCTGTCGCTTCAGCAGAAGAAGCCGTACAGGGTGCTAATGTGGTGATCTGTGCATCACGCAGCCGTGACGGCGGACCAGTATTTGATGCTGCATGGCTTGAACCTGGCATGACTGTTGTATCAGTCAGTTCAACCTTGCCAGAACAGCGTGAGCTGGATGTTGAAACAATGAAACAGGCTAGCCTGATTGTGGCGGATATGCCTGAAGAAGTCATTCATGAAACAGGTGATGCGATAGTTGCACAACAAGAAGGCTGTAATGTGGCTGCAAAGACAGTTTCTTTATCTGATGTGATGTCAGGAAAGGTCAAAGTACGTAATTCCCCGGAAGAGATTGTCATCTACAAATCCGTTGGCTCAGCGCTACAAGACATCGTGACTGCTGAAATGCTGCTACGTAATGCCAAAACCGCAGACAAATACCTAGAGATGAACGAAAGCATTGTCACCATCGACCGTTAATTAAAAATTTAAGACATCAATATTTAAGAACGTAACCCTAGAGGGAAAGGAGAATTTTCATGGCTAATTATCAACGCAGTGAAGCTCGTGCTTGGGCAAAAGAACATTTAAAAGGTTGTTCATCTGTCACCATTCCAAGCTATAGCCAGGATTTAAGCCGTTTAAATGAAAAGGGCATTCGCCACGATATTCAAAAAGTCATCGACTTAGGTTACACCTATACATTGTTATGTACAGAAGTGGCAATTACTCCTGAAGAAAATGCGCAATTTACCGCATGGGCGAAAGATCAGGCAGGCGACAAACTGGGTTTATTCTTCCATGCAGGCTTTGGCACACTAGAAGAAAATATTCGTGCAGTAAAACTGGCTGAAAAAGCCGGTGCAGATATTGTGCTGCTGTCTTATCCATCAAATTTCTGGCCGACCTCTGAACAAGACATTTATGACTACACCAAAGCTTTCTGTGATGCGACAGATTTAGCCGTAATGCTGTTCGCGATTCCATTATGGGGCTTTGAGCGTGTACATCCACAAGGCATGTCACCAGAACTGATTCAACGCTTAATTGATGACTGTCCGAATGTGGTGTCTTTGAAAGCAGAACAGGGCTTCCCGCATATTGCCGGTTTAGTTGATAGCTTTGAACGTTTTAACGATCAGATCGTCGTGACATGCCCGATTGAAAGTGATGTGATTCCACTACTTCGTTACATGGATATGCAATTCTCAGGAACCAGCTATACACAGTGGATGGGTGATCATTTTGTCAAAACCTTTAATCTAGCTAAAGAAGGCAACTTTGATGAAGCGATGAAATTGTATTGGCAAGCTCAGCCGGCTCGCGGTGCGGTAGGCGCTGCAACTGGAGCCTATATGCCAGGCTCTAACTATATTAACCGTGCGCATTGGAAATACATGGACTGGTTAGCTGGTTTCAACGGTGGTCCGCTTCGCGCACCGATTGCCCGTATTCCAGATCGTCAGATGAAAGTATTGCGTCAAGGTTTAATCGCTTCAGGCTTGCCATGCACCGATGACCCGGATAGCGAATTCCTGATTGGCCGTTTTCCAGAGTAAGGCTAAATAAGTTAAGGATAGATAAATGAATAGTTTTGCACATTTAAATCCAGCAGACCTGCTGAAAGATCCCAGCCTTTGGAAAACAGGTGCCTTTATTAATGGCCAGTGGATTCAGGAAACTGCTCATGGCAATTACAGCTTAAATAACCCGGCAACAGGATTAGAGCTGGTTAAATTGCCCCGTTGCAAGGAAGAAGAAACCAATCACGCCATTGAAGCAGCACAAACAGCTTTTGAGAAATGGCGTAAAACCACAGCCAAACAGCGTTATGAAATTATCAACCGCTGGTATCAGCTGGTGGTGGAACATAAAGAAGACTTAGCCACCATCATTACTTTGGAAGAAGGCAAGCCTTTATCTGAAGCGCGCGGTGAAATGGATTATGCCTCTTCATTCTTGCAATGGTTTGCTGAAGAAGCGAAACGTATCCGCGGTGATGTATTGCCGGCACCGAAAGATAGCCAGCGTATTGTGGTGTTGAAGCAGCCGATAGGCGTCTGTGCAGCGATTACGCCTTGGAATTTCCCGGCAGCGATGATTACCCGTAAAGCAGGACCTGCATTGGCAGCCGGCTGTACCATGGTGGTAAAACCTGCCAGCCAGACCCCGATGACCGCTTTGGCACTGGCAGAACTTGCTCGCCGTGCTGGTGTGCCGGATGGCGTATTTAGTGTATTGACCGGTAATGACACCCGTGTCATTGGTGGCATTCTGACTACACATCCTTTAGTCCGTAAAATTACCTTCACAGGCTCGACAGAAGTGGGTCGCACACTGCTAGAGCAATCAGCAGCCACCATTAAGAAATGTTCAATGGAACTGGGCGGTAATGCACCATCTATTGTATTTGATGATGCAGACCTGAACTTGGCGGTAGATGGCGTAATTGCTTCTAAATTCCGTAACACAGGTCAAGCCTGTATTTCTGCCAATCGTATCTATGTGCAGGACGCCATTTATGACGAATTTGCACAGCGCTTGGCAGCTAAAGTCAAAGCGCTGAAAGTGGGCAACGGCCTGGAAGAGGGCGTAGTTCAAGGTCCCCTGATTGATGCTGGAGCAGTCGAAAAAGTGCAGTCGCATATTGCCAATGCCGTGGAGTATGGCGCATCGGTAGTGTGCGGCGGACGCCGCAGCGAGTTAGGCGGATTCTTCTTTGAGCCGACGGTTTTGACCAATGTCACCAAAGACATGGTGATTGCGCATGATGAAACTTTTGGCCCGGTTGCGCCGCTGATCCGTTTCAGCACAGATGAAGAGGTCATTGCGCAAGCCAACGATACCGAATTTGGACTGGCAGCATACCTGTACAGTCAGAACTCTGCGCGTGTTTGGCGTACTTCTGAGGCCTTGGAAGCAGGCATGATCGGTATCAATACAGGCTTAATCTCAAATGAAGTGGCGCCATTCGGAGGCGTGAAACAAAGCGGTTTGGGCCGTGAAGGTTCACATTATGGCATCGATGAATTTCTTGAAATGAAATACATGTGTTGGGATGGATTGTACACAGACTAAGTCAATCGTCAATTGGTCTTAGATCTAATATTGGGCTGTTTCAACTTTATTCACAATGCTGGACAGCTCAATAGCCAATGCAAGATGCAATAAAACGGCGATATAAAAATACAAGGCAACAGGGGTATTCCGAGGAATGGAATACAGGAGAAATGGAATGAATATTATCGGTGTAGATCAATTGATCTACGGTGCAAATGACTTGGCAGCCTCAGTTCAATTTATGCAGGACTTTGGTTTGACTGAAGTGCCAGGTCAAGCTTTTGGCCGCTATTTTGAAACTTTAGATGGTACAGGTATTCTGGTTGCAGAAGCAGATCATGCTGCTTTGCCGCCAAAGCTCCCATCCATGAGTCAGTTACGAAAAATGGTCTATGGTGTTGCAGATCAAGCGACTTTGGATGCCATTCAAGCTGAACTTTCTAAAGACCGTGATGTTAAGGTTTTAGAAAATGGTGCTTTAGAAACTGTAGATGACTCAGGCATTAGCATTGGTTTCCAAATAAGTATTCGCCGTGAATTGAATTTGCCTGTAGAAAAAATCAATGCGCCAGGTGCTCCACATCAGCGTGGCTATAACCAGCTGGGGGTAGATCATTCTATTCAAATTCAACCGCGTACAGTTGCACATACGGCAATCTTTGTTCCAGATGCTGCCAAAGCCGAAGCCTTTTTTGTCAACCGTTTAGGTTTTCGTGTCAGTGACCGTCTAGGTGGCGGACCATTCCTGCGTGCTGGCGGTACCACAGATCACCATACCTTATTCCTCATTCAGGCACCGGAACATATCAAAGGTGTTGAACATATTTCATTCCATCTTTCTGGGCCAAGTGAGTTGATGCTGGCAGGCCAGCGTTTTGAAAAAGCGGGTCACGAAAGCTTTTGGGGCCCTGGCCGTCATGGTTTAGGTTCGAACTGGTTCTGGTATTTCGACGGGCCATTGGGTTGCCGTTTTGAATACGATGCCGATATGGATCAGCTAGATACCGACTGGGTTCCACGTGAGCTTCCATTACATGAAGACAATGCCCAAGCCTATTTGCTGGAATTCAGAAAGCAGAACTGGGCGCCATTTAATGGCCCAGCCAAAAAAGCAGGCTAATTATTTTTTAAACCGAGCTGCCCAGCAACGCTCAGGATGAGCGCAAGCTAGGCATAGAAAACAACAATCAGGGAGATGTCGCATGTTTAAGTATATTCAAGTGACTGCAGGAAGTGATGAAGACTATGTGGATCATTTATGTGATCGTGTAGAGGAAAGTTTAAATAACGGTTTGTTACCGATTGATGTGTTTAATGACGATGCGGTATTCCGTGCAGAAATGGAACGTATTTATACCCGCAACTGGATTTTTATTGCGCATGAAACTGAAATTCCGAATTCAGGCGACTATGTATTGCGCCGTCTGGGTTTGGATAAAGTGATTGTGACGCGTGACAGCGAAAATAAAATCAACGTTTTGCTGAATCATTGCCGTCACCGCGGGACAGAGGTATGTCATAACGACCGTGGTAATGCGACCAGTTTTAAATGCCCGTACCATGGTTGGGTGTATAAAAACAACGGCGACTGGATGGGCGCACCGCATATGAAAGATGCCTATGGCGGCAAGCTCGATGCGAAGGAATGGGGATTGCTTCGCGCGGCTAAAGTTGAAAGCTTATATGGTTTTATCTTTGCCTCTTTAAATGAAGACGTGCCTGATCTGCGTGAATATTTAGGTGACACAGTATGGGCCCTGGATGCGATTTTTGGTATTCATCCAGATGGCGTGAAATTGCTGAAAGAACCAGAGCGTTTCCAGGTCAAAGCCGACTGGAAAAGTGGTGCAGAAAACTTCTGTGGCGATGCGTACCATGTGAGTACAGCACACATGTCTGCGGCGAGTTCAGGTTTTATTCCAAGTGTAAACCAGGTCAGTACCCATGCTTCAGGCTATGACTTTGGTAACGGCAACAGTTTTATTGGTCATAACTTATCCAATATGGTAGGCATTCCATTGCCGAACTGGGGTTATCCACCAGAGCTGCAGGCAGAGTTTGATTTGTCTAATCTAGATGAAACACAAATCAAAATGATTAAAGAAATTCCACCGACCATTGGTACGATTTTTCCGAACTTCAGTTATATGCGTTTGCCACATCCGTCAGCGCCGGGTGAAATGCCTATTCCATTTACCAACATTCGTATGTGGCAACCAGTTGCACCTGGGGTGATGGAACTTTGGAACTACGAGTTTGAGTTCAGCTTTGTACCAGAACACTATGCAGAAAAAGCTTATGCTGCAGGACAATATGCCTTTGGTTCAGGCGGTATTTTTGAAGCAGATGATACAGCAGTGTGGGAAGGTATTGCCAAAGGTGGGCAAAGTCCGTGGTTACGTAAAGCCAAAGTGAACTTGCACTATAGCCAAAAACAAACCGGTAAAGATCCTGACTGGAAAGGCCCGGGCGAATTCCATCCATCGATTTATGGGGAATACTGCCAAATTGGCTTCTGGCGCCGCTGGTTAAAAGAAATGCGTGAAGGTAAACAAGCAAAAGTGACCTGCTTGGCTGATGAAAATGCACAGCAAAAAGGAGTGGCATAAATGGATTATTCAACGCGTGAAACTGTACATAATTTTTTAGCCCAAGAAGCCTTACTTTTAGATGAACGTCGTTTTGATGAATGGTTTGCGCTTTTGGATGATGAAATCGTCTATGAAGTGCCACTGCGGATCAGCTCATATCATTATAAGGATGAATTTCCTGGTGAAGCCTACCGTGTGTTAGATCGAAAAGCACATATTAAAACACGTATCGATCGTATGGCATCGGGACAGGCATGGGCAGAAGTACCACCATCACGTACTTTACGTGTAATTGGTAGTGTAATTATTGAAGCAACTGAACAAACCGATATCGTAAATGTTCACAGTGCGACAATTATGTACCGCCAACGTGGTCATGATGAACAGGGCGATATCATTCCTTACCGTCGTGTAGACACGTTAAAAATTACAAAGCAGGGTGCCCGTTTATTGAAACGCAAGGCTATTTTAACCGAAGCGGTTTTACGTACGCCAAACTTGGGCGTGTTCTTGTAAAAACCGCGAATGGTCTGAAAGGACATAATATTGAAATTAAAGGATGAATCTCATGAGCAACCAAAAAATTGAAATTATTTTAGACGCCCACCAATGTCAGGGTTATGGCATGTGCCTCATGTCAGAAGATATTTTTGAAATCCCGGAAGGCAGTCAGGTGGCAAATTTAAAATTGCATTTAGTCGATATTGATCGTGAAGATGAAGTGAGAGAGTTAGCTGGATCTTGCCCAGCACAAGCGATCAGCTTCCGCATTTTAGAATCAGCATAAGGTAATCACTGATGACTCAATCTGTTCAAAATATGCTAAGCAAGCGCTTTGATCAAATCTGTTTTGTGGTGGAAGATTTGCAACAGGCGATGAATTTCTTTAGTAAGACCAATGGCGTTGAAGTGTGGAATGTCGCTGAAGGTCTTTCTCATACACAAAAAGAGAAAGAGTATTATGGTCAACCAGGAGACTTCCAATTTAGCTGTGCTTATGGCTTTGCCGGTGAAACCTTAATCGAACTGGCACGCCATGACGGTGGAAAAAGTGTCTATAAAGACTGGCTAGAGGATAAAGGCAAAGGCCCGCATCACATCGGGTTCCGTCAAAAAAATGCTGCTGAATATGCACAAGCAGAACAGCACTATTTAGATTTAGGTATTACAAAAGCCATGGCCGGATTTTTTGAAGGGCCATTTGGTAATTGTCGCTGGGCGTATTTTGATACTCGTGATCAAATTGGCTGTTTTACGGAACTCTATTATGTTGATGGTGAACTTGACCAACGCATGTCAGAACTGAAAAGCGGTAAAAACGTCAGTATCACAGACTAGTTCATCTTAATGTCAGCCCATTTTAAAGCATAGCGTAACTTGGGCTGAACCATTTATCCCTCAATTAGAAAACAATGGGCAGTCTTGCTTAGGCGGAGCTTTGTCTGAAAATAGATTGAAATAAGAGAAGGAGTAGAGGATGGCAGCCACAGAAATATCGATTGCGGATGCATTGTATAAGGCTGAACGAAATCAGCAACCCATTGCACCGATTGGTAAACTTTTAGGTGAAACTGAAACAATAGATCGTGCTTATTCTGTTCAGGATATTAATACCCAGCGTGCGCTGAATCAAGGTCGTCGCCTAGTCGGAAAAAAAATTGGACTCACCTCATTTGCAGTACAAAAACAGCTAGGAGTGGATTCACCCGATTTCGGCATGTTATTTGAAGATATGGCATTTCAAGATGGCCAAACTATCCCGTTCCAGAAGCTGATTCAGCCCAAAGTAGAGGCGGAAATTGCTTTGGTATTAAAAAGTAATTTAACCCATAGCCAACATAGTGTGGCTGACATTATTGCTGCTACAGATTATGCCGTGGCTGCCATTGAAATTGTGGATAGTCGTATTGAAAACTGGAAAATTTCCTTACTAGATACAGTAGCAGACAATGCTTCAAGTGCAGCCTTTGTTCTTGGAACTCAAAAAGTACAAATAGCTGATGTTGATTTAGTGAATTGTCGGATGCAAATGACACGTTCAGAAGAAGTGGTATCAGAGGGACAAGGTAAAGCCTGTCTGAATAATCCACTCAATGCTGCGGTCTGGCTGGCAGATGAAATGGTGCGGCGTGGACGGCCTTTGAAAGTTGGTGACATTGTTCTGACCGGTGCATTAGGTCCAATGGTGGCAGTGAAAGCAGGTGAAGAATTTAAGGTAGAGATTGAAGGCTTTGGCTCAGTCTCTGTGCGTTTTAGCGCATAACAAATAGGGACAAATATTATGGCAAAAATTAAATGCGCCATCATTGGTTCGGGCAATATCGGTACCGACTTGATGATTAAAATTATGCGCAATACAAAATACCTGGAAATGGCTGCGATGGTAGGTGCAGATCCTCAGTCTGATGGTTTAGCGCGTGCTGCACGTTTTGGTTTTGAAACCACCGCTGAAAGTGTAGAAGGCTTGGTCAACCTGCCATCATTCAAAGATATTAAAATTGTCTTTGATGCTACGTCTGCCGGAGCACATGCACATCACAATGCAGTACTACAAAATCATGGCATTCAAGTGATTGACTTAACACCTGCAGCAATTGGTCCTTATGTCGTACCTGTCGTGAATCTGGATGAACATCTGGATGCACCCAATATCAACATGGTGACTTGTGGAGGTCAAGCAACAATTCCAATGGTACGTGCAGTCTCAAAAGTAGTGAAAGTTCATTATGCCGAGATTATTGCTTCAATTGCTAGCAAGTCTGCAGGTCCGGGTACACGTGCCAATATCGATGAATTTACTGAAACCACATCTAAAGCCATTGAACAAGTCGGCGGTGCGCAAAAAGGCAAAGCAATTATCATCATGAATCCAGCTGAACCTCCTTTAATCATGCGTGACACCGTGTATTGCTTGGCAGAAGCGGATGCTGATCAGGATGCTATCCGTACTTCAGTAAAAAATATGGTAGATGCCGTAAATGCTTATGTTCCGGGTTACCGATTAAAACAGGATGTACAGTTTGAAGAATTTAATGCAGACCGACCGCTGAATATTCCAGGCTTAGGAAAATTAGCCGGCTTGAAAGTCTCTATTTTCCTTGAAGTTGAAGGTGCAGCACATTACCTGCCAGCTTATGCCGGTAATCTCGACATCATGACCAGTGCAGCTTTAGCTGCTGCTGAGCGTTTTGCCGAAATGCACTTAACCCATAATAACGTAGTAGCAGGAGCGTAAAATGTTAGATCCACAACGTAAGATTTATGTTTCTGATGTGACCCTGCGGGATGGCATGCATGCGATCCGCCATCAATATTCCTTGGATCATGTCCGTCGAATTGCTCGCGCCCTAGATGAAGCTGGGGTAGATAGCATTGAGGTGGCACATGGCGATGGCTTGCAAGGTTCAAGTTTTAACTATGGTTTTGGCGCACATACAGATTTAGAGTGGATAGAAGCTGTTGCTAGTGAAGTCAAAAATGCCAAAGTGGCGACTTTACTATTGCCTGGCATTGGCACTGTCCATGATTTGAAAGCAGCCTATGATGCTGGTGCACGCGTGGTTCGAGTTGCGACCCACTGTACCGAAGCTGATGTATCTAAACAGCATATTGAATATGCTCGATCATTAGGCATGGATACCGTTGGATTCCTAATGATGAGCCACATGAATACACCTGAAGGTTTGGCTCAGCAAGGTAAACTTATGGAAAGTTATGGTGCCCAGTGTATTTATGTAGTGGATTCTGGTGGTGCCATGAATATGTACGATATCGCTGATCGTTTTAAAGCTATGAAAGATTTGCTGGATCCTGAAACAGAAACAGGTATGCATGCACATCATAATCTTAGTTTGGGCGTGGCGAATAGTATTGTAGCATTGGAACATGGATGTAACCGTATTGATGCTAGTTTAACAGGTATGGGGGCTGGAGCAGGCAATGCACCACTTGAAGTATTTATTGCAGCTGTTCAGCGAATGGGTTTGAACCATGACTGTGATGTGAAAAAACTGATTGATGCTGCCGAAGATATTGTGCGTCCATTACAGGAGCGCCCTGTGCGCGTAGACCGTGAAACCTTGGCACTCGGTTATGCAGGTGTTTATTCAAGTTTCTTGCGTCATACTGAAACGGCTGCAGCAAAATATGGATTATCTGCATTTGATATTTTAGTCGAACTAGGTAAACGCCGTATGGTCGGTGGACAGGAAGACATGATTGTCGATGTAGCGTTGAATATGTTGAAAAATCAGAAATTATAAAAGTAAATAAACAAATGGATGATGAAATCATCTATACATTTCATCATTCTACTGTACATAAAGAGAAAGTTTCAAAATGATTCAATGTACTCGTATGTATTATCTAAGTTATGAAGCTGACTTGAAAGCAGTCAGTGAACATGGCTTATATCTACAGTATGTAGTAAGACAAGATTTTAAGTTATGTTATGAGGCAGTTAAACAAAACTCTAGAGCTATTAAATATGTTAAAAACCAGACTGAAGATTTATGTTTAATGGCTGTCCAGCAAAATGGCGATACTTTACAGTTTATTCATGAACCAAGCCATGAAATAATTTTAACAGCTGTGAAAAATGAAGGGCTAGCACTACGACATGTATTATTTCAGAATGAAGAAATATGCTTGGCAGCAGTAATGCAAAATGGATTTGCACTTAAATATGTTCATCATCAAACAGAGCAAATTTGTCAGGTTGCAGTTCAATCACATCCTCTAGCAATTAAATACGTTAAGCACCAAACAGAAGCTCTTTCTTATATGGTATTACGCAAAGATGGTATGGCGATTAGAGATATTCGGAATCCAACTGCTTCAATGTGCCTGATGGCTATTGAAAATAATCCTATGTCTATTCAATATATTAATAACCCTAGTAAAGAACTATGTGAGTATGCTGTAAAGCTTCGGCCTTATGCGATTCAATATATTGAGGTGTGCTATGAGGACTTATGGTTCCAAGCAATAGAGCAGCGAGCTTTTGTGATCCAGTTTTTAAAAGAGTATTCAGAGAAAATTTTGAAATATGCATTACGTTGTAATCCAGTTAGTCTGAAATATATCAAGAAAGAGTTTCAGTCAGATGAGATTATTAATTTTGCGCTTTCACAAGATGCTGGAGCGAAAAAATATATTCGATAATCGCAACAGATAAAAAATAGTTTTAGTTTCGAGAGCGAAAATATATGATTAACATAAAATAATATTTTTAATATCTTTTATTAGTGCTGTAATACCAGTAGACAACGAACTCCATTTAATGAACCGCAAAATTGGAATTCTTTTAAGTATGATATTGCACAAGGTGCCTACAAGATATTAGATGTAACTTCTGCTTATAGTAATTCTTAATCGGGAAGGGGATGTATTCTTCAGCATTTCGCTTACTATGATGTCGTCGCGGATATAGATGAAACTTATCTGGGGCGTACCATTATAAAAAGTGCATACTAAAATCGATAATAGTAATTATATTGATGACGGCTCTTCTTTCACCAATAGGCTTTTTATTTGTCATAATAAGTGAAGTTGGTGATATAGTAAGAGAGTTTGGTAGTGAAAAAAGTTTAATTGCTTAAAAATAGATCAATTGAGCTGTGTATCCTAACTTGTATCCCATAATTTTTTGAAATTAATTAGTATAATAAAAACAATAGGGTAGGTGTTAGTTATTATCCGTCTGGGCCCACCAAATAAAACGACCACTTACGCGCATTAATCGTAAGTGGTTTTTTATTTTTTAAATTTTGGTAAGCAAATGGTAACAGCTTAAATCATCAATTATTTATAATGACCTTTAGGGAATAAAGAGTTCAAAGATAGAATATCCTGATTTAATCGATTTTAATGATTGTTCTACAATCTTGTTCAAAAGCCGATTTTTCCCAAGCTATTTAAATTTAATAGATAACTTGGAAATGGGTTACATCTAATTTAATAAATTCTGTTAATCTTTGAATAAGTGCATGAATTCTATTCATTTGGATTTAGACAATGATTGCAGTCTAAAAAAATCGGTCAATCAAGACACATGCTTAATTTTTTTCAACACTTAGAACTTCAAAAATTCTGTATTTTAGTAGAGTATTTAACCTCAACCAAAAGCCAACAGATAACGCATAATATAGCGGGCTTTCCAGCCTTTGTAGCCATTGCCGATCGTGTCCAATCGGATCACGATATGGCACCCCTTGAAGCAAGTCAGGATTATCCAAAATCAATCGATAAAGTTTTGCATTTTTCAGGGAAAGGTCGTGATATTAAGGATTTTGAGTTATTTCTTCATCAGGCTAGTTCAGCTCAGATTAGAAATTTACTTTTGATCACTGGTGATAAGCTTAAAGAGCATAGTTATGGGGATGATCAATTTGAACGTACCCGATATCTAGAATCGATTAATGCAGTGATGTCCGCAAAGAATTATGGTGGCTTTAATATAGGTGTTGCATTTAATCCCTTTAAATATACTGAGGCTGAGCATTATGCTCAATATTTAAAATTACATAAAAAAGTTAAAGCCGGCGCAGATTTTATTATTACCCAATTAGGGTATGACATGGATGCCTTAAAAGAGATAAAGTCTTTTCTAAAACATTACCATTACAAACAAAAAATACTGGCTTGCGTTATGCCACTGAGCTTGGCACGGGCCAATTTTATAGTCAAAAATAAAGTCGCTGGTATTGTGATTACACCTTATATGTTGAGAGTGTTGGCTCAGGAAAAACAGAATGGATTGGCTGAAAATGCGTATAAGCGGTGTGCCATACAAATATTGATGTGTAAGCTTTTAGGTTTCAATGGTGTTCATCTTTCAGCATGCGAGAAGTCAGAAGAACAGAAGATTCTTCAAAATTATATTGAGCAATATCAACATGATGATTTAGAGGAACTAGAAGCACGCTGGAAATCTCTTTGGCAGATTAAGACTGGAAATGAGTTTGTTCCAGAATTAACTTATGATGCACGTCAACCGACATTAGGTCAGCTGATTAAATATCATCATTTGCATGTCATGCATAAAGCCCTTTTTGAGTCCAAAATCTCTAAAGGTATAGGTAAGTTTATTTTTAAAGCGTCCTTTTGGAATAACGAGCTAGCATCAAAAACTTTGTTAAAAACCGAATTTACGTCTAAACATATGGTTGTGGGCTGTGAAAATTGCGGTCAATGTAGATTGGCTGATACTTTATATATTTGCCCTGAAACATGTCCTAAAGGACTTGCAAATGGTCCTTGCGGTGGCACCACATTAGATCGATGTGAGTTTGGAGATCGTGAATGCATTCACTCTGTAAAAGCCCGATTAGCCAAAGCCGTAGGACATACTGACGTTTTAAAAGATACCCTGATTGCAACCGTACCCATTGAAGTTCGTGGAACCAGTTCTTGGAAAAATTGGTTTTTGGGAAAAGTTTAAGTCTTTTCAATTTCTTGTATGGGTTGATTTATAGTATTGAAATGCAATTATTAATTAGCGTTATATAGGGGCTTAAATTAAATTATCCTATAAATCTAAAAGCCAAAATTTAATCTATTTTCCTATATATCAATATTTACTGATTCTTAAATTCTCATGATGACTCTATAATTTATTTATTACATAAATGTAAAACGAGAATTAAGGATGAGCATAACGCCCATTAAGTCAGGCACTGGCAATTTAGCTAATGTGATTTATCAACAAATAAAGGATGATATTTTTAGCTTTAAGCTCAAACCTGGACAACGTTTTACTGAAACGGACCTTTCTGAAAAGTATGAGGTCAGCCGTACCCCAACACGGCAAGCACTGTATCGTCTTGAACAGGAAGGCTATGTGAATGTGCATTTCCGCAGTGGTTGGGAAATTAAGCCTTTAGATTTTACCTTTTATCAGGAGCTCTTTGATTTACGTATGATCTTGGAAAAAGAGGCTGTTAAACGTTTATGCGTAATGGATCATGAGCAATCTGAAGAATTACAGAATTTAAAGCGATTATGGCTTGTAGACGAACAGGACTATAACCAGAACACCAAAGCATTGGTGCTGCAAAGTGAAGATTTTCATTGTGCCTTGGTTAGAGCTGCAGGAAATCGTCAAATCGCCAAGATTCATCATGAAATCAGTGAAAAAATCCGAATTGTGCTCAGTCTAGGCGCTATGCGTGAATTCGATATCCAGCATGCTTATCATGATCATGCTGCAATACTTAGATGTATTTTAGCTCGTGATGCTCATGGGGCGATCCATTTAGCAGAACATCATGTCTTACATAGTATTGAGGACGTGAAGAAAATTACTCTTAAAATATTTTCGACTGTTTAGGATAAATTATTAAAAAAATGCCAATTTTAAAAAATTGGCATTTTTTTTGCCTCTAATTCATATCTTGTATACAAGAATGTACACAAAACTAATCCAGCGATGCCAGAACAACATTTGCTTAGTTTTAGTGCATTAATTTTATGAATAGTGCACCAATTTGAAATCACTATTTGTAAATGCATCAATATTGTGCGTATAGATGAGGATAGTTTTTTTGAAATCGCGTGTAGTTTTTTTAATGAGTTTGGTTGGTATAAATGATCAGGTGATTGCAACAGATCAGGTCAAAACCTTAGATACGATTTATGTCAGCACAACTTTAGCCTCAGAATCTACACAGCAATCTCAAGCTTTAAGCAAGTTTCAGCATGATCTATTGGATATCCCGTTTAATAAAAGCCATTTGTCGCAAGACGTTATCCAGCAGCAAGATATTCAGCGCATGGATCAAGCCCTCAGCATCGTGAGTGGGGTATTGCATCAAAATAATTATGGTGGGGGCTTTTGGGATAACTATTCATTCCGAGGATTCCAAGGCAATCCCAATATGGGGGTGGATGCCATTCGTAATGGGCTGAGTGTCAATCGTGGCATTTCTGCACCTAAAGATATGGTCAATATTGAATCACTGGATTTTTTAAAAGGTCCCAGTGCCGCACTGTATGGACGTGGTGAGGTCGGTGGGGCATTGAATGTCACCACAAAAAAACCAAAATGGACGTCTGAAACAACGCTTAATCTTCGTGGGACAACACAAGATGAATATCGTTTAAGTCTTGAACAGACCGCGCCAATCAGCGATGCGTTGGCGTATCGAATAGCCGCTGCAATGGAAGATAACCAGTCTTTCCGTGATCATGTCAGTAGCCAACGTTTATTTGTCGCGCCACAATTCTCATGGAAATTATCTGAAAATACCCAAGTGGATTTAGATACTGAATTTACCCAGCATCTAGGCACATTTGACCGTGGTATCACGGCTGTCAACAACCAGTTATTGATGGATCCAAAGACCTTTACGGGTGAGCCTTCTGATGGTGATATGCGCGTCAAAGACAATCTCTATCAAGTACGATTAAAGCATCAGCTCAATGACGCATGGCAGATGAATGCTGCGATCAGTTATAAAGATGCGCAAATGGTCGGCTATTCAACAGAACCACGCAAATTACAGGCTGACCTTGAAACATTAGAGCGTCAGCGTCGTCATCGTGATTATCAGACCGAGGATATGCTGCTCCAAAGTGAATTACTTGGTCAACTGGAACTCGGTCATGTTCAGCATGAATTGGTACTCGGTGCAGAAACAGGGCGTTTGGACTTTATGCAACGTCAATTGCGTCTTAATCACTCGGCTGCTCAGCCAAATTGGATCAACATTTACAATCCCACTTATGGGCAATTTAGCTCTGAACTACCTTTACATACCGATTCCGATGAACGTCAGCAGTACATGGCTGTGAATGTACAAGATCAGGTCTTTTTTAATGACCAATGGAATGTGTTATTCGGAGGTCGATTCGATCGTGTCGAACAGCGCTTCATCAACCATCGCACGCAGTTCAAGGATCAGAGTACAGCACAAAAGTTTAGCCCACGTATAGGCCTCAATTACCGTCTTACGCCAGCACTCTCTTTTTACACCAATTATGGCGAAACATTTTCCATGAATAATGGCATGGGTCGCACAGGGGAGACGTTTGCACCTGAAACAGCGAAAAGCTATGAAATCGGCGCGAAATACCATTGGCAAGATCACAGCATGCTTAGCATCGTCTTGTTTGATATGGGCAAAAAAAATGTTCTGATGACGGATGCGATTGACCCAAACTTTGAAGCTGCAGTCGGTGAAGTGAAAAGCAAGGGACTTGAAATTGACTTCAACCATCGTATCAATGACCAGATGCTGGTGTCAGCAGGCTACGCCTATATGGATGCCAAAGTCAGCAAAGATGATGTGTTGCCTGCAGGCTCAGCACTGAGCAACGTACCCAAACATAGCGCACATGTCATGGCAAGCTATGACCTTTGGCAAAATGCGCAACAAGCGGCAGGTCTAAATTTCAATCTCCATTATGTCGGGCAACGCAGTGGGGACAGCCCAACCAATACGGCTAATGGTTTCAGCTTACCTGCCTATACCGTATTTAACCTTGGGGCTTATTACCAAGCAAATCCAAATTTACGCTATCAATTGAATATTCATAATTTGTTAAACGAGGAATATTATCTATCCAGTTATAGCCATGTATGGATTCAACCCGGTGAGCCGATCAAAGCAGCGTTATCGGTACAGTGGCAATACTAATGCAAAGATTTATTGTCCTTTTACTGAGCTGTGTACTGTTGGCTTGTACGGCAACAGAGCAACCGATACCAGCAAAAATACAAAGCCCAACATCGCATTGTGTGGTTGATAGCTCAGAGACCGAAGTCTGCCTAGCTCAGCCGGCACAGCGCATTGTATCCTTATTTGAGTCAGGTTTAGACGGGCTACATATGTTGGGGCAGGGTGCAAAGGTCGTGGGGATTCCTGCTGAGGTGTATTTACAGCCCTTGTTATTTAATGCTTATTCTAAAATGGACTCACGTATTGCCAATAAGCAACTCGCCACACCTTCACAAGGTACAAATGCCACCAATATTGAAAGCTTAATGCTGTTAAAGCCAGATTTGGTCATTTTAGTCAGTGGGCAAACGCAAACCATTCAATTGCTTCGACAATTCGGTATTGCGGTCTATGTGATGGAGTCAGGCACCTATAATCAGGTAAAAGAAGAGCTGTATGAAATTGCCCAACTCACCGGTGCTGAGCAACGTGCTAAAGAAATTCTGGATTTTTCAGATGCGCTTCTGGCTGAAGTGGCACTCAAAACCTCAAAACAAAAATATAAGCAATCAGTGTATTACGCATGGTCAGGTGGGCGAATTTATTCAACCTCAGGACGCAAATCGATTACCAATGATTTTATTGAATTGGCTGGGGCTTACAACATCGTTAAGACAGAGACCAATCAACCGAATGTTAATCCAGAAACGTTGATTGAGTGGAATCCTGACAATATTGTGCTGTGGAATACCGACCCAAACCTGATTTATCAGCGTAAAGAATTGCAATGTCTAAAAGCAGTACAACAACAGAAAGTGTTTAATCTCAGCCCTGCATTTATCTATAACCCACATACAATCAAAATTATTGTGACTGCGATTTATCTGCATCATCACATTTACCCTGACACCTCAGGCTTAGCAGTTGAAGCCTTGCAACTCAAAATTTTAGAGAAACTCTATGGTCAGAAAATTGCCAAGGAGTTGATGTCATGAATAAGGCAAAATTGAAATACACCTGGTTTTATCCATTGCCGATTCTGCTGATTTTTGTGTCGCTGTTGCTCGGCCCCAGTCAAACATTAAGCGCAGGGGATTATGCACTATGGTTTATCCAGTGGATGTTGGGTACAGCGTATTTTGATGCGCAACAATTTAGCTTGATGCAAAATATTGTCTTCAATATTCGCCTACCACGCATCTTATTAACCTTTATGGTTGGGGCGGCTTTGGCAACAGCCGGCAATGGATTGCAAGCTTTATTCCGCAACCCCTTAGTGGATTCCTATGTGCTAGGGATTTCTTCAGGTGCCGCCTTTGGTGCGGCTTTAGCATTATCTTTGAGTTGGTTATCGCCCAATTTATCAGCATTTATTTTTGGCGTATGTGCAGTGGCATTAACCTATGTGTTTGCCCAACAAAAGCATGAAAGCCAAACTTCATTGGTGATGGTGATTTTATCCGGCATGATTGTTTCAGGTCTGTTTTTAGCAGGACTGACCATTATTCAATATTTAAGTGATCCTTTTAAATTACAAGCGATCGTGCAGTGGACCATGGGGAATTTACATCAGGCATCGTGGCAGAAAGTCCAATATGCGGTTGTGCCGATTACGGTGGCTTTAATGGGCTTATACGCCATGCGTTGGCGCTTGAATCTGATGGCATTGGGAGCTGATGAAGCACAAGCCGTGGGGGTAAATCCGAAGTGGGAGCAGCTCATACTGATTGTATTGGTCACGCTATGCACCTCAACTTCAGTGGCTGCCGCAGGCATCATTAGTCTATACGGACTATTTATGCCGCATATTGTGCGTATGTTGGTTGGCCCTGACCATCGTTACAGTATTCCTGCCAACATGGTTTTAGGCGGCAGTTTTTTGCTACTCATTGATAATTTTTCACGAGTTTTACTCAGCTTTGAAATTCCAATTGGCATTTTCACCATGCTCCTCGGTGCGCCATTTTTCTTATTACTGATCAAAACACAAAGGACGGCTTGGGCATGATTCGAATTGAACAGTTGAACTATGCCTATGGGCATAAACACGTGTTAAAAAATATTCAGCTTGAATTTCCAGCGCATCAGTTCTCGGTGATTTTAGGTCGCAATGGTTGTGGCAAATCGACCCTATTTAAACTGATGGCAGGTTTAGAACAGACCACAGATGGGCAAGTACTTTATGCAGGTCGAGCTTTAGAAAACATAAAAGGTAAAGAAAGGGCCGCGCTACTTGGATTTTTACCGCAGTTCCATAAAACGGTTTTCCCATTTTTAGTTAAAGATGTGGTGATTACAGGTCGGGCTGCATTTAGTCGATTTCGTCCATCTAAACAAGATTGGGACATGGTCGATCAGGCTTTAATTGATCTCGATATCGAACATTTAAAAGAACGCCCTTATACCGAGCTGTCAGGCGGAGAGCGTCAATTGGTGATGATTGCCCGTATTTTGGTGCAAGCACCAAAAGTGATTTTATTAGATGAGCCGACCAATCATTTGGATGTCTATTATCAATCTTATTTGATGAAAAAACTGCGTCAATTGTCACGGCAGAATTTTACTGTGATCGCCATTATGCATGACCCGAATTTGGCATTTTTATTTGCCGATCATTTGTTCTTTATGCGTGAACATGAAGTGATTCGCCCTGATTCAAAAGCGCGTCTCACCGATCCGAAATTTTTAAAAAGCGTCTACGATGTGGAGTTTCATGAAACCATGATTCAAGACAAGACCATTGTTATCCCTGATCATTCTTGGTTGTAAAATGAATTTAACCTATGAAACACTGCAATCCACCGATCAATCTGTCATTCAATTTGCTTTATATTCACGGCAGCTTTTATTTCCAGAACTGTATGGTGCTTGTATTCCAAAAGATATTGCCCAGTTTGAGCAGTACTATGTGGACAGTCCTTTAGGCTGTTTTATCGTGGTCAAAAATCAAGCCAAAATTATTGCAACGATTGCTTACCGTGCCTATGACGGACGTTTTGATTTGGATATTGCTGAAGGTGCTGGTGAGGTGGTCAAACTTTTTGTACTGCCTGAATATCGTCGACAAGGCATTGCCACGCAACTGTGTCAGTTATTATTTACACATGCCGAGCAACACGGCATAGAAACCTTGTATTTGCATACACATCCCTTTTTACCTGCAGCGGAGCAATTTTGGCGTTTACAAGGTTTCGACGTGATTAAACGTGAGTGGTTAAAAACTTACGATACCATTCATATGTTAAAAACTATAAAATCTGATCAACAATTTTGAAATTTAGCCATAAGCTTAATTATTTATATAGATTATAGCTAAATACTGAAGTAATCAGTCTAGATCATCCAGAGCATTTGAATAGAATTTCACACCTATTTTGATGCGATCACGCCCTTGGCTCATACGCCAACGATTAGTATCACGTAAGGAATAGACGCAACCACAATATTCCTGTTGGTAAAACTCCTCTTTTTTGCTGATTTCGAGCATACGCACAGCACCACCATTCTTACGCCAGTTGTAATCCCAATAAGTTATCCCTTCATAATGTGAAGCTGAACGATGACCACAGTCGTTGATTTGCTTCATATCTTTCCAACGGGAAATACCAAGCGAACTACTTATTAGACTGAAGCCATTTTCAGCTGCATATAAAGCTGTACGTTCAAAACGCATGTCAAAACACATAGTACAACGAATGCCTTTTTCAGGTTCATTTTCCATACCTTTGGCGCGTGCAAACCAATTGTCTGTATCGTAATCACAGTCGATAAAAGGAATGTTATGTTTTTCGGCAAAGCGAATATTTTCTTCTTTACGAATTTCATATTCTTTGACAGGATGAATATTGGGGTTATAAAAAAAGATCGAAAAGTTGATGCCTGATTCAATCAGGGTTTCCATCACTTCACCCGAGCATGGTGCACAGCAGGAATGAAGTAGAAGTTTGTCGTGACCTGCTGGGAGAGACAGTTTTTGACGTTCAAGTTTGTTTGACATGGTTATATAGGTTTAAATTTAAACCCTATATTTTAAAGATTGAGTTGATAATTAAACCTCTAATAAGCTGATATTTTCTAAGGTTAGGTTGAGATAAATTCACTTGAGCACCATTTGAGTGAACGGAATCGCATCCGTATACCAGTGATCTACTCATTAACTGTATGCATAAGTTAGCTCATCTATTCTAAATCGCTTTGAAATAGCGAATATGCTTTAACATGAGGGATTCTCATCTTAAGCTGAATTTATATCGTTTTACTCACTTTATTATTCACGTTTAAATACAGCCATTCAGAAATTTAGTTTTTTATAAAATTTTAGGTGGCAATCTCCATGAGTACAGCATTTGAGTGTTCAATTAAACGTATCCGTTTTGATGAAAACTATACGCCAGCAGAAAGTACACGTTTGACTACAAACTTTGCTAATTTGGCTCGTGGTGAAAGTCGTCAGGAAAATCTGCGCCGTACACTTGCGATGATCAACAACCGTTTTAATAGCTTGGCGACTGTCGATAATCCTAAAGGTGATCGCTATTCACTTGAGATCGACATCATTTCTGCAGAAATTGATATCGAAGGCAATGGACAAACTTTCCCATTTATTGAAACACTGAAAAGTGTGGTGATTGATCACCAAACAGGTGAACGTATTGAAGGTATGATTGGCAATAGCTTCTCATCTTATGTGCGTGATTATGACTTCAGTGTGGTATTGCCTCAGTTGGGTTGTGGCGTGGGTGAAAAACCTGAAGATTTTGGTAATCTACATGGCAAATTGTATAAACATCTAGTGAATTCAGCAGTATTTAAAGCAGAATTCAACAAAGAACCGGTAATTTGCTTAAGTGTTTCAACCTCTAAAACCTATTACCGTACCACCAACGTACATCCTATTTTGGGTGTGGAATACAAAAATGATGAATATTCACGTACCGATGAATATTTTGCCAAAATGGGCTTACGTGTACGTTATTTCAAACCTGAAGGTGGTAACGCACCACTCGCATTCTATTTCGCTGGAGATTTACTTCGTGATTACACTGATTTTGAATTGATCAGTGCGATTGCAACTATGGAAAGTTTCCAACGCATCTATCGACCTGAAATCTACAACACCAACTCTCCTGCAGGTGTGGTGTATCAACCAAGTCTAAGCTATGGCGATTATTCACTTACACGTGTGGTGTATGACCGTGTAGAACGTGCTGAGTTAGCAGTCAAACAAGGTAAATGGACAGAAGAAAATTTCATTAAGCCTTATCAAGACATTTTAAATGAATGGGCTGAAAATTTCGAAGTCGAAACAGCTGCTTAAAACATCCAATTGATATACAGATTCACGAATTTAGAGAAAGAAGATTAGACATGGCACTTACACCACCGAAATTATTACTCCCAACTTCAACTGCGGGTAGTTTACCGAAGCCATCTTGGTTAGCTGAGCCTGAAAAACTATGGTCTGCATGGAAACTCGAAGGGGAAGAGCTTCTTGAGGCAAAACGTGATGCATTGAAATTATCATTACATGAGCAAGTCACTGCTGGTATTGATATCGTGAGTGATGGTGAACAAACCCGTCAGCACTTCGTCACCACATTTATTGAGCATCTTGATGGTGTGGATTTCGAAAAGCGTGAAACCATGCGTATTCGTAATCGTTATGATGCAAGTGTACCTTCTGTTGTGGGCGAAGTTTCTCGTAAACAAGCGGTATTTGTTGAAGATGCGAAATTCTTGCGTAGCCAAACCAATCAGCCAATTAAATGGGCGTTGCCTGGTCCAATGACCATGATTGATACTTTATTTGATGGTCACTACAAGAGCCGTGAAAAATTGGCTTGGGAATTTGCCAAAATTTTAAACCAAGAAGCTTTAGAGCTTGAAGCAGCAGGCGTGGATATTATCCAATTCGATGAACCGGCGTTTAACGTATTCTTCGATGAAGTAAATGATTGGGGGGTACCAACCCTAGAGCGTGCACTTGAAGGTTTAAAATGTGAAACTGCGGTTCATATTTGCTACGGTTACGGTATTAAAGCCAATACCGATTGGAAACAAACTTTGGGTAATGAATGGCGCCAATACGAAGAGTCATTTCCGAAGCTACAACAATCTAAGCTCGATATTATTTCGCTTGAATGCCAAAACTCACGTGTGCCAATGGATTTGATTGAATTGATTCGTGGTAAGAAAGTCATGGTCGGTGCAATTGATGTGGCAACTAATCAAGTTGAAACCGCAGAAGAAGTCGCGAATACCCTGCGTAAAGCTTTGCAATTTGTGGACGCGGATAAGCTTTATCCATCAACGAACTGTGGTATGACGCCGCTCTCTCGTCAAGTGGCACGTGGCAAGCTTGAGGCTTTAAGTGCTGGAGCTGCCATTGTCCGTAAAGAGCTAGAAGCTTAATCAAACGTAGTCTTGTATTAATCAGGGCAAATCGTCGCAAGATCATTTGTTCTGTCTAATGTACGACACGTCATATGTATATTTGAGATGAAAGAGATGATTGAAGCAACAGACTTTAGAAATGCAATGTCTTTACTTACAACTGCGGTAAATGTGATTACAACCACAGGCGAAGCAGGGATGCATGGCTTTACTGCATCTGCGGTATGTAGTGTCACAGATACTCCGCCAACACTATTAGTCTGTATGAATCAGTCCTCTCGTTCACATGTACATTTTGTTGAAAATAAAATCTTAGCTGTAAACGTACTGAGTACTCAGCATGAACAGCTTTCGAATGCTTTTGCTTCAAGCAAGCTCAGCTCAGAAGATCGCTTCAGACTAGGTGATTGGATTGATTTAAAAACTGGGTCGCCGATTTTAGAAGATGCTTTAGTCAGTTTTGATTGCGAGATTGAGACTATTCAACAAGTCGGTACACATAGTATTTTTTTATGCCGTGTGACTGCAGTAAAGCAAAGTAATCAAGAAGAAAGTTTGGTGTACTTTAACCGTGCTTATCATCAAGTGGGTCAGTTGGAACACGCTTAATTCAACCCCTTAATCCCTTCATCTTTTTAAAAGTTAGTCTATTGTGGAACTTATAACCTTTTTAATCATCGGTGCATTTGCTGGTTTTGCGGCTGGGCTGTTTGGTGTAGGCGGTGGTACGATTATTGTGCCACTACTTTTTATTGTCTTTACCCAAATGGGTTATGATCCTGATGTCATTATGCATCTGGCACTAGGAACATCTTTAGCAACAATCGTTGTCACTTCGATTAGCTCATTAATGGCACACCATAAAAATGGTGCTGTGCTATGGCCTGTATTTAAAAATTTAGCTCCACCCATGGCCATCGGCTGTTTTGCAGGTGCTGGAATTGCTGGTTTGTTACCGGGATTACATCTTCAAATCATGGTCGGCTTATTTTTGATTTGGGTGGCGTATACTATGTTTACAGGCGCGAACAAAGCAGTTAATTCAACAATGGCTCTTCCTTCATCAAGTCAGCAAGTTGCAGCAGGTAGTGTCATTGGGATTGCATCTGCACTCTTTGGGATAGGTGGTGGTAGTCTGACCGTTCCATATCTGAATCGTTATGGGGTGGTGATGCAAAAGTCTGTCGGTACATCTGCTGCTTGTGGATTACCAATAGCTCTAGCTGGTGCTATAGGGTTTATGGTTTTTGGTATGACTGCTGAGATCAATGTGCCGAATACCATCGGGTATGTTCATATTTATGCTTTCATTGGCATTAGTGTGATGAGTTTTATAACAGCAAAATTTGGTGCCAAAACTGCACATGCCTTATCGCCAGCAATGTTAAAGAAATGTTTCGCTGTCTTGTTGGTTATCATAGGAAGTATCTTCCTTGTAAAAGGATTGATTTAATTTCACCCAAATGTCTTATCAGCCTAGATAGCTCACTTAATGTGGGCTAAAGCGAAGATTTTAATATGTCCCTAGAGGGATCATGATTTGAGTTTTTTCCCATATGATCGAACTAAAACATTTGAAAATGCTATTGGCTTTGAGAGAGCATGGCTCTTTAGTCGCTGCAGCGAGTGATCTCTGCATTACACCTTCAGCCGTATCTCATCAGTTACGTGAGCTTGATCAGTGGATGGGGGTTGAAGTCGTCAACCGCAAGACGAGACCAATTACTTTTTCTAATGTTGGCTTAAGACTGTTGCAGTTAGCGGATGAAATTTTACCGCAAGTTCAGATTGCTCAAAGCGATATCACGCGTATTATCCATGGGCAAACTGGCAGAATTACATTTTCTTCAGAATGCCATAGTTGTTTTGATTGGCTCATGCCGATATTAAATCAGTATCGAAACCAATATCCTGATGTTGATTTAGATTTCGCATCAGGGTTTGAAGCAAATCCTCATGAATTGCTACAAAATGGCGAATTTGATTTGTTGATTACTGCAGACCCAATTGCATTAAAGGGAGTTGAATATTTCCCAGTATTTGAATATGAATCACGACTTGTTTTATCTACAACACATCCTTTGGTACGTGCAAAAAACATTACTGTTCAAGATTTAGCTGATGAAACGCTGATTACATTTCCAGTAGACAAACATCGTTTAGATATCATGTCGAAGTTGTTCATTCCTGCAAATATTCTTCCAAAAAATATTCGAACCACAGATCTGACCCAGATGCTGATTCAGTTAGTCGCAAGTGGGCGTGGAATCGCAGCTTTACCAGATTGGGTGGTAAACGAATATGAAACCAAAGGGTGGGTCACTTCACGTCGCCTAGATTGCGTTGCACCAGAGGGGTTAAGGCGTACTTTATATGCAGGTTTTCGAACTGAAGATAAGGAAAAAGATTATTTCGATTCATTTATAAAAAAATTAGCTAAATTTTCAGAATCAAGAAAACTTTATTACATGTAATAAAGTTTAATCATTCTGAATAAAGTGAAGATTGAACCTCGAATGAATCTTCATATCAATAATGAGCGAAGTTAAGATGAAAATTAGATAGTCGCTATTATTTGTATGAAGACGAATTTTTTGCTTTTGATTATACTTTTTTAACTAAGATTGATGTCTGACATCGAGACATTGGACTCATCATCTGTTTGTAGAAAGTAAACGATCTGATCTCAGTCCATTGTCCACCATTTTGGTCATTTATCTAAGTGTTTTTTTTTAATTATAAAACTCAATTCATTATAAATTTAAGATTATATCCATGATACAACTCATACCTTCATTTTCAGTTTCAGACTATCTCAGCTTATTTTCGATTATTTGTACGACGCTTATAGGTATCGTCGCTGTCTTTTACGGTCGAAAAACGTATTTTGTGAGTCTGAAAAGTTTTAATGAAAATAAAAATTTATATGAGGCTGCATCTTTTTACATTCGAGAATTTATCTCTGTAAGCCCGAATAAAACAATAGATCCTTTTTTGAAGAAAATTGCCAGTGATCAACTCAATGGCGGTGTCGAGATTCCTTCATTTTTAACCGATATACTTATACGCAAATATGCAGATTACTATTTTTACTTAGTGAAGTCCCTTCGCACTACATGGAAATTTTTTAAAGTTGAAAATGGAGAAATTCAATGTATTTATTCAGAACGGGAATTAGTCTTTAAAGGGTTAGCGTATGGTGCCTTATATACCGTCACCGGTTCTTTAGCTTTTTTTATATTTTCAAATTTTACTTGGTTTTTAGCTCGTTATACCTCAGATAGCGCATTAAACACAGGGATGACTTTAATCATTTTACTTGTATTTCTTTTGTTCGTAGCACTTGGAAGCTTAGTTATGATTTTTAAGTTAATCACTGTGCGTGATATCAACCAGAGTCTAAACCTACTTAAGCAATCAGAAAATAACCGCTCATAACAAACAAAATAGAATCATGTGTTAGCTTTTTTCTTTGCACAAGAAAATTGCACGCAGGTTAATTTCGGTGCTTACCGAGTATTCTTTACTCCGACTGATTCAACAGGTTTACTTCAATAAAGTTCCGTTCAATACAATCAGCTCTAAGAGAAATGTTATATATCAAGCGACAGTAATACTAAAACACAAAAGAGTATTACTTTGGCACAGCCTTTGCATCTATTTATTCAATCATAAAGTGATCTAGGGTTCCGATACATGAAGTTTCATGTAGGTCTGCGACCGAGAGTTCACGGCTTAAGTTGCAAGCTTAAGCTACACGGAGGGATAAAAGCCCGGGAGGTAAACCGTAAAAGATTGGGATGGATGCATATGAGCACAATAAATTATCACGAAGATCAAGTCCTTTGGACGGAACGTTTACCGGGTGGACACCACTGGTCAGCACGCATTCAGCGTGGCGCAGTATTACAACTCAAATCCTTAGGCAAAAATGCCAATGTGGCTCTATACTGTGTAAATTCAGAAGATAAACTCGAACGCTATAACATGCCAGACAGCTTAAAAGGGCAACATACGGCATTTTTAAGCACGGGGCATATCCTTGCATCTGACCTGGGTCGCGCGATGATTTCCATTGTCAAAGACGACCACGGGTGGAATGATGCATTCTGCGCACCAAGTAATGCACAACAAATCGAAAAACAATTTGGCACGCAAACCTTTCAAGATGCCCGTAATGACATGTACCGTAACGGCAAAGATTCTTTACTGCTTGAAATGACCAAATTCGGCTTATCCGCAACAGACCTTAGCAGTACTTTAAATCTGTTTTCCAAAGTTCAACCAGATGACAATGGCAACCTCAGTTATGTGGCATCTGACAATACTGATCAAGTGATTGAACTGCGCTTTGAAATGGATTGCTTAGTGTTCTTATCATCCGCACCGCATGCTTTAGATAACAGCACGGAATATGCGCCTGTCGATGTTCAATTGTCTTTATACAAAGCACTTCCTTTAAGCGACAGCGATGTATGTCGTGATTCATGCCCGCAAAATCAGCGTGCATTTCAAAACAATAATCGTTACTACGCACTCAGCGCTTAATTGGGGGATACAACATGACTGCATTAGTGAAATTAGAAAAATCAGTTTTAAGCGAAGTTTGTCCTGCCGGTGAAGCATGGATGTGCGAAGTCAAAAAAGGACAGTATTTCCGTATTGTGGATTTAGAAGGCAACCAAGCGGTGGATACGCTGTTTATCTCGGCATCAAACCCTGAAGAGCGTTATAGCGCAACTGATACCTTAGCGATTAATCAACAAATCTATTTAGAAAAAGGCACAGCTCTATACACCAACTTTGGCAACAAAATTGCCACCATCCATGATGATAACTGCGGTCGCCATGACACTTTAGGCGGTGCTTGTTCATGTGAAAGTAACACCGTTCGTTATGCACATGACAAATATCCAATGCACAGTTGCCGTAACAATTTCATGATTGCATTGTCTCAGCATCCAATTGCCAAAAAACATGGCTTAAACGTGCACCACATCGGTCCAAATATTAACTTTTTTATGAATGTGCCCGTGACCTCTGAGGGGCATCTAAAGTTTGATGATGGTATTTCTGCACCGGGTAAATATGTGGAAATTAAAGCGGAAATGGATTTAATCGTGCTGATCTCCAACTGCCCACAACTGAATAATCCTTGTAATGCCTATAACCCAACCAAAATTCAATTGATCATCCGTGAAGGCGAGGACGCATAACCATGACTAAAAAATATGGATTGAATAAAGTTTTGATCGCCAACCGTGGTGCAATTGCGTGTCGTGTCATTCGTACCCTTAAAAAACTCGGTATCCAATCAGTTGCAGTCTATTCAGAGGCCGATCGTGATTCACTGCATGTGACTTTAGCGGATGAAGCGGTGTATATCGGTGAAGCACCAGCCAGCCAAAGCTACTTAAACGTTGAAAAAATCTTAGAGGTTGCTAAACAAACCGGAGCACAAGCCATTCATCCGGGTTATGGCTTCTTGTCTGAAAATGCTGAATTCTGCGACCTATGTGAATCACAGGGTATTGCTTTTATTGGACCAAATTCTGCGCAGATGCGTGCCTTTGGTCTGAAACACACGGCGCGTGAGCTTGCGATTCAAGCCAATGTGCCATTATTACCGGGTAGTCAATTACTTGCAGATGAAGCTGAAGCCTTAACGGAAGCGAATCGTATTGGTTATCCTGTGATGCTGAAAAGTACCGCAGGTGGCGGTGGGATCGGCATGCGCTTGGTCTGGAATGAAGCTGAACTGAAAGATGCTTATGCAACCGTGTCTTATTTAGCCCAAGCCAACTTTAAAGATGCCGGTTTGTATCTTGAAAAATTTGTACAAAATGCCCGTCATATTGAAGTGCAAATTTTTGGCGATGGTCAAGGTCAGGTGATCGCACTCGGTGAGCGTGATTGTTCGGTACAGCGTCGTAACCAAAAAGTGATTGAGGAAACCCCGGCACCGCATATCAATGATGAACAACGTGCCTATATCCAAAATGTTGCCATTCAACTGATGCAATCGGTGAACTATCGTTCTGCCGGTACGGTTGAATTTGTGATGGATACTGACACACAAGCATTCTATTTCTTGGAAGTGAACACCCGTCTACAAGTGGAACATGGTGTGACTGAGCAAGTCTTTGGTGTGGACTTGGTGGAATGGATGGTGACATTAGCCAGCGGTGATTGGACCGCGCCAACTAAAAAATTGGAATCTAATGGTCATTCGATTCAAGTACGTTTATATGCTGAAGACCCAATCAAAAACTTCCAACCCAGTGCCGGTTTACTGACACATGTTGAGTTTGATGCTAATGCCCGTAATGAAACATGGGTAGAAACAGGTTCAAATGTATCATCATTCTATGACCCGATGATTGCTAAAATCATTGTCACAGCAGGCGATCGTGCTTCTGCGATTCAAGCCATGACGGATACTTTGGCGAAAACTTCAGTTGCAGGGATTGAAACCAATCTTGAATATCTACAAAACATCATCGACTGTGAGGTATTTAAAGCGGGTACACAAACCACACGCTTCCTCAATACCTTTGAGTGGAAAACCCAAAAGGTTGAAGTGTTGCAAGCGGGTATTCAAACTGCCGTGCAAGATGTCACAGGGCGTTTGGGCTATTGGGATGTCGGTGTGCCACCATCCGGTGCGATTGACCCATTATCACTGAATGTTGCAAACCAATTACTTGGCAACGCCTATAACACCGCAGGGCTTGAATGTACGTTACAAGGTCCAACTCTAAAATTCCATTGTGATAGCCAAATCGTGCTTGCCGGTGGTGATATGCCATCAACACTAGATGGTGCTCAAGTTCCGATGTGGCAAACCGTGAATGTGCGTAAAGGTCAGATTCTCAAATGTGGCAAAATCGCGACAGGTTGCCGGACTTATATCGGCATCAAAGGTGGTCTGAATGTGCCTGAATATCTCGGCTCACAAGCGACTTTTACCTTGGGTCAGTTTGGTGGTCATGCCGGGCGTAACTTACTGATTGGCGATATGCTCCCAATTACAGCATTCACAAGCGATGAAATTAAAGCTCTTGCACCTGAACAAGTGCCTTCATTTAGCCATGAATGGGAAATTGCGGTGATGTACGGCCCACATGGTGCGCCTGATTTCTTCACCAAAAATGATATTGATACCTTCTTTGCCAATACCTTTGAGATTCACTTTAACTCGAGCCGTACCGGTATCCGCCTGATTGGTCCAAAACCAGAATGGGCACGTGAAGATGGTGGTGAAGCGGGTCTACATCCATCCAATATTCATGATAATGCCTATGCCATTGGTGCTATCGACTTTACCGGTGACATGCCAATTATCTTGGGTCCAGATGGTCCAAGTCTCGGTGGTTTCGTTTGTCCTGCAGTGGTGATTCATTCTGAACTATGGAAACTCGGTCAGCTTAAAGCCGGTGACAAAGTGAAATTTGTCCCTGTAAGTTATCACCAAGCCAAACTTTTGAATGAAAAATATCATGCGCAATTAGAAGCTTCAGATACACAAGCGGTGGCATTTGATGAGTCGTTCTATTCTGAAATCTCAACCTTAAAAAATGCCGTACTTGATACCTTAAAAGGTGAAAATGGTGCGCCTGATGTGGTGTATCGTCCTGCGGGTAACAACTACATGCTCGTGGAATATGGCGACTTGGTGCTTGATCTGAACTTACGTTTCCGAATTCATGCGCTGATGCAATGGGTTCAAAAGCAAAATATTCAGGGCATTATCGACCTGACACCAGGTATTCGTTCGCTACAAATTCATTTTGATTCGATCAAGCTCGATCAACTTGATTTACTGCGTTTATTGCAAGTCGCTGAAGCTGAATTGCCTGATGTGACCGAGATGCAAGTCCTATCACGGACTGTATATTTACCACTGGCTTGGGAAGATTCACAAACGCAACTTGCCACCGAACGCTATATGCAAACCGTTCGTCCAGATGCACCGTGGTGTCCAGACAATATCGAATTTATCCGTCGTATTAATGGCTTAAAAGACAAGCAAGCCGTAAAAGATGTGGTGTATGACGCAAGCTATTTAGTCATGGGCTTGGGCGATGTGTACCTTGGTGCACCTGTGGCAACCCCACTTGATCCACGTCAGCGTTTGGTCACCACTAAATATAATCCTGCACGGACTTGGACACCTGAAAATGCTGTCGGTATTGGTGGTGCTTATATGTGCGTGTATGGCATGGAAGGTCCGGGGGGCTATCAGTTTGTTGGTCGTACCACGCAAATGTGGTCACGCTACCGTAAAAATGCTGACTTTGAGCAAGGCAAACCGTGGTTACTGCGTTTCTTTGACCAAATTAAATTCTATGAAGTGTCTGAAGAAGAACTTATGCAGATGCGTGAGGACTTTAAAGCTGGTCGCTTAAAACTGCGTATTGAAGAAGGCGTATTAAACTTAAAAGAGTACAACGACTTCTTAACTGAAAACCAAGAGTCCATTTCGGCATTTAAGTCTGTGCAACAAGCCAACTTTGATGCAGAACGTCGTCGTTGGCATGAGGCAGGACTTGCAGAATACGTGTCTGAAAGCCTTGATACTGTGGATGATAGTGAAGGCGTGGAAGTGCCTGAAGGGGGCTGTGCGGTGGAATCACATATGCCGGGTTCAATTTGGAAAATTGAATGTCAGTCAGGGGATATTGTGGAAGAAGGCGCTACGCTTGCCGTGATTGAAGCGATGAAGATTGAGATTCCAATTATTGCGCCTGAACGTATGAAGGTTGAAGCGATTAGCATTGAAAAAGGGCAAACTGTGAAAACAGGGCAGGTGTTGTTTACGTTGGCGCCTGTGGCTTGATGAGATAGTAATAAAAAAGACCGCTTAAGCGGTCTTTTTATTTGGTAAAGGATTTTCCGATATAATGTGTTCGAATATTTTCTCACATAATTCTTTAGCAGAATCAGTTAATTCCCATTCAACATGATCCATAACTGTTAGAACTAAGCGACAAAATTTAAGTTTTTCTTTAATAGTGCCTGATTGATCGGAAAAACATTTTTTAGGTTTGCCATCGTCAGTTTTAGGATCACCATCTTTAATTTGATCATCGATAATTTTTCCAATTCCATTTTTAGCATGGAAATAATTTTTAGAAATATTTAGCTTTAAAATGTCGAAACCTTTTTTTGTATCTGCTTGCATACCATCTATGGATGGATGATTGGAAAGGATATTTCTTTTTAGCTCATTATCCTGAAAAGCATCCTTTAAGCCTAAAAATTTAATACGGCAAGCATGGTAAATAATGTTTGATGGAAGGGTATTTTCAGTTTCTTTACATTTTAAAAGTAAAAATTTTTCACCAAGATTTTCTTCTAGAATTTCAGCTCTGTTACTTTTATTTTTGATATCACCATCTGCAATAAGTAAGACGCTACTTGTTGTTAAGAGAGCATTTAAACCGCGATCATCTAAATGATCAGTAAATTTATCTCTGAAGTCCCAATGCGTTAAGTTGCTACCTGCATATTCTACAAAAGTGTAGTGATAATTCGGCATTAGCCGTTGAATATCTGATGAGCGAAATTTATATAAATCTAATTTATTAGGTTTTCTTTCAACGAATAAGGCTTCTTCTTGTTTTAAAACTTCTAAATATTTCTGCATATATTTAGTGATATACAGCCGATCTGTAATACCCTCTACCCAAATAGTACAGTTTGCCAAATAAACCGAAGAAGGACGTACACCGAGAGAAGCAAGTAAGTCACGATCTCGGTCACAACGATAAATCTTAAACTCGAATTCGCTCGAGTTATCTTCTTTAGGTTGCTTCACAAATTTTTGAATCATGACTTGGTCTGATTCATCTGCCATATCTAAAAGATGATTCGAGTGTGTGGTAAAAAAGTAATAATGTGGCGTTTCATTTAAGTAAAAATTCATGAGTTGACGAACCATACCTGCATGCATATGAAGTTCTGGTTCTTCTATAAAGAAAGCATGTGTTTTATCTTTGTTGATAAATGCTTCATAAGTCAAAATGATGGCTTGTTGCAGACCATCACCTAATTGAGATATAGCAAATTGTTTATCTTTACCAATTTTAATATTCACAACGTCTTGATCATGTTTAGGAATCAATGAAACAGCTTCGTTATCAAAGAAATATTGGCTTAATTTTTCTTCATAGCTTTTAATTAATTCGCGTTGTTCAGGCTCACCTAGCAAATGAATTTTAAGTTCATGGTATAGGCATTCACCTGTAATAATGTTTTTAGAATTAAATTTATCTCTATTGGGGAAATAATCTTTTTGAGCACGTTCGATGTATGGTTGTTTGTTTTCTTGGTTAGTGACCGGACGCATTCCACGTAGAATAGGGATATAAAATCTATTTAAAAAACAACCAGAAATTTTTACAATTTCTTCATCACTTATCTCGAAAAGACTATAATCCTCAAAAAATCCTTTTAAATTATTATCTCTTTCTAAAAATCCTTTAATGGAAGAATTTAAATAGATTAACTGATTTACTTTATTATTTTCCAAATCTTGAATTAGATCTTTATAATTATGTTTAATATTGGAATAGCTTGAACTATATCCAAACTGTGTTTCTAAATTAGGTAAACGTGTCTTTAAAATTTTTAAATTCTTGACCAATTTTTGTAAGTTATAAAATCCACTAGGATAATTACTAATAAATAGATTTCTTAAAAATCGACTTTTTCCTGCATTATTCTTACCAATGAAAAAATTAAGACGTTTTATTTCTATTACTTCTTCATTATCGGTTTCTGTATCATTATCTGAACTGTAACCTTCTAAATTTTCAGCCCAGTAATATAATTTTTCTGTCATAAAAAGTCCCTATATTTGGTGACTAATTTAGCAGTAATTTATTTCTTTTCAAATTGATAAAAATTACCAATACTCTATAAAAATGAGCTCAGTAGCCCAATTGATCTTTATAAAGTGAAATTGAGATCGGCAGGCTATTGCTTGGTCTATCAAGTCATCGATGCAAAAATTGTGGTACTGGTCTTAGACTTAGACCGCCTTGATTCGATCAATAAAAAAATATAATTATTTCAAACTCTCTTTATGCTCTTGTCCCCAAACCGCCATTTGAACCATCAACTTTTCTAGGCCACGACCTGATGGCGTCAGATCATACATTGAGGTCGTTTTACCTGTGGTTTCATCAAGAGACTCAATTTTTTCAACAACATTGTTCAATTCAAGTTCTTTAAGCTCTTTAGAAATCATTCTGGGTGTAATGCCTTGCAGCAGACGTTCAATCTCATTAAAACGGCGTGGCTGTTTAATCATGGTTGCAACAATCGCAAGTTTCCATTTGCCATTAATGACGTTCATGGCATTTTTAAGCGCCACAATAAACATCAAATTACATTGGTCATCTTCGCTTAATGTTTCAGCATTCTCTTTCATAAAATCAGCCATCTATCCTCCCATCTCGTCATAAAATTTAATCAAATGAAATCCTAAATTCACTATACAACAGTATAGTGATCTCGTTTTTTAACTCGCCTATAAATTACATCATTGCAAAAATAATCCAAGGTTATTAAATGATTTTAGTTACCGGTGCTACTGGCCATTTAGGGCGAAGTGTAGTGCAACAATTAAAGCAACAGCTACAAAACAATGAATTTGCTGTATTGGCGAGAAACTTAGAAAAAGCCAAACCTTATGTCAACGAACATATTGAAGTGCGTGAAGGAGATTTCAATCAACCTGAAAGTTTGATCAAAGCCTTTCAGGGTGTCGACAAGCTACTTCTTATTTCAACGATGGAAATGAATCGCTTTGAACAACATAAGAATGTTATCGATGCTGCGCGTGAAGCAGGTGTTCAGCATGTGTATTACACAGGTTTATCCATTCAAAATATTGAAAATTCAGCGGTGAAGGATTTGATGATCAGTCATTTTCAAACTGAAGATTATCTCAAAGCAAGCGGACTGAATTATACACTCCTACGCAACACCATGTATGCAGAAGCGATTCCACAAATTATTGGGGAAAGGGTCATCGATACAGGCATCCAGCTCTCTGGAGGTGCGGGAAAAGTGCCTTATGTGTTAAGGGCAGAGTTAGGAGAAGCAATAGCAAATGCCTTAATTCAAAATGATCATGAGAACAAGGTCTATGAGTTAGTCGGCAGCCAAGCTTATAGTTATCAAGATATTGCTGATGAGCTGAGTCAAATTAAAACAATACCAGTGGAATATCACGATCTCACTGAAGAAGCCTATCAACAGTTGTTAAAAAGAATCGGTTTGCCCGAATTTATGATCTATCTCACACATGGCACAGTTGTAGATATTAAACATCAGCAGTATGAAGTTCAAAGCCAAGATTTAGAAAAACTTTTAGGTCGTCCAAGCCAATCACTCAAATCAATGTTGGCGAGTTTATACGCTTAAAGAATTAAAAATATTCACATTTAAACATTATAGGTAAATACATGAAATTATTAGAAGCTTTACAGTGGCGTTATGCAACCAAACAAATGACTGGTGAAAAACTACCGCAAGAATTAGTCGATCAAATTCTTGAAGCTGCGCGTTTAGCACCGACCTCAGCGGGCTTACAACCGTTCCATATTATCTCGATCAGCAACCAAGAACTTAAAGAGAAAATTTCACCAGTTGCATTGAATCAACCGCAAATTACCCAGTCATCGCATCTTTTGGTATTTACGGCTTGGGATACGATTCCAGACGAGCGTATTGATGAACGCTATAACGCCATGAATCGTGAGCGTCATTTACCTTTAGATACGACCATGGATGTGGTGCAAAACTTAAAGAACCTGTTCTCGACGTTTACTGAAGAGCAGCAATACCACCATACTGCAAAACAGGCTCATATTGGTTTTGGTATGGCAATTGCGGCAGCAGCTGAGTTAGGTGTAGATGCAACGCCAATGGAAGGTTTTGATAAAGACGGTCTGGATGAATTATTAGGTTTAAAAGAAAAAGGCTTAAAGTCTGTGGTGCTATTGGCACTAGGTCGCCGTAATCCAGAAAAAGATTGGTTAATTGGATTGAAGAAATTCCGTATTCCGCGTGAGGAGTTCGTCACTGATATCCAGTAAAGTATTTCATTAGAACAAGAAGACAAAATAATAACCATTCGAGTTGACCGTCTATCTCCAGAAAGGCGGTCTTTTTGCATTTCTGAACATTGAACAAATCAAGTGCACAAATTTGATTCATGCACATTTTTGAATCTTTCCGACGACTTTTTTCCTAGCCCTCTTTTATATATCTCAAGAAAAGTTTTGGCACGTTTTCTGCATTTACCAAGTATTACCAATTCTTTTTTTTGTAATACCTAGAGGTGCTGCAGATGACGACAAATCAAACCAAACAATCGAAGCATCCCATCCTTCAATTCTTCATTGAACTGATGAGTGTCCGTGCCGGTTTACACTTACAACAATCTCAAAAACCTAAGGAGCTCAAACGTGCCTAAACAGAAGCTGGCGCGGATCAGCATCACTTTACCTGAAAATACATTGCAGGCTATGGATCAAAAAATTGTAGATCAACATTATGAAAGCCGATCTCAAGCCATTGTTGACATGATTAACCACCATTTGATCAATGACCTTGTTAGCCGCAATGAAGTCATGGTCGGTACTTTAACCTTATTGTATGACGTCAGTTTAAAGCCATTAAGAACACAACTTATTGATTTACAGCAACAGTTTTTGACTCAGGTGATTAGTTCACTACATATCCAATTAGATGATGACAAAGTCATGCAGGTGATGTTGATGCAAGGGGTCAGCAGTGACCTAAAAGCCATCAGTGAGCAATTTAAAGCATTAAAAGGGGTAATTAAGGGGCATTTAGAGCTGATGGATGCAGTCATGCCACCTATTCCTCAAAATTCGGAACACGTATAAGGAGCACCGCCGTGCAGACATTATGGACTATACAAGATTGGCAACAGGCTTATGCAAATCAAACTATTCAACTGAATGATTTGAAGCGTTATGTTGCTGAATTCTCCAATGATGATCACGCTTGGATTTCAATAGCCAGTGCTGAGCAAATACAGGCGCAGATTGATGCATTGGCCCATCAGGATATTGCTGATCTTCCGTTATATGGCGTGCCATTTGCTGTCAAAGACAATATTGATGTTGCTGGATTCTATACCACTGCGGCGTGTCCAGATGCGGCTTATTTAGCAATGCAAGATGCAACCGTAGTGGCTAAGCTTAAATCTGCTGGTGCAATCGTGGTGGGCAAGACCAATCTAGATCAATTTGCCACGGGATTGGTTGGCGTGCGTTCACCCTATGGGGCTGTAAAAAACAGTTTCAATCCGGATTATATTAGCGGTGGATCAAGCTCTGGCTCAGCGGTTGCAGTAGCAAATGGATATGTACCATTCGCCCTCGGTACTGATACAGCAGGTTCTGGCAGAGTTCCCGCGGGTTTCAATAATATTGTCGGACTCAAACCAACCAAAGGCTGGTTTTCAGCCACAGGTTTAATCCCTGCATGTCGAAGTATTGATGTGATCTCAATTTTTGCAACTCAAGTAGACGATGCTTGGGCGGTAGCGCAATTGATGCAAGGTTATGATGCGACCGATGCTTATTCAAGACAGCATCCGAGAACAGCCCCGACACAATTTTCGAAGGGCAAGATTGCAATCCCAGATCACTTAGAATTTTATGGTGATACTCAAAGTGAGCAAGCATTTCAAACAGCCATTGCTCGAATGAAATCGCTCGGATTTCAAGTTGAAGAGATTGATTTCACAGTATTTAATCAATTGGCTGCTGCATTGTATAACCGCTCATGGGTTGCGGAGCGTACGCATGCCGTCGAACACAAAGTTCGACGTGAGCAATGTCATCCAGTAATTAAGCAAATTATTGATCAAGCTGATCACTTCAATGCTGTAGATGTGATGCAAGATGAGTATCAGCGTGCAGAATGGGCTAGGCAGATCAATCATCAATTAGAAAATTATGATGCGTTGATGGTGCCAACAGCTCCTACGATTTATCGCATTGCAGATGTTGAAGCAGATCCGATCCAAAAGAATTCGCATATGGGGGCTTATACGAATTTTGTTAATTTTGCTGATTTATCAGCATTGGCACTCCCAAATGTCATCCGTGATGATGGTTTGCCAAGTGGTATCACTTTAGTTGCTGGCGCTTGGATGGATCAAGCTTTGGCACACTTCGGTCAGCAATGGCAAGCGACTTCAGGATTAAATTTAGCAACGTCAAAGCAAGGCTATCAAATTCATAAATCAATAGGATCTGAGCACACCGTTAAATTGGCAGTGGTGGGAGCACATCTTACAGGCATGCCGCTGAATTTTCAGTTAACGAGCAGACAAGCCACCTTGGTTAAAAAAACGCGTACTGCGCCGTATTACAAACTATTTGCTTTAAAAAATACTCAGCCACCTAAGCCGGGGCTACAACGAGATACATCAGGTCATTCTATTGAAGTGGAAGTGTGGGATGTACCAAGAGCATTGTTCGGTGACATTGTTGCTGAAGTCCCAGCACCACTTGGTATTGGCAATGTCCAACTCATTGATGGAACATGGGTGAAAGGTTTTATATGTGAAAACCATGCTTTAGCAGATGCACTTGATATCAGTCACTTTGGTGGATGGCGTGATTATATTCAAGCCTTAATTTTTACCAATACTAAATTTAAGTGCACGAGCATTGGTGAGGTGGTGCAATGAAAACGATGGTTTGGGGAGTCATTGGAACTGCACTGTTATTCGTGGGTTGTGATAAAACCGCAAAAATTCCAGAACCAAGTCAACATGCTCAAGCCGAAAAATCAATGCAACCGATTCGGATTGGTTACAGTGATTGGCCGGGATGGGTGGCATGGCAAGTTGCTATTGAGAAAGGGTGGTTTAAAGAAGCTGGATTAAACGTAGAGTTTAAATGGTTTGATTATTCAGCCTCTATGAATGCTTTTGCAGCAAACCAATTGGATGCGGTTTCTGTTTCACATGGGGATAATTTGGTCATTGCCTCAGGTGGAACGCGGGGCATTATGATTTTAGCAACTGATTATTCATCAGGGAATGATGTCATTCTTGCAAAAGAGGGCATTCATAGTGTGGCAGATCTTAAGGGTAAAACGATTGCAGTCGAAAAAGGGCTGGTCGATCATAATTTATTGAATACCGCACTTTCAGATCAAAATATATCAGCCAATGAAATCAAACTGATTAATGCAGCAACCAACGAATTACCCCAAGTGTTTAGCAGCCCAGATGTGGATGCCATCGCTGTATGGCAACCTGTAGCAAATCAAGCTTTAAAAAGCGTAGCTGGGTCCAAAATCATCTATAGTTCTCAAGATAAACCAGGATTGATCTATGATACGTTGACGGTAAATATGACGCATTTATCTAGGCATCAAGCAGAGTGGAAAAAAGTGCTACAAGTATGGGATCGAACCGTCAAATTTATTCAAGACCCTGTGACGAGAAGCGATGCTTTGATGATTATGTCAAAGCGTGTTGGTGTTGAACCTGAGCAATATGAACAATTTATTCAAGGCACACATTTGTTGGATCTTGAGGCAAATCAAAAGGTATTTAAACGCTCTTCAACTTTAGATTCTATTTATGGATCAACTTATCATGTCAATAAGTTTAATCTTGAAAATGGAGTTTATACGGTAAAACTAGATATTGATGGACTGATTTATCCAAAATTGGTTGAGTCATTTAAATAAAAAAAGCCCAGTGCAGAGGGGCTTGCACTGGGCACAAAGTTGGACTGAATGATTGGTCGGTAGAGCAACAGAGTTGCCTACCTTGTATGGATTAAGAATAGATAAAAATGGAAAAACTAGGAAACGGATTAAAATCATAAAATCAATCGTTTTATACAATGAATGCGTTAGCGTGTATGAAGTGTCTATAAATCAACAAAAAATCACATATTTTTCACGAATGAACGCTTAACATCAACGTTTGATGCGAATGAAAAAGGATCATGTGCGTTGTATACAACAGCTGATATTTCCAGAATTATTGAAATGGCGTGGGAAGATCGGACACCCTTCGAAGCCATTCTGCTGGAATACGGATTAAACGAAAGTGCAGTCATTCGATTGATGCGACAACAATTAAAAAAAAGTAGTTTTGAAATGTGGCGTAAACGTGTTGCGGGGCGGAATACCAAGCATCTTCACAAGCGCTCACCAGATATTTTAAGAGCTTACTGTACTCGACAATATAAACTGAAGTAGGCCTATTGGGAGATAAAGCTTTGCGTATTTTAAAACAACGAAAATGGTGGATTCTCATTCTGCTCATTTCGATGGGTGGGATATATTTCATTTTCCGTTGGTGGCAAGGTCCTGTAGTCGAAACTTACCTAATCGAAGAAAAACCACTGATTCAAACAGTGGTTGCTTCAGGTCGTGCTGAAAATGTAGCACGTAGTGAAATTGGGAGTGAAATTTCGGGTGTGGTGATTGAGCGACGCGTGCAAGAAGGTCAACGAATAGCAGCAGGAGATGTACTGTTAATTATTCAATATGATGATTTAAAAGCACAAGTCCGTGAAGCAGAAGTTGCGCTAGAGGAATTGCGGAAAATTCGCTATCCACAAGCGCAGGTTGAATTGAAAACGGCAGAATTCCAATTACAACAAGCCAGTCGCGAAGCAAGACGTCGTCAGCAAACGGAACCGGGAGTGCTTTCTGTTGAAGAAAAAGAGCAAGCTTTAGAAGCTGAACGCTTAGCCAGAAATCAATTATCTGCGGCAAAACTGAAGGCGCAAAGCCTTGCTCCAGGTCAAGTTGAAGAAAAAACCTTAAGCGAAAGATTAAATGCGCTACGTGCCCAATTGGCAAAAAGTGAAATTCGGGCACAAGTCTCGGGTACGATCTTGACGCGTGAAGTTGAAAAAGGGGATGCGATTCAACCTGGAAAAGTGCTCTTTACAGTCGCAGTTGATAGTCCAACGCAAATTAAAGTGGCGGTCGATGAGCAAAATTTACCTTATCTGAAATTAGGTCAAAAAGCGGAAGTGATTGCAGATGCTTATCCAGAGCAAGCATTTCCAGCTGAAGTTAACTTTATTGCACCTAATATTGATCCTCAACGTGGTACGGTTGAAGTCAAATTGTCGGTGAACTCTGTACCCAATTTTTTGAAGCAAGATATGACAGTCTCAGTGAATGTCGAAACAGCACGTCGAAATAAAACCAAAGTAATAGCCAATGATGCGCTTATTGACCCTTCAACCACGCAAGCTGAAGTTATGGTGATAAGAGAGGGTAAGGTCCAACGTCAATCTGTAAAATTAGGGTTGCGTGGAACCACCATGACTGAAATTTTATCAGGGTTGGATCACAATGATCAGGTCGTTATAAAGCCTGATCAAGTAAAAGCGGATCAGCGTGTCAGAACTAAGCAGGTACAAGCACTTTGAAGATGAAGCGTTTATGGACCAATTGGCTCATCGCTGTTGGGTTTTTACGCGAGGGTCGCAGTCAAACACTGATGATTATTGGTGGTGTTGCTATTGGTGTTGCCATTATTGTCTTTATTAGTGCATTAATTCAGGGGCTTCAGTCCAATTTGATTGAGCGTACGTTGGGCACTCAGGCACATATTAGTTTACATGCACCAGATGAGGTCAATCGCGTCGTTAAAGTGCCTGAGGGCGTAGCACACATCATCCATGAAGATCAAAGGGCTCAAAGACTCAAGTCGATCAATAACTGGCAAGAAGTTCTTGAAAATCTAGACAATATCAAGACGCTCAATGCCGTTTCTCCCATGGTTTCAGGACCTGCACTGGTAAAACGGGGGGAAGCGATTCAGTCAGTCGCGATTATGGGGATTGATTTACCACGTTATCAACGTATTGTACCTTTGCAAGAGTATCTAAAAACTGGTCAGCTTCGTTTAAAAGCAGATGATGTACTCATCGGAAGTGAGTTGGCCAAAGACCTTGGTGTGCGCGTAGGCAGTAAAATTCGCGTTGATAACGGTCAAGATATTAACGCCGTCATGAATGTAACGGGTATTTTTGAACTCGGGGTCAAAGAACTAGACTCACGCTATATGTATATCGATCTAAAGCGGGCACAGTCTTTATTGGGTTTGCCGGGTGGGGTTACCATTATTGATCTTCGTATTTCTGATATTTTCTCCGCAGATCAGGTCGCAACGCAAATTCATCGTCTCACTGGATTAAAAGCTGAAAGTTGGATTGAAAGTAATGCGCAATTGATGAATGCGATTTCAGCGCAAAGTCTTTCAACCAATATGATTATTATATTTGTTGGAATATCTGTTGCATTTGCGATCGCCAGCGTACTCTCCATTACAGTGGTACAGCGTACACGTGAGATCGGAATCTTGCGTGCGACAGGTGCGAGCCGAGAACAAATTTTGATGATCTTTCTCATTCAAGGTGCGATTTTCGGCTTAATTGGTTCTATTGTTGGAATCCTGACCAGTTATGCATTGGTTTGGTCATTTAATGAATTTGGCCCAGGGTTATTCTACATTCCAATTTCACCTTATTTGATTGGATCCGCTTTATTACTTGCAACATTGAGCGGTTTAATTGCAGCGGCGATTCCTGCCCGTCGTGCAGCGCGTTTAGATCCTGTGGAGGCAATCCGTCATGTCTAATCATGATGAAGTACTACGTTTAGAGGCTTTGAAAAAGTCTTATAACATTGGACAACCCAATGAAATTGAAGTGCTGCATGGGATTGATTTTGCGATACATCGTCAAGATTTTGCTGCGTTAATTGGACCTTCAGGTTCAGGTAAAAGTACGTTATTAAATATTTTAGGTTTATTGGATCAACCCACCAGTGGTGAAATTTATTTACTTGGTCAACCAACCAGTCAAATGGAAGATCAACAAAGAACGGAATTGCGTGGAAAGAGCATTGGATTTGTGTTTCAGTTTCATCATTTGATTCAAGCGTTCACCGTTATTGAGAATGTTTTGATGCCTCTAATGTTGGCGCATGGCAAACCCAATCAGCAAGCTTTAGATCGGGCACATGATTTGTTAAAAGCGGTAGGATTGGGTCAATTTGCACAACGAAAAGCCAGTCAACTTTCTGGTGGGCAGCAACAACGTGTCGCAATCGCCAGAGCTTTAATCACACAGCCTGCTTTACTCCTCGCTGATGAACCTACAGGTAATTTGGACAGTCAAACAGCGAGCGAAGTCTTTGAGCTGTTTCGTGAAGTAAATGAGCAACAAAATTGTGCGGTATTGTTAGTGACCCATGATCCACGATTATCCGCTACATGTGATCGAACCATTCAACTGGTAGATGGGCGAATTGAACGTGATGAAATGAAGTCGTGATTAATCCAAGTCTGCATTTAAAATAGTGTGGTCAAAAGGATTGATGTTGCATGCTTTATCCTGACCGTTTGTGTGATCAGGATATAGCGCCTTATTTAGAATGACTGACCTTGGTCATTCTTGGAATTTTAGGTAAGTCTGCGAGAGCTGGATCAAGTTCATCTTCTTCAGCATGTACCAAAGCATCTACACGTTGTCTTAAATATTTAAATTTTTCAGTGAGCATCAATTCATGCTGACGTGGTCTTGGTAGATCAACCTCAATGATTTCCTTAATTTCGCCAGGATTGGCCTTCAATGCCACAATCCGATCGGCCAGTAAAATCGCCTCGTCCATATCGTGTGTCACAAAAATAATCGTGATATCGATATTGGCCCAAAGATCGATCAGATGCTTTTGCATTTTTTGACGCGTATGAGGATCTAAAGCCCCAAAGGGTTCATCCATTAAGAGAATTTTTGGCTGATTCACGAGCGCGCGAGCGATGGCAACGCGTTGTTTCATCCCTCCTGAAAGTTCATGAGGGTATTGCTGCTCAAATTTTTCAAGTCCGATAATGTTGATCCATTCGCGGGCTTGCGCCTCAGCTGTAGCATTGCTGGCACCTCGCATGAGTGGACCAAACATGACATTTTCTTTTACCGTTTTCCATGGAAACAGTGTGTAGCCTTGGAAAACCATGCCACGCTCTGGACTCGGTCCTGTGATGGTTTCACCGTCTACCAGTAATTCACCACTGGTATATGGATCAAGACCTGCCACAATACGGCTAAAGGTAGATTTACCGCATCCTGAAGGACCAATAACACAGATAAATTCACGTTTATGAATTTTTAAATCTAAAGTATTTAAAATGGTGCGCTCAGTTTTTCCGTGGCTAAACTTTTGGGTGAGATTTTTTGCTTCTAAAATGACGGGACGAGCGTAAATTTTGTCAAAGTAAGCGCGGGCATCAAAATCTGAGGGTTGAAGTGCTGAAGACATTAGCGAACTCCCGTTTTCCATTTAAATAATTGCTGTCCAAGTTTCATTAAAATCACGTCGCAAATCAGACCAATCAAACCGATAATCAAAATTGCGGCGAAAACATTGTCAAAGTTTTGATAGCGAGCTTGTTGAGTGATGAACCACGTGATACCGGATGTACTTCCTATGAGTTCTGCAACGATTAAATAGGTCCAAGCCCAACCTAAAAGTACACGAAGGTTTCGATAAATTTCTGGGAGTGCAGCAGGGATGACTACATAAAATAAACTTTTGATTTTGTTGGTTCCTAAGGTGAATCCAGCTTCAATAAGACTGCGGTCGACCAGACGGGTGGTATTGGCAATAATCAGAATTTGTTGGAATAAGGTACCAATCACAATAATGGCAATTTTAGGTGCGTCATTAATGCCCAAAATCGCAACAGCAAGAGCGCCAAAGGCTGGTGCAGGCAGATAGCGAAAGAACTCTACAAAAGGTTCAGTTAATTGAGAAATTTTATGAGAAAAACCGCAAAGAATACCCAAAGGAATACCAATCAAAGAAGAAATAAAAAATGCGGTAAACACCAGTTTAATGCTGTGCCATAAACTTTCATGAAACCATGGTGCATTTGCTTGAGCGGGTGGCGTTGTAAATGCGGTCACTAAGGCTGTAGCGACTTCATCTGGTGCGGGTAGATAAATGGGATTGACCAAAATTCCCCGAGGTGGTGGGAGTCCTTGATCGACTGCCAATTGCGCTTCAGCATAATAAACTTCTCTACTGACACGGCTATCGACTTGTAAAAATGTTGTGCTACCAGAATCTGTGATTTGAACTTGGGGATGCCAAATAAAAGGCAGATAACTCACTGCACACCAGATTAAAATTGGAATTAAAAACGATCCAAAACCAAGCAAAAATTTATGCTTTTGACTCAATTCTCGTGCAACATAGCTCATCGTTGCCACCTCAGTAATACAAAAAATAAAATTCGTATGATTAGGTTGCAAAATCGATGCCATTTTCGAAGCGTGCTTTAAAAGCGCTAAATTTTTAAGTTTTCATTCATTTTTCTTATGTACATTCTTTCAATATCAAGGTTTCGATCATCAAAATATGATGGAGAATTACAACTCTTCACTTGATGGTGATCACTATCACGTTTTAAATGCAGATAGAAAAGATGAGAGCCTGCTTAAATGAGATCGGCTAAATTTGTGACATTCTTAGCATGTATGTTCATGTTCCAAAGCCTTTGGAATGTGGCGGCGGCTTTTTGTGTTCATGAAAGCGACTCAACATCGACACAAAGTTTTCACTTTGGTCATCATCAACCTGTACTTTGCCAAGCCGATCTTTCAAATAAAAGTCCGAAGTCCCAAATTGAAAAAGGCTTCGCGCTTGGTGATGATCAAAGCGTGACGCTAGAAGAAAAAGCGCAAATCGATGTTTTGGATCATCAAGATCATCTGCCGTCAATGTCTCAGTTTATTCTTGCTGTAAACGAGAATTTGCCTTCATCACAACACATCGAAAAGATTTACCAAAATCACTTTCTTTGGATTAATGCCTATCAATCGCCTCATTTAGGTAAAATCCCTCCGCCTCCTGAATTAACCCCGCTATTGGTGGGGTAGCCTAAAAATTTCCCACCACTTATTTTTAAATTAGTGGGAAATTCACATGTCTTTTAAATTAAAACATTCTATTCGATTATGGCTGGTTTTAGGTTCGCTTAGTTTGGGTGCAAATGCTCAAGCAATGACAGTCAATTCGCTTGAACAAGCACTCGTTCAAGTGTCTCAATATCAACAATCAGAACAGATTTGGCAGCAACGACAACAAATGTCAGAACTTGCAGTCAAGCAAAGTGGACTTTGGCAAAACCCGACTATCAATCTCTCTCGAGATGGTTTTGGTTCGAGTCAAGATCAAGAATTGAGTCTTGGTATTATTCAGCCGATCGACATTTTTGGTCAAAGACGGATTCAAAAAAATATAGCGCGTTTGGCTGGGCAACAAAATGAATTGCAAGAAAAGTTGTGGGAAGCACAAAGCCAATTAATCGTGAAGTATGCTTGGTCACAGTTTTTAATTTCGCAATCTGAAGCACAAATTCAAAAGTCTCAACTGCAAGTCAGTCGTGAAACTTTAGACAGCGCTAAAAAACGATATCAGGCAGGAAGCATAGCCTTGGTTGAGTATGAACGAGCGCAGATTGAAGCGGCAGAAAATGAACGCAATTATCAGCAAGCCATTTTAAATAAAGAAATTGCGAAACGTAATCTTTCTAATCTCTGGGGAGAAACTGAAGCAGAGGTGAAGGTTGATTCAAATCGGATTTATTGGCCTGACCAAGTTGAACAGAATGTTCAAAATTATATTTCTGCAGGTTATTTAGAAAAGCTTTATGCACTCAATGTTGTGCAGGCTAATCAACGAATTGAGCAGCTTAAAGTAAAAGCAAAACCAAATCCAAACTTGAATGTAGGGATGACGCGAACAAAAGCGCCCAATGAGACAAACGATACTAGTTTATCTGTGGGTGTCGATATTCCGTTCAATATTTTTAATCGTCAGCAATACGAAATTCCGCTTGCTCAACGCCAGCAATCTCTACTTGAGCGTCAACAACAAAGAGAACTCAAACAACAAATTTTAGAGATTGCAAACTTATTTCATCAGGTGCGTGGCTTAAAACTGCAGTATGACGCTGTACTGAGACAAAAAGACTTGTCTGAAAAAGTACAGACGCGCTCTTTGCTTGGTTTTAAAAATGGAAAACTTTCAATCACTGAGGTGCAACAAGCAACGACACAATTACAAAACATTCGGCTCAGTCAAATTCAGCTCTTAAGAGAGGCATGGCAAACCGCACTTGCTGCTGAGGCATTAAGTATTGGTACCAGTTATGAACAAATTAGTCGTTCGGATGCCTATACCCAATTACTCAAAGAGGCTGTGTCACAGTCAGAAAATTTCATCAATATAGGGGCAGAATAAAATGAGATCTATACAACAAGGAAAAATAAACCAAGCATTCCTCATCGCCCTCATTATTGTGGTGACGGTAGTTATCGGGATTTGGATTTATTTTAAAGATAATAACAAAACAGCAATTGTTGAGAGTGAAGAGCAAGCTGAAACGTCGAATGGCGCAGAAGCTGATCATGCAGAAGAAGGTGAGATTGAACTCACATCTAAACAGTTAGTAGAACATGGTATCAAGATAGAATCAGCTCAATTAGGTGCAATTCCGAGATACACAAACTTGCCTGCAAAATTGATGGTAAATACAGATCAACAAGCGCATATTTCCCCTAATTTTGCTGGTCATGTTGAGCAAGTGAATGTAGCACTGGGACAAGAAGTGACTAAAGGTCAAGTACTTGCATTATTAAGTGTCCCAGAACTTATTGACCAACAAGCGAATTTGAGAATGGCGCAATCCAATTTAGATTTGGCACGCCAAGATATGCAACGTGAACAACGGATGTGGTCGCAGGGGATCTCCGCAAAACAGGATTTGCAACGTGCTGAAAATGCATATCGTCAAGCACAAATCGCAGTGCAAAGTGCCAATGCGCGTTTACAAGCTTTAGGAGCTTCAGCAGGTTCGAATGGTCGTTTTACCATTCGTTCGCCAATCTCGGGCGTGATCAGCCAAAAAGACATTGTGGTGGGTGAAAATGTGCAACTTGCAGATCAGATTTTCATCATCGAACAATTAAAAGATTTATGGCTCGAATTTGTGTTACCTGCAGATGCGAGTAATCAAATTCGTGCACAACAAAATATTCAATTTAAATCTTTACAGTCAGGTCAGACGTATACAGCAGTTGTGCAATCGTTAACGCCGCAAGCAGATGCGCAGACTGGCCGCTTGATTGTTCGCGCCAAAGTTCAAGGAAAGGCAAGTGAGTTAAGACCAAATTTGATGGTAAATGTTGAACTTCAAAGTCCCGATGCATCGAATGTATTACGCGTTGCAAAAAATGCAGTGCAACAAATCGAAGGTAAATCAGCAATATTTATTGTTACAGAACAAAAAAATGGAAAACTCCACTTTAAAGCACAACCCATTGAAGTAGGTGAAATGTCTTCAGATGGTCAATGGGCAGAAATTAAGTCTGGTCTTCAAACGGGGCAAAAATATGTCAATCAAGGCAGCTTCTTACTGAAATCGGAGTTAGAAAAAGGAGAAGCTGACCATGGGCACTAATCATGACATGCCGAAGGCTGAAGGGCTATTTGAGCGAATTATTCAGTTTTCAATTCAACATGCGATTTGGATCATGCTGTTTGCCTGTGCTTGGATTGCTGTTGGAGTTTATAGTTATCAAAAATTGCCAATTGATGCAGTTCCAGACATTACCAATACACAGGTTCAAATTAATACCCAAGCCAATGGATTTACTGCGCTCGAAGTTGAGCAACGCATTACTTATCCAATTGAAAATGCCATGGCGGGGATACCAGATCTTGAATTAACACGTTCGATCTCTAGGTATGGTTTATCTCAGGTCACCATTATCTTCAAAGATGGCACAGATATTTACTGGGCACGTCAACAAATCAATCAGCGTGTGCAAGAGGTTCAATCCGAATTACCTGATGATATCGCACCTACCATGTCTCCAGTATCTACGGGACTGGGTGAAATTTATCAATGGGTATTAAAAGCAGACCCAAAGGCTAAAAAACCTGATGGTGCTTCATACACAGCCATGGATTTACGGGAAATTCAAGATTGGATTGTGCGTCCACAATTGCAACGGGTAAAAGGCGTTGCAGAGGTGAATACTATTGGAGGATTCAATAAAACTTATGTTGTTTCGCCAGACTTGAATCGTATGCAGCAATTACAAGTCAGTTTGACGCAACTTCAACAGGTCCTCACTGAGAACAATGAAAATCGTGGAGCAGGATTTATTGAAGATGGAGGTCAACAACTGACAGTACGAGTTCCTGGAACACTGAATACAATAAAGGATATTGAAAATACAACGGTGGTTACCTTGAATGGAAATCCTGTCCGTGTTTCAGATATTGCTTCAGTGTCGATCGGACATGATCTTAGAACAGGTGGTGCGACCAATAATGGAGAAGAAACCGTACTTGGCATCGCCATGATGATGATGGGTGAAAACAGCCGTAGCGTTGCACAAGCGGTTGATCAAAAAATTCAAGAAATCCAAACCACACTGCCCGAAGGCGTAAAAATTGAAACTGTTTACGATCGTACTACCTTAGTCGAGAAAGCCATTAAGACAGTTCAAAAGAATTTAGTCGAAGGTGCAATTTTGGTGATTGTGATTTTATTCATTTTTTTGGGAAATATTCGAGCAGCTTTAATCACAGCATGCGTGATTCCACTTTCGATGTTATTTACATTATCGGGTATGGCACAGCAAAAGATTAGTGCCAACCTTATGAGTTTAGGTGCTTTGGATTTCGGAATTATTGTAGATGGGGCGGTTGTAATTGTCGAAAACTGTATTCGCCGATTAGCTCATGCCCAAGAACAGTTTAGACGACCGTTAACACGATCAGAGCGATTTAAAGAAGTATTCCTTGCTGCTCGTCAAGCGCGCCGTCCTTTAATTTTTGGTCAAACGATTATTTTAGTGGTGTACTTGCCCATATTTGCTTTAAGTGGTGTTGAAGCAAAAATGTTTCACCCTATGGCACTCACCGTAGTATTAGCTCTTATTGCTGCGATCATTTTATCCATTACTTTTGTTCCTGCTGCAGTGGCTTTATTTGTAACAGGTGAAGTAAAAGAAACTGAAAGTAGATGGATGTTATGGTTAAAGAAAAAATATCTAAAAGCATTAGATATGACTTATTTATATCGAATGGTCATGTTAACACTCGCAGTTAGTATTTTGGTTTTAACAGGGTTGTTGGCGACACGTCTAGGAAGTGAATTCGCACCGCAATTAAGCGAAGGTGATTTTGCTATTCAACAAATGCGTTCACCCAGTACCAGCTTAGAAGAATCATTAAGAATGCAGGAAATGACTGAGAAACTTTTGCTTCAAAATTTTCCAGAAATTAAAAATGTTTTCGCACGAACGGGTACTGCTGAAGTGGCTACAGATGTGATGCCACCCAATTTCTCAGATGGATTCATCATGTTGAAACCTCGCCAAGAGTGGCCGAATCCCAAAGAAAGCTTAGATGATTTAAGGTCACGTATTGAAACTTTTTTGGAGACTTTGCCTGGCAACAATAGTGAATTTTCTCAACCCATTGAATTGCGTTTTAATGAGCTCATTTCTGGAGTCCGCAGTGACATAGGTATAAAAATTTTTGGCGATGATATGCAGGTGTTAAACGATGAAGCTGCCAAAATTGCCAAGATTGTGCAAAAAATCAGTGGCAGTACCGCAGTCAAAGTAGAACAGACTTCAGGTTTACCCTTATTAAATATAGACGTAAATCGTTCTTTAGCAGCGCAATATGGTCTTTCGGTTCGTGAAATACAAAATTTAGTTGCTTCAAGTATCGGTGGTCAACAAGTCGGTGAAATTCTACAAGGCGACCGCCGTTTTGATTTTGTTATTCGACTTACTGATCAAGATCGGACAGTCATGGGGATTGCACAATTACCCATACAACTCCCCAATGGTGGGACAGTAAGACTGGCAGATGTGGCTACAGTTTCAAATATTGATGGTATGAATCAGGTGAGTCGTGAAAATGGCAAGCGTAGGATTATTGTGACGGCAAATGTTGAAGGGCGAGATCTGGGTTCATTTGTCCAAGAGTTGCAATCTAGCCTCACGACATATGATTTACCGAGTGGCTATTGGATTGAATATGGTGGACAGTTTGAGAATTTGGCATCTGCCAAAGCTAGAATGACTATCGTGATTCCATTGGCTTTGATTACGATTTTTATCCTGCTGATGGCTGTATTCAAAAATATAAGAGAAAGTTTATTGGTCTTCACGGGCGTACCCTTTGCTCTCACGGGGGGAGTCTTATTTTTATGGTTACGTGATATTCCCATCTCAATGTCTGCGGGTATTGGTTTTATCGCTTTATCAGGTGTCGCTGTTCTGAATGGACTGGTTATGTTGACCTTTATTAAGGAGCTAAGAAGTGAATACATTTTAAAAGATGCCATTTGGCAAGGTGCAATGTTGCGATTACGTCCTGTGCTGATGACTGCTTTTGTGGCGTCTTTAGGATTTGTTCCAATGGCGCTTGCTACGGGTACGGGTGCTGAAGTACAGCGACCGCTTGCGACAGTGGTTATCGGTGGAATTATTTCATCCACCATACTGACGCTACTACTTTTACCTGTATTGTATAGGTGGATGAATCAAGCAAAAGCAGAACAATAAATTAAACAATAACATTATGTATATGAATCAGAAGCCTCACTTTATTTTAAGTGAGGCTTCTGATGAGGAGTATAAAATGGGTAGTTCGCATAATCATGATCACAGTCATGTGGAAGTCAGTAAAGGCAACGCAAAGAAACTGACTTTTGCTTTAGCCTTAACCACGACATTTTTAATTATTGAAGTTGTTGCTGCATTTATTACTCAAAGTTTAGCTTTATTGTCTGATGCTGCACATATGTTTACTGATGCTGCCGCTTTAGCCATCGCGTTGGTTGCAATTAAGATTGGTCAAAAGCCTGCAGACAATAAGCGAACTTTTGGTTACCAGCGATTTGAAATTTTGGCAGCTCTATTTAATGCGGTGATGTTATTTATCGTTGCAATTTATATTTTGGTAGAAGCGATTCATCGATTAAGTAATCCGCCTGAAATTCAAAGTGTTGGAATGATGATAGTCGCCGTCATTGGCTTAATCATTAATTTAATTTCGATGAAGATTCTTTTTTCGAGTAGTAAAGACAGCCTCAATGTCAAAGGGGCATATCTAGAAGTATTAAGTGATGCACTTGGTTCTGTAGGTGTGATCATCGGGGCTGTAATTATTTATTTTACAGGTTGGGTACTCGTTGACACGATTATTGCAGTCCTGATCGGATTTTGGGTTCTACCACGCGCTTGGATTCTTGCCAAGCAAAGTGTCAACATCCTGCTCGAAGGTGTGCCTGATGAAATTGATATTGAAAAGCTCCGTGCAGATTTATTATCGCTTGAAGGAGTTAAGGACATTCACCAACTCAAAGTTTGGGCGATCACATCCAAAAAAGTCATGCTCACAGTTCATTTGGTTGCACCGAATGTCGATCCTAAACGTTTACATCAACAAGCTTTTGAAATGTTAAGTCATGATCATCATATTACTGAAATGACCTTGCAGATAGAAGATGATGCATATCACCATGAACTAGAACATCAGCATTAAAAAAGCCCCCGAAAGGGGCTTTTTTTAGATTTAGAGAATTTAAATGGATCTACACAGATTCAAGTGAGGCGTTTTTGGTTGTGGTGTGCAGCCCATTCGTTGATGACTTACGGTATTGAGCACCACGATGATCATCTGGAAGTAATGGTCCATGACCAAACAACTTTTCTCTAAGCGTCCCCTTGGTATATTCAGTAGGGTAAACACCGCGACGTTGTAACTCAGGAACGACGTATTCGACCACGTCTTCAAAAGATTGATGTGCCAAAATATAAGCCAAATTGAATCCATCAATGCCAGTTTCATCCACCCATTCTTGAAGACGATCGGCTACTGTGCTTGGTGAGCCGACAATCACGGGGCCGTTTCCACCTACACTGGTCCATTTTGCAATTTCTTCAATGGTCCAAACTTTATCTGGATCTGCTTCTACGTAAGATTGCAACATAGACTGAATGGCATTGGTATGAATATATTCAACCTGGTCTGTAGCTTTGAATTGTGAAAAATCTACACCAGACCACCCTGAAGCGAGTGTTAATCCACCATCATAACTACCGTAAGATTGATACTCTGTAAATTTAGCCTGTGCTTTTTCATCAGTTTCATCGACCACAATCGCAAGCATCGTATAGATTAAAACAGCGTTTGGATCTTTACCTTCTTCAATAAGATTATGGCGAATTCCTTGTGCTAACTTTTTTACAGCAACTTTCGTTGGTGCAGATATAAATACGCATTCTGCATTTTGACTGGCAAATTTTTGTCCACGCTTTGATGCACCTGCTTGGTATAAAACAGGTGTGCGTTGCGGAGAAGGTTCACAGATATGAATACCTGGCACGCTAAAATATTTACCTTCATGTTGGATTGGATGAACTTTGGTGTGATCCGCAAAAATACCAGCGGCTTTGTCGCGTCGTACCGCATCATTTTCCCAAGAACCTTCCCAAAGTTTATATAAAACTTCCAGATACTCATCTGCAATATCATAACGATTGTCGTGACTCACTTGGGTTTTTAAACCTAAGTTTTTAGATCCGCTTTCTAAATATGAAGTCACAATATTCCAACCCGCGCGACCTTTGGTGAGATGATCCAATGTGCTCATACGTCGTGCGAAGGGATAAGGATGTTCGAATGAAATAGAGGTGGTTACACCAAAGCCTAAATGTTGGGTGACTGCTGCCATTGCTGGAACAATCTGAATTGGATCATTCACAGGAACTTGAACAGCACCATTTAAAGCATGTTGAGCCGATTGATGATACACATCATAAATACCCAAAACATCTGCAAGAAAAATACCGTCAAAAATACCTTTTTCTAATATTTTTGCTAAATCAGTCCAATATTCCAAATCTTTATATTCTGTAGAGCGATCGAGCGGATGACGCCATAAGCCTGGGGACTGATGTGCAATGCAATTCATTTCAAAAGCATTAAATCGTATATGTTTAGTCATAATGAAAATATAAAATAATTAAATGTTTATATTTTCATTATATGAAATATCATACTTATTATTTAATGAGAAAAACTGCAATATACATAATAAAAAAATAAATGAATTGATTATGTTTGAAATCAGATTAGTAAATAAAATAATCGTATAAAAAATTAAAATAATTAGTGCTAATTTAATTTTATTCAATTTTTTTGAAGAGAATAAAATGACCGCACAAATAGATATAAAATTGCATGAAGCTGAAATTTCAAAAGAATTCTACCAAATTCATCAGCCAGCGCATGTGATTAAGACAGATCAAGAAGCGATTCAAATCGCACAACAGCTCGCTGAAGATTTTGCAAAGGAAGCCTCCATTCGTGATCATGAACGCCGTTTACCTTTGAGTGAAATTAACAAGTACTCTCAATCAGGGCTTTGGGCAATTAACATTCCAAAGCAATATGGCGGTGCAGGAGCGAGCTACAAGACTCTCGCTGAAGTTGTTAAAACCATTTCTAGCGCTGATCCATCACTAGGTCAAATCGCACAAAATCATTGGGTGTTTTTAGAGCATATCCGTTTAGATGCCACCGAAGAACAAAAACAATTCTTTTTTAAAGCAGTACTGGGTGGAGAGCGTTTGGGGAATGCTTTCTCAGAAAAAGGGTCTAAGACGGTTGCCGATCTCACCACAAAAATCGAATTTGATGCTTCTGGCAATGGGATTGTGAATGGACAAAAATTCTTTGCGACTGGAGCTTTACTGGCACACCGCATTCCAGTTGTTGCGATTGATGCTGAAGGAAAACCATTTGCTGCAATCGTGCCACAAGGGACAGAAGGTGTAAAAATTACCAATGATTGGAGTGGGTTTGGTCAGCGTACAACGGTCAGTGGATCAGTCGAATTAAACAACGTTAAAGTAGATGCAAAATATATCGTTCCAATTTATCAAGCTTTTGTAAGACCGACAGCAGCTGGAGCAATTTCTCAATTTATTCAAGCTGCTGTAGATGCTGGGATTGCACGTGGTGCGATTCAAGAAACGATTCATTACGTTCGTAACTTTGCACGTCCATGGATTGATTCAGGTTTAGATAAAGCAAGTTCAGATCCATATACCATTGCCAATATTGGTGAATTGAAAATTAAGCTGCGTGCTGCTGAAGCTGTTCTGGATTTGGCAGGATTAGCGATTGATTTAGCACTTGCTGAACCGACCGAAGATCATATTAATGAAGCAACATTGCTCGTGGCTGAAGCAAAAGTCTTAACGACTGACATTGCGATTTTAGCAGCGAATAAATTATTTGAGCTTTCTGGCACGCGTTCGACCTTATCGGAATTAAATTTAGATCGTTATTGGCGCAATGCCAGAACACACACTTTGCATGATCCCGTGCGTTGGAAATACAACATTGTAGGAAATTATTTTCTAAATGATGTCCCACCACCACGTCATCCATGGAGCTAAGGAGAAATTTATTATGACTATATTAAATCAGAATGAAGAACTTTCACTTGGTGCCAACTATGAAGAGGTTGCAGCAAAGTTTCGACCGATTTTTAAGCGGATTGCAGAAGGGGCCGTTCAACGAGAAACCGATCGTGATTTGCCTCATGAACAAATTAAATGGTTAAACGATGTAGGTTTTGGTGCATTACGTGTACCAAAAAAATATGGCGGTGCAGGTTTTACCCAACAGCAACTTTTCCAAATCTTAATCGAGTTGGCGACAGCGGATTCAAATATTGTGCAAGCTTTACGTGGACATTTTGCATTTGTCGAAGACCGTTTAGTGGCCCATAAAGATCAATCACAAGCGTTTTGGTTTAAGCGATTTGTAAATGGTGAAATCGCAGGAAACGCTTGGACAGAAGTCGGTAATGTTGAGATAGGCGACGTCATTACCCGAGTGAAACAAAATCAACAAGGCGAATATGAAGTTTCAGGAGAAAAGTTCTATTCTACAGGTACTATTTTTGCCGATTGGATTGATCTTTTTGCCTATGATGAGACCACTGATCAGCATGTGATTGCAGCGGTCTCAACTAAAGCTAATGGAATTAAAGTACATGATGATTGGGATGGATTTGGTCAAAAAACAACGGGAAGTGGGACGCTAAAAATCAACCAAGTGTCGATTGAACGAGATCATATTTACCCGTTTGATCAGCGTTTTAAATATCAAACAGCTTTTTATCAAGTTGTACATCTAGCAACACTGACCGGCATCGCATTTTCTGCGGTGGAGACCTTTAGTGAGGAAGTGCGTAAGCGTACTCGAATCTTTAGCCACGGGAATGCTGATCTTGTCCGTGATGATGCTCAGATTCTACAAGTGATTGGTAAGGCATCTTCCCAAGCATTTGCCAGTCAAGCCATTACTTTAAAAACAGCTGCAGCACTGGATGATGCATATTTAAGTCACTTTAATGCGTCATCTGAAAAAGATCATGAGATTAATCAAATTGCGGAACTAGAATCTGCTCAAGGGCAGGTCGTCATTTCTGATCTTGTACTTGATTTAACAACTAAACTATTCAATAGTTTGGGTGCTTCAGCCAGCGCTTCATCAAAACAGTTAGATCGTTTCTGGCGTAATGCAAGAGTTGTATCCTCACATAATCCGATTATTTATAAGGAGAAAGTGGTGGGAGCTTTTGTTGTGAATCAAACTGAATTGCCATTTGTATGGCAAATTGGTAATAGTCCTTTGGCGAAACATTTGAAAACTCAAGCTGCCTAATTGATGTAATTTCGATGATGCTGCTAAGAAGGTCCTGTTAAGGACCTTTTTACTAGGTTCGTAAATAAGAGCTCTAATAGCCTAAGCGATTTAGATAGATCACTTTAAAAAACACTAAAAAAAGACACTAAAAAAAAACACTAAAGAATAGTGTCTTAACGATTTAAAGCGAGCTCAAGAAGCCTTATCTGTTTGCAGAAGCCCTGATTCATCAACTTTACCGATACGCCATTGATAAGGGGGCAATGCACCATTTACGCTAAAGTCTCCGACAATTCGATCTTTATAAATTCTTGGGTTGTGTGATGCAAGCGTACGAATATTTCGCCAGAAACGATCTAAAGCTAAGTTTTTATCAGTGGCTGATGCTCCTAGAGCATCAAAAATGATGGTCGAAGCATTTAATGCAAGTGTGGTGATAATGGTTTGAGATTGAGCAACCTCTAATTCTGCTATGGCATTTTGATCTGCTTCGAGTTGTTCATTATCATTCAACCCAGCTTCAAAAGCACGTTGTATCGCCTGTGCATTTTTTCCAATAATTGCTGCAGTGGTGTACGCGACACCACGAATTTGACCCACCACTTGTAGGATTTGAGCATCATTACGGACGAAGGAAGCATTGGCATGCGTATAATTTCTTTCACGTTTATAAACCTCAGCTGATACTTCATAGCTTGCTGCTCTTGTAAGCCCTGAAATAATTGCCAATTGAATCAGTTGATAGAATGCTGCTGAATATTTAAAGCGCTGTTGGTCTCCGATGACATCTTGTTGATTCACAACAACATCAGTGAACTTAGTAGTACCACTTGCTGTAAGAATTTGACCAAAACCATTCCAGTCATCCACAATCTCAACACCTTCAGCATGTCGAGGGATTAGAATACTGGCTGATTCTCCATACAAATCAGTAATACCCACATCAATCCAGTCTGCATACAAGCTTCCTGTGGTATAAAATTTTTGTCCATTCAATATCGTGCGTCCCTCAGCATCTTTGGAAAGTCTCGTTTTAAATTCATGAATGGACTCATTTCCACCTTCAGACCATGCGCTTCCAATAATTTGACCTTGAGCCACTCTAGGAAGCCATATAGATTTAAACTGTGGGTCGCGGCTGAGCAGTAAATCTTCCACAAAGCCAAAATGTACGCGAAGTGCCTGCGGTAAATTTGCATCAGCTTCGGCAAGTTCGATTAATAGATTAAATAATTCTGGAATCGTTGCATCAAATCCCCCTTGCGAACTGGGTAAGCGAAGTTTCGTAAAACCGATGTCTTTTAACCATTGAATCTGTTCAAAAGCTAAAATTCGCTTTTTTTCGCGTTCTGATCGCGAAGCTTTGATTTTTTCAAATGTAGGTCTGAATAACGAGGCGAGATTTTCATAACGTGAAGAGGGTCCTTGTCCCCATACAGCATTAATTTGTGTGGTCAGTGCGCTGGGGCGGTGTTGCAATGCAGTTTGAGGTTTTAAATTAATAATACTCATAATAATCAGTCTTTATTCTAAATTAAAATAAAATAATAGCGCTAATAAAATGTGTGAAAATCGATTTATTGTGATATGTAAATATAATATGTTGGATTAATAAAAAATTAGATATTATCTTAAATAAAGAAAATGATATTCAATAAAATGAATTGAGATATAATCATATTGTGATTGGAGAAAGGGTTTAAATTAAATGGGTAAAGATTTTAAATCCAATACTTATATTTGTGATGATCATGTCATAGATACGATTTATTGGTTGATGCACCACCAAGATAGTTATGATCGCTTTGAGTTTGATGCATTTAGTCAAAAAATAACGGTACACCATGCCAATGGAACAGATGAGATTAAGCCAGGACAGTATCTTAATGCCAGTTATGGCATATTGATCACATCATAAAAACCGAAGCAAAGCTTCGGTTTTTTTATTTAGCTAATCTTATGAATTAACTTGCCATTGCATCTATAGTCAGCTCTGATACAGTCGGCTTCGCTTTTTCTGCTTTTAGACCTAACTTATCGAATAACTGCTTATCTTTGCCTTCACCAGCATTAGGTGTCGTTAAAAGCTTTTCACCTGAGAACAAAGAGTTAGCACCCGCCATAAACGCTAATGCTTGATCCGAATCAGAAAGAGATTCACGACCCGCTGAAAGTCTTATATAACTTTTTGGCATGATAATACGCGCTACGGCAATAGTGCGAATCCATTCAGTCACATCGAGTTTTTCAACGTCTGCTAAGGGTGTGCCTTCGATCGGCACAAGCATGTTGATTGGTACCGATTCTGGATGAATAGCTAAGGTCGCAAGTTCATGTAATAGACCAATACGATCTTGAGTATCTTCACCTAAGCCAACAATTCCACCGCTACACACTTTCATGCCTGCTTGGCGTACAAAGTCTAAAGTATTTAAACGATCATCATAAGTGCGTGTGGTAATCACATTTGGATAGTACTCACGAGAGGTATCTAAATTGTGATTGTAATAATCTAAACCTGCTTCTTTTAAACGTTCCGCTTGTGATTGATTGAGCATCCCTAAGGTCATACAAGTTTCAAGTCCTAGGGCCTTTACCTCACGTACCATTTCAAGTACATAAGGCATATCGCGTTCATGAGGATTTCGCCATGCAGCACCCATACAAAAACGAGATGATCCAGAAGCGAGAGCTTCTTTGGCTTCATTAATTACTTTTTCAACAGCAATTCTTTTTTCGGCCTCAAGTTTGGAATCATAACGTGCAGATTGAGAACAGTATTTACAATCTTCAGGACATTTACCCGTTTTGATCGATAGTAATGTACTGACCTGAATGGTATTAGCATCAAAGTATTGACGATGCACGCGTTGTGCTTCGAAAATTAAGTCCATGAAAGGTTGTTCATAGAGTTTTTGTATTTCTTCACGCGTCCAATCATTGCGTACTTGCATAATTTATCCATCAATTAAAAAGCTACTTATTTGATCATACTGTAATTTTAATAATGCAAAATCGTAAAATATGACAATAATGACTCAAAAAAATTATCAAATTTGCCAACTCAATAGAAATTAATCATTGTGGATTTAGTTACAAACTTAACTATTTTTATGCGTTTTTCGCCGCAGAATTATTTTTTGGGAACTTGAAGTTGAGAACTTGTTGCTAACGTGTGCTTAAAATTTCAGATCATGCTCAAAATGGTGATTTTGTCTTGTCAAGTCATCTTGGAAAAGTAGTGTTAATTATTTCTTTTTGAGTGTTGTTCTTGTACTGCCCAGTCAATATGGATTTGCACAATCTCACTAGACTGATTTCTTTTTAGTATCAATTGCTCAATATTGTTTGGATGATACGGTGCATTCCCGATTCCAATCGCAATATTCCGCATAAAGCTTTCATAGCCTGTTCTACGCAGTGGACTGCCTTCTGTGTTGGCTAAGAATGTTGCTTCGTCCCATTGCCATAATTCAATTAAAGAAAGACGATCCAGCCCATGACGGGGATGGAAATCAGCAACCGTTGTGATTTGTGCGAAACTATTCCAAGGACAAATCAGCTGGCAATCATCACATCCAAATACGCGATTACCTATGCCACGGCGTAGTTCTTCAGGAATCACCCCTTGGTATTCAATGGTCAGATAGGCAATACATTTTCGGGCATCTAATTGATATGGCGCTACAATTGCCTGCGTTGGACAAATATCAATACATGCTGTACATGAGCCGCAATGCGCACTGGCAGGCTCGTCAAAGGGTAATTCAAGAGAACTAAACAGTTCACCGAGTACAAAAAAGGAGCCCGATTTTTTGTGGATGAGCAGGGTATGTTTGCCTGTCCAACCCATACCTGCAGATTCAGCGAGTGATTTTTCAAAAATAGGCGCTGAATCGGCGAAAGGTCTTGATTCAAATGGACCGACTTTTTCTCGAATAAGGTTTGAAAGTGTTTTTAATTTACCGCGCATGGTTTTATGGTAATCCCGTCCGCGTGCATATCGCGCAATAACGGCAGAATTAGGGAAATCAGGTACTGTTCGAGGTTGAGGTCGTTCAACCAAATAATTCATTCTGACGCAGATAATACTTTTTGTATGGGGAACCAACAGTGTTGGATTAGCACGTTTTTCCAAATTTTCTTCGAGGAACTTCATGTCACCATGAAATCCTTGATCTAAATATGCTTTTAATCGAGGTAATTCATCTTGAGCATCAGGTCGGGCAATGACACAATCAGCGAAGCCCAGTTCCAATGCTTGAGATTTAATCCAAGCTTTAAGCGCATGAGGATCAAATTGCTGTGTTGGAATACGAGCTGGTATAGATGAGAGAGATTGAGTCATAAATAAAAAAAGGAACGATAATGCATCAACAAGTTTATCACAGCAGTGAGATACAAGCTTGGGAACAGCGCTGGTTTGACGATCAAAATAGTGCTTTTGGTCTTATGCAGCAAGTTGCTTGGATGATGGCACAAGAAATCATCACAATTCTTCAAGGTATTGAAAAAAAGAAAATCCGTATCGCAGTCTGCTGCGGCAAAGGAAATAATGCAGGGGATGGTTATCTTGTTACGTACTATTTAGCACAGCACTCTTTATCACGACATTGTTCATTCAACCAAAATCTAGAAATCGATATTTTTTATTTTTCACAAGTCGATCATCACTCGGCTGACTCCTTGCAGAGTGCTTATAAAATGAGTCAATCCATACCACTTAAGCAGTTCACCGATCTGAACCATTGTAAGGGTTATGATGTCTATATTGATGCATTGTTTGGAATTGGAATTAATCGTACTTTAAGTGAAGACTGGCAGAGAATTATCCATCATATTAATGAGCAAGACGGCGTCAAAATTGCGATTGATATGCCGAGCGGTTTAGATGCAAATACAGGTCAACCATTACCAATGGCTATTCATGCTCAGCATACGCTTACCGCACTCGCATATAAGGTAGGGCAATTTGTAGGGCGTGCACAGGATTTTATAGGACATCTAAAACTCATTCCCATTTTACCATGTGACTCAGATTTAAAACCTGTGGCCCGATTAAGCCCAGTCAAAACAATTTTGCCGCGACGACACTCTACAGGACATAAAGGAACGTATGGGCATGTGCTCGTGATTGGCGGTCATGCACAAATGGGAGGTGCGGTGATTATGGCGGCTGAAGCTGCATTTGCCGCTGGGGCGGGTAAAGTCACGATCGTGTGTGATGCTAAACATCATTCAGCAATTTTGTCACGATCTCCCAATGTAATGGTGCAGGATATTAATCGTTTCGATCCATCACAACGAAAAAATTTGCTACAGCAAGTCGATTCGATTTGTTTTGGAATGGGGTTGGGACGTGATGATTGGGCAGCTGAGCAATATGATCAATGGATGAGTATTCTGTCCTCTACGAACAAACCGACTGTACTCGATGCTGATGCATTGTGGTTCTTATCTGAAAAGCCCATTCGACTTAATGAGAGAACTTACGCAACGCCACATCCTGGTGAGGCTGCAAAACTTTTACACTCTAGCGTGGCGGAAGTTGAGCATGACCGCATCAAAGCAATTAAACGATTACAAACACTGTATGCTGGTGAATGGGTATTAAAAGGTGCAGGAAGTTTAACAATTGACACGCAGCAAACCATTTGGATTTGCACCCAGGGTAATCCAGGAATGGGTACAGGTGGAATGGGGGATATTCTTGCAGGAATGATTGCTAGTCTTAAAGGACAATTGTCTAATTCCATCCAGCTTCATGAAATTGTTAACTTACATGCCGTGGCAGGTGATGTATTGGCTCAACAGGGTGAACGTGGTTTGTTAGCTCAGAATATGGCTAAAGCGATTTATCAAATAGTAAATCTAAAATAAAATTCAGGGATAGATATGCGATATTTAAAATTAACGATACAAGGTCTTGTTCAAGGGGTCGGATTTCGTCGCTGGTTTATGGAACAAGCCTTAAAGTTGCATTTAACTGGTTACGTTAAAAATATGGATAATGGGGATGTGGAAGCTATCATTGTTGGCACATATAAAGATGTAAATGACATGATCAAACTGGCCATGGCAGGGCCTCATAATAGTAAAGTTAAGCAAATCTTCTATGAAGACTTAATTGACATCAAAGAGCGTGATTTCGATAACTTTCAAATTCGCCAATAAGTGCATTGAGTGTCGAGAGACTTTTAACGTCGACGACTACTGCTGCGGCTTCGTCCACGTGCCATTCCACCTAAAGCATTTAAAACAGCCAATTTACTCATACTGCCAGAGGCATGTGCATGGCAAATTGCTGCGGCAAGTGCATCTGCAGCATCTGCTTGTGGTTTAATACTTAAATTAAGTATGTGCATAACCATCATTTGAACCTGTTCTTTATCAGCAGCGCCATAGCCAACAACAGATTGTTTAATTTGACGCGCAGTATATTCAGCCACTTGTAGATCTAAATTGACCAATGCCGCTATAGCTGCACCGCGTGCTTGACCAAGTTTTAAGGCAGAGTCAGGATTGACCGCCATAAATACCTGTTCCACAGCAGCTTCGGTAGGACCATGAAATTTAACGATTCTTTCAATGCCTGAAAAAATTCGTTTTAGACGCTCAGGCATGTCAGGTGTTTCAGTGCGAATTGTTCCAGCATCAACAAAAGTGAGTTTTTGCCCCTCTTTTTGAATAATACCGTAACCTGTTAGACGTGAACCAGGATCAATTCCGATAATTAATGACATTCCATGACTTTAAAAATAAAATAATGCCCATATTGTTACATAAGCGTATGAAAAAAGCTTGATACAGATTGAGCAGATGATTACGACCCTATATTTAAATTTTTGAGATTAGATTACATTTCATGAAATTAGCTCTTATTGTTTTAATCGGTATAGTCCTTGAAATCTTCGTATGGGTCGGTGTGGGTGATCTAGTCGGAAGTATGTGGTATGTATTCTTCTGGTTTATTGCTGCATTCTTTATTGGTTTAAATATGGTTCGTTCTCATGCATCAGGTTTAATGCCACAGATGCAGCAAATGCAACAAGGTCATATGAGTGCTGATCCGAATTTGACCAATAACTTACCTAAAATTATTGCGGGTATTTTCCTTTTGATTCCGGGGTTAATTTCCGATCTATTCGCCTTACTTATTCTAATTCCACCTGTTCAAACAGCATTTAAAGCGGTGATGATGAAAACCATGATGAAGCGTCAGCAAGCCATGATGGAAAAAATGATGGGTGGTATGATGGGAGATATGGGCGGCATGGGTGGTCAAGCAAATGGTCAGAATCCATTTGCAGATTTAATGCGCCAAATGCAAGAAATGCAAAGCCAGCAGCACGGTCGTGGTTCAAATGACTCTACTATCATTGATGGTGAAGCAAGAGAAATTACACCTGAAGCAAAGAAAATTGAAATGAAAGACGTTAATCAAAAGTAAATTGCGCATGTTCAAAACCAGATGTAATGTCTGGTTTTTTTATTTTTGTATCTCGATTTTCCTAAAAAACAGTATAATTCAAACAATTTTTATTCATTTTTGATTTATGTCTCTATTACTTACCATCTGTGTCCTACATCTTGTTGCTCAATTGAGTCCTGGACCTGATATTTTGTTGATTGCCAAATGCGCAGCGTCAACCACAATCGCAAACACGTTGAAAGTTATTTTAGGTATTTCTATTGGAATTTTATTTTGGGTGATTTTAACCTTATCAGGTTTTGCACTTTTGATTGCCCAATTCCCATGGATTCAACAAGTCTTAATGTTAGTCGGTGGTTTATTTTTGGCAAAAATGGGCTGGGCGATGCTAAAGGGTGGTTGGCAAACCTATAAGTCTTTTAAACTTGATGCAATTGATGAAAATCAGTTACCTTTAAAAGCTGAAAAATACTTTCTGATGGGGTTGTTTACAAACCTATCCAATCCTAAAACACTGATTTATTTTAGTAGTGTATTTTCACTTGCCTTAACTGCTTCAGCACCAGAGATGTTGAAAATACAACTGGCAGTCATTATTCCGATTCAAACGTTTTTAACCTTTACGTTTTTGATGGTCGTTTTAGCACGACCTAAAATTAAACAGCTCTACCAGCGTTCAGGGCATTACATAGATATGGCATCGGGTGGTCTATTTTTGATCTTTGCAGTCTGGTTGTGGATAGATGCGCTTATTTTGCTTAACTGAATCCTGATCTAACTCTTCTGTTTGAGTCAGAACGAGCGTGTCTTGCTGATAACGTCTTGGTCGCAAAGTTGCTTCAGTATTTTCAGAACCTTGATAAGAGCGACTTCTGTTTGCTCTTTCTCTCAAGCCGCCTTTCTTAATTAATTGAACCATCGTCATATCATCATTTTTTAACTACGTTTATTTTACTTCAATTTATGATTTCCATGCGGATATGATGGGCGAGTGCGTGAATAAAATATGGATAATCTCTAGAAGAAAAAAGAATGATAGAGCAGGTTGTCAAAAAAAATTCATATAGATATCTGATAATACAAGATATTGAATGAAGACATAGATGGTTGCTGTTTTATAGCTACATCTGAGGTTGATTATTGGTGAAGGCTTATATAGTATAAATATTAGCCTCTAAGGTGATGTAGATAAAAATAAAAAGACAGTCAAATCGGGAGGATGAGTATGCTGTATCAGTATCATTGTGCGTGTTGCGACAAGGTGGTTGCTTCGACAGACAAAGTGTGTTCTGAATGCGGATCACAAAATATCAGAACACCTTATGGTTTTTGGATATTTTGTATCATTGCGTGTTTAGCCGCAGCCATTGTGTTTAAAGTGGCCCATTTATATTTACAAGATAACCAAAATGTCCCTGTGAAGCAGTCGTTTTTGGACACGCTTCATCAAAGTGATAAAGCAAATTGAATCTATAAAAAAGCCCACATCAATGTGGGCTTTTTTATTTGGAAATTACAAACCAGCTGATGCTTTAAGCGCTTCAACCTTGTCTGTCTTTTCCCAAGTGAATGCAGTATCAGAACCTTCACGACCAAAGTGACCATATGCAGCAGTTTGCTTATACATCGGTTGAATGAGATTCAACATACGTGTAATACCATATGGACGTAAATCGAAATGCTCTCGTACCAATGCAATAATCAATTCTTCAGAAACCTTAGCAGTATTGAATGTATTGATTGAGATAGATGTTGGTTCAGCAACACCAATCGCATAAGACACTTGAATTTCACATTTATCGGCTAGACCAGCGGCAACAATATTTTTTGCAACATATCGACCAGCATAAGCAGCAGAGCGGTCTACTTTAGATGGATCTTTACCAGAGAAAGCACCACCACCGTGACGAGCCATACCACCATATGTATCTACAATGATTTTACGACCTGTTAAACCACAGTCACCGACTGGACCACCAATCACAAACATACCAGTAGGGTTGATGTGGAATTTGGTATCCGCATGGAACATATCTGCTGGAATTACTTTTTTCACGATTTCTTCAATGACAGCTTCTTTTAAATCAGTCTGTGAAATCTCAGGATCGTGTTGAGTCGATAATACGACCGCATCTAAACGAACAGGTACGCCATTTTCGTATGCAAAAGTCACTTGGCTTTTCGCATCTGGACGTAACCATGGCAAACTTCCATTACGACGAAGTTCTGCTTGTTTTTCCATAAGACGGTGCGCATACGAAATAGGAGCAGGCATTAAAACATCTGTTTCGCGACTCGCGTAGCCAAACATTAAACCCTGATCGCCAGCACCTTGATCTTCAGGTTTTTGACGATCTACACCTTGAGCAATTTCAGGAGATTGTTTGCCAATCATGTTGATGACAGCACAAGTTGAACCATCGAAACCTAAATCAGAATGATGGTATCCAATGCCATTTACGGTTTGGCGTACAATTGCTTCAAAGTCTACATTTGCAGTTGTTGTGATTTCACCTGCAAGAACAACAGCACCTGTTTTTACAAGCGTTTCACAAGCAACCCGCGCATATGGGTCTTCTTTTAAGATTGCATCCAAAATAGCATCACTGATTTGGTCAGCCATTTTATCTGGATGGCCTTCGCTTACAGATTCTGAAGTAAATACAGCGTACTCGCGCATAAGTCCTATCACAGTTATTTCTAAAGACGCAATATGGTACATCGACTTAACGTTAAGGACTAGCTTAACCTGACTAAAAAACATGAATTTATGTCATTTTTGTGTTTTTTTAATTGATATCATCATCTGTTAAATTGATAAGTGAAAACTTTTGTATAAGACTTATTCTTTTTAAGACTGAGCTGAAATACAAAACAGCTTAAGTGGGTACGAAAGAATGTGAATACATGATTCAACATCAGTACTTTAAAAAAAGGCCAAGCCACTAAAAAATATTGGATTGAATTGAATATTGATAAAACCGACTCGCATTGTATGAATTTTTTCGCTTTAGGGCTGAAATATACGTTTCTGGGCTTTACGCTGTTTGATTTTTTTAAGACAATACACCCAGTTTTTGAATTTTATTCATTTCCCATCTTTAATTTATCGGACACTGATCTATGACAACCCCGCTGAATGAACGTCGCATTGCTAACGCAATTCGTGTACTTGCAATGGATGCTGTGCAAAAAGCAAATTCTGGACATCCAGGTGCACCAATGGGGATGGCTGATATTGCTGATGTTGTATGGCGTCAATTCTTAAATCACAATCCGACAAACCCTCAGTGGGCTAACCGCGACCGTTTTGTATTATCAAATGGTCATGGCTCAATGCTTCAATATGCATTATTACATTTGACTGGCTATGATCTTTCAATTGAAGATTTAAAAGCATTCCGTCAATTGCACTCAAAAACACCGGGTCACCCAGAATTAGGTTATGCACCTGGTATCGAAACAACCACTGGTCCATTGGGTCAGGGTATCGCGAATGCTGTTGGTTTTGCTTTGGCTGAAAAAACCTTAGCAGCGCAATTCAACAAAGAAGACATTAAAGTCGTTGATCATTTCACTTACTGTTTCTTAGGTGACGGCTGTTTAATGGAAGGTGTTTCTCATGAAGCATGTTCATTGGCAGGTACTTTGGGGCTAGGTAAATTAATTGCTTACTATGACGACAATGGTATTTCAATTGATGGTGAAGTAGAAGGTTGGTTCTCTGACGATACAGAACAACGCTTCTTAGCTTATGGCTGGCAAGTATTGAAAGTTGATGGTCACGATGCAGATGCATTACGTGCGGCAACTTTAGAAGCGAAAGCTGAAACGAAGAAACCAACAATCATTATCTGTAAAACGATTATTGGTTTAGGTTCACCAAACAAACAAGGTAAAGAAGATTGCCATGGTGCACCACTGGGTAACGACGAAATCGCATTAGCACGTGAAGCGTTGGGTTGGACTGAAGGTCCATTCGAAATTCCTGCTGACGTTTATGCTGCATGGGACGCGAAAGAAAAAGGTCAACAAGCAGAAGCAGCTTGGAACGAAGTATTTGCACAATATGAAGCAAAATATCCAACTGAAGCGGCTGATCTTAAACGTCGTTTAAGCGGTGAATTACCTGCTGACTTCGTTGCAAAAGCGGATGCGTATATTGCTGAAGTAAACGCAAAAGCTGAAACCATCGCAACACGTAAAGCAAGCCAAAATGCAATCCAAGCATTTGCCCCAATGCTGTCTGAAATCTTAGGTGGTTCTGCTGACTTAGCAGGTTCTAACTTAACACTTTGGAAAGGCGCACAAGGCGTTCAAGACAATGCTGCAGGTAACTACGTACACTATGGCGTACGTGAGTTCGGTATGACTGCAATCGCAAACGGTGTTGCACTTCACGGTGGGTTCATTCCTTACGTAGCAACATTCCTCATGTTTATGGAATATGCACGTAACGCAGTACGTATGTCTGCATTGATGAAACAACGTGTGATTCATGTTTACACACACGATTCTATTGGTTTGGGTGAAGATGGTCCAACACACCAACCAATTGAACAAATCGCATCTTTACGTGGTACACCAAACCTCAACACATGGCGCCCATGTGACACAGTTGAAGCAGCAATTTCTTGGAAATCTGCGTTAACACGTTCTGAAGGTCCAACTGCGTTGATCTTCTCTCGTCAAAACTTAGCATTCCAAACACGCACAGAAGCACAAATTGCTGATGTTGCGAAAGGTGGTTATGTATTAGCTAAAGAAAAAGGCGAATTGAAAGCGATTATCATTGCAACAGGTTCGGAAGTTGCATTGGCAATGGAAGCTTATGCACAGCTTGAAGGTGTGCGTGTTGTGTCTATGCCATGTGCTGAAGAATTTGTTAAGCAAGATGCTGCTTACCGTGAGTCAGTTCTTCCATCTAATATCCGTGCGCGTGTAGCGGTTGAAGCGGCGCATGTTGACTACTGGTGGAAATTTGTAGGTCTTGATGGTCGTGTGATTGGTATGACTACGTATGGTGAATCTGCACCAGCGAAAGATTTGTTCCAACACTTTGGTATTACGACTGAAGCAGTTGTCGCAGCAGTGAAAGAAATTACTGCTTAATTCTTAGAATTAAGTGTTTTAAAAGGCGTCCCAACTGTGGGGCGTCTTTTTATTTTTATGTATCTATATAGATACATTCATTCCCTAGATTTCAGATTGGAAGTGAGTAGCGCAATGAGTTTGTATGAGCAAATTAGTGATGAAATTACTTTAATGGATGCGGGTGAGCAAAAGTGGATTGGTGAAGACTTACCACTTGAAGCGATGGTAGCAGTAGAATTATTGCTACAAGATATGGCTGAAGAGAAAATCATTAAAGTACGTCGAAAAAATCGTGAAAAAACTTCAGGATTAAAACAGATTGATCGTATTCTGATTGAAAAGCTTTAACAGTCATAAAAAAGCCTCTTATGAGGCTTTTTTATTATCCTATTTTTATTATTTTTTACAGTTAATTAGCCGTAGTTTCTGACACGGTAAAATTTAATTTTGGATCAGCATTTTGTTGAATTGTCCATTCACCACTTACTCTGAAAGATGCTGCTGAAGCATAAGTATCTTCCATAAACTGGAAATACGTGATTAAGCCATCTTTAACTATTGCTTTAATTGAAAAAGGTGAAGTAAAAGTGCGCTTAGCGTAAACAGATGTATAAGTAAATTGACCGAATACAGCCACTGTTTCATCTTCAGCTAAAATATCTGTGATTTGAAAATCATCGATCGTCCAATAAGTTCCGACATTAGAAAAAGTATAAATGTAGACATCACGACCTGTAGAAGTACCAGCCCAAGGTTCAATTTGTTTAAGTTCAGGATTATTAAAATTTAGCGAAGTATAAATGGCATCTTCAGCCACTAACTTTTCTGAAGCAATCGCTACTCTTGATTTATCAGTATTATATAAAAAAGCCAATACGACATCTTTAGGTGCTTTAGTTTTAAGCGCTTTATCAATCGCTTGTTGTTGTTCACTCATCATTATTCTCCAGTTCAAAGTGGTAATTTTAGTATTATAAATGAGACAAAATATTAGTATATTGTATAAATGTTTAATTTAATCTCATATTTAAGATATGTGTTGATGTTAACTGCTTATTAGGAGAAAGCTTAAAGATGAAAAACATGATCTATACACAAGTGATAGTCATAATCTGATCAAATTGATTTGATAAAAGTGACACCTTCTTAAGGTGCGTTCTAATCTTGCAACAAACTGTTCTATCTGTACTGATGCAAGAATTTCAGAATGCTATACATTATTCACTATCCATTTCATAAATGTTTTAAAAAATTTGAGGAAAAATTGATGAACTTTAAAACAATAGCGTTAAGTGCCGTAGTACTTTCTGTAGCAACAGTTTCAGTTGCTAAACCAGTTGAGTATAAAATCGATCCAACTCATACAGCCACAGTATTTACTTGGGATCATTTTGGTTTTTCTACACCATCAGGTAATTTTAGCGATATCCAAGGGACGATCAAAGTAGACAATGAAAAGCCTGCGAATTCAGCGGTGAATGTCACAATTCCACTTTCAAGTATCAATACAAATGTCAAAGCATTAGATGAACATTTATTGAAACCAGATTTCTTTGATGCTGAAAAATATCCGAATATCACTTTTAAAAGTACTAAAGTACAACCAAATGGTAAGAACAAGTATAAGATCACAGGTGATCTAACGATTAAAAATGTTACTAAGCCTGTCGTACTAGATGCTGTTTTGAATAAACAAGCTGAACATCCTATGACGAAAGCGCAGTCTATTGGTTTCAATGCAACGACTTCATTTGACCGTTCTGCATTCGGTGTTGGAGCATATGTGCCTAATGTAGGCGATAAAATCACGGTGAATATTACAACTGAAGCTTCAGTAGATAATAAAAAATAATAAAATCAATTTGTTAAGTGATAAATAAGCCGCCTAGATGGGCGGTTTATTATTTTCTTATGAGGCCAAAAGCTTCTCTTTTTAATGCTCTACCCGTAATTATCGAAAGTAAGATGAACCAAATCTACAACAAGAATTTTATCTAATTAGCTTACGTCATTGGCGTGGCTCAAGCTTTAGAATCAATGTCACATACGATTTTACACAGGGAGATAATAACCATACTAAGAAGTTTGTAGATCAATTCATTAAACGTGATATACGCTTGCAGAGATAGGAGTAGAAATATTTAAAAAAGTCATGGATATTGTATGGTTTAAAAAAATTGCATTTATTTAAAATAAATTTAGATTTATGATTTGGACTGATTATAATTATTTAGTTTATTTTAAATATGTATTTGCAAATATTTGAAAAAGCCATTGAGCTTATTACACCATCATACAATCGAAAAAAATATCTTGAGCGCCACTTACGTCTTAAATCTTTTTTTGAAGAACGAGAAAGGATTAAAAATCTTAATGAAAGCGAGGAAGTTAAAACGCTTCTGCTAAATTCAGCAATTTCTGCACTTACTGGAGCAAAAAACGTTGATATAAATGAGCTGGAATATTTCTTAGATAAATTTAATGCAATGGAGTTTGAGTTACTTTATTGGACTTTTGTATGGAATAGAGCAGGTTATCAGGTATTAAAAAACTCTAGAGGTGAAATCATTAGACTAAAGGTATCAAAAAAAGGAAAAATAAAAGTTTTAGTAATGAATTTACTAGTTTTATTTTCTATGAGTTTTGCTCCCATAATGTTTTACTTTAAAAAAGATGAATATTGGAGATTGTTTAATTCTTTAGGTGCATCACAGATAGTTCCTGAAATAATTTATGGAGTTATATGTGTGATATGTGGACTCACCATAGTCAAACTTCTTAACGATTGGGTACATTGGAAAAATTTGAACAAAATTTTAGATACTTGATATCAAAAAATATTAACTGTTGAAAGCGGTTACTCACTCTATCAAATTCGGTTGAATGGGATGCAACGGAGTGGATGCTCATAACGAATGGTGGATTGATTGGCATAGCACAACCCAATATCCTGATCTACAGTTGGGTTGAAGGCAATCAAATCAAAATCATTTAATCTGTTCAATAAAACGGCTTAAGATTGAACCTGCCACAGATTCAAGTTTTTCAGCATAACGGTGGTTATCTGCACGTAATTGAGTAATATCTATACCCGCTTTACGCAATTCGCAAGTATGACCAATCAACCATTTCTCTAAACTATCTGAGGTCACTTCAGGATGGAACTGGAGTGCTAAAATATTAGATCCAACTTGAAAAGCCTGATTTTTATAAATTTGAGTGCTCGCCAGAAGTTTCGATTGCGCGGGAAGATCAAAGGTATCACCATGCCAATGCAAAACTGGCACACCATTTAAAGAATTTAGAACGTTGTCTTGCTCATTTATAATATCTACCGTACTCCAGCCAATTTCTTTAGTATGGCCAGCATATACTGCACCGCCCAAGGCTTTTGAAATGAGTTGAGCACCTAGACAGATGCCAAGCGTAGGGCGTTGGAGTTTTAATCTTTCTTTAAGTAAGTCTATTTCTGTTTGTAGGAAAGGGTAATCTTCTGTCTCATAAACACCAATCGGTCCACCCAAAATAATGGTCAGACCTTCGTACTTTAAGGCTACTGAAAGATCATCCACACCTGCATCAAAATATCTGACCCGATAACCCAGTTGATATAGTGTCTCCTCAAAAGAACCTAGATCTTCAAAGGCTAAATGCTGTATTGCATATACTGTTTCAGGAAGCTTTCTCATGATGTGACGTTCTTAAAAGAATGATGAGGAGATTATAGTATAGAGCTTTTGGAACTAAGGTTTCGTCCATAAAACAATATAAAACGATTTATTTCGCAATCTCTTTTTTTAATAATGTCTTAAGCATCGCTAGACTAGAATTGAGAATATCTTTTTTTAAGCGTTCATCTTGAACTCCACGCGCTAATAGTACGGAGCCCACCATTTGACAGAGTATGGCCCAAGCGAAATCAGGTTCTGGAGCATGCTGCGCAAATAGTTTGTAACCACGCTGAAGTTCGTTTTCAAAACATTGTTTAATGTCAGCATCAGCGCGTGAAACTTCAGCAGCAAGTGAGGGTAAAACACAGCCTTTTTCTGGGTGTTGAACGTGTAATAGAGAAAGATATCGGTTCATTTCAAAATCTAACCAAGATTCTGGATCTTGATGAGGATTCATTTCCCACTGTTGAATACTTGCTCCGATTTCAGATTCGATTAAGGCTTTAAATAAGTCTTTTTTTGAAGAAAAGTGAGAATAGAAAGCACCGCTGGTCATATTTGCAGCGTGCATAAAACCATCAACCCCAGTATTGTTAAAACCTTGTTTTTTTGCAAGTTCACCACTGGTTTTTAAAATATCACGACGTTTTTCTTCTTTATATCCTGCTTTATATCTCATATTGAATATTCAATAACCATTGACTGTGCATCAAAACTATAACATAGTGATCGTTATAATAACGATCGTTATTTAATGGAGCAATGATGAGCGATCAGCAGTCAAAAATTAATTATTCAGAAGAAAAATCAACACATAACAAGGTCGCACTGATCATTGGTGCAGGAGATGCCACAGGCAGTGAGATCGCAAAACGCTTTGCACGAGGTGGATATACTGCTTGTATGACTCGACGCAATGCAGACAAGCTTGCACCTGTCATCCGAGAGATTGAAGCACACGGTGGTAAAGCTTATGGATTTGCTTCAGATGCAAGAAAAGAAGATCAAGTGATTCAACTGATTGACACAATTGAACGTGACATTGGTCAGATTGAAGTATTGGTTTTTAATATTGGAGCAAATATGCCGTGTAGCATTCTAGAAGAAACAGCACGTAAATATTTTAAAATCTGGGAAATGGCTTGTTTTAGTGCTTTTTTAAATGGTCGTGAAGTAGCTAAACGGATGGTCGCAAGGCAGCGCGGCACTATCATTTTCACTGGTGCAACAGCAAGCATCCGTGGTTCAGCATATTTCAGCGCTTTTGCTGGCGCTAAACATGCGTTAAGAGCCTTAGCCCAAAGTATGGCAAAAGAGTTAGGGCCTCATCATATTCATGTTGTGCACATCATTATTGATGGGGCGATTGATACTGATTTTATTAAAGATACTTTCCCTCATTTGTATGAAAAAAAACAGCATGACGGTATTTTGAATCCTCAACATATAGCTGATAACTATTGGCATATTGCTCATCAACCACGAGATGCTTGGACACATGAATTGGATTTGCGACCATGGTCTGAACAGTGGTAATCATATTTAATAAGGATAAGACATGACTACACAACAACAAAAAGTTGAATTTTATTTCGATCTTGGCAGTCCATTTAGTTATTTGGCTTTTTATAAGCTACAAGAAATCACCCAAAAATATAATGCAGTGATTGATTACACACCAATTTTATTGGGTGGAATTTTTAAGTCGACTGGTAACAAGAGTCCAATTGAGGTGCCTGTTAAAGGGATCTATTCAATGCAAGACTTAAGTCGTTGGTCAGATTATTATCAGATCCCGATGCAGATGAATCCATATTTTCCAATGAATACATTGACTTTAATGCGTATATTAACGGCAGTGAAAATCTATCATGATGAATATTTTGAAGTGATTTTGACCAAGCTTTTTGATGCGATGTTTAGAAAGCCCTTGAATTTAGCCGATCCAGAAGTTCTGATAAATTTATTTCAAGGTGATGCAATCGACGGTCAGCAACTTTTGGATTTAAGCCAAGATCCGGTGGTAAAACAAAAATTGATTGATGAAACAAACAATGCCGTACAACGAGGGGTATTCGGAGCACCTACATTTTTTGTACGGGAAAATATGTACTGGGGGCAAGATCGCTTGCATTTCGTAGAGCGCGAATTACAAAAATAAGTGAAAAAGAAATTAGATTGAGACTCAGCTAAATTTATTAAAAATATTCATGTGATATAACGAATAAGAGAGTACGAAATTAACAGCTTGAGGAAGTCACGATGACCCATAATGTTTTAGCTTACGCAGCGCTTGATTCTAAAAGTCCACTGGTTCCATATACTTTCCAGCAACGTCAAGCTCGCACCGATGATGTCATTATTGATATTGAATACTGCGGTGTATGTCATTCTGACTTACATCAAGCGCGTAATGATTGGGGTTTTAGTCGTTACCCAATTGTACCTGGTCATGAAGTAATTGGTCGCGTAAAAAGCATCGGAGCATCGGTAACGAAGTTTAAGGTTGGAGATCTGGTCGGAATCGGGTGTATGGTAGATTCATGTCGTACTTGTTCTGCTTGTCACCAAGGTTTGGAGCAATATTGTGAAGCTGGCAATACACAAACGTATGGTAGTTTAGATCGTCATGATCAAACACCTACTTATGGTGGCTACGCACAAACGATCATTGCGAGCCAAGATTTTGTATTGAAAGTACCTGAAAATTTAGATACACAATCCATTGCACCCATCTTATGTGCTGGGATCACGACATGGTCGCCATTAAAACATTGGAATGTCGGTAAAGGCTCTAAAGTGGCTGTTGTTGGACTCGGTGGTTTAGGTCATATGGCGATTAAACTTGCTCATGCACTTGGTGCAGAAGTGACTTTATTTACACGATCAGCAAATAAAGAACAGGATGCACGTGATTTAGGTGCAGATCATGTCGTGTTATCAACAGATCCAACACAAATGAAATCAGTGAAAAATCAGTTTGATTTAATTATTGATACTGTGCCTTATGATCATGATTTAAAGCCTTATATTCCGACACTTGCATTGAGTGGGACACTGGTATTGGTAGGCTATCTCGGAGAATTTAGCAGCAATTCCGTGCCCATGATTATGGGAAGAAAATCAATCGCTGGATCGGTGATTGGTGGGATTCAAGAAACTCAAGAACTACTTGATTTTTGTGGTCAGCACAATATCGTGTCAGATGTTGAAGTCATTGATATGCAAAATATTAATGAGGCATTTGAGCGAATGCTTCAAAGTGATGTGAAATATCGTTTTGTGATTGATATGAAAAGTCTACAAGCCAGCTAATCCATTAAGCTCCTGTAGCAGAAAAGAAGCGGCAATCAGCCGCTTCTTTAGCTTTTGTTTTAGAAGAAACCCATTGGTTTAGTTGAGTAACTCACCAATAAATTTTTAGTTTGTTGGTAATGATCCAGCATCATTTTATGATTTTCACGACCAATCCCTGATTTTTTATAACCACCAAAAGCAGCATGAGCAGGGTAGATATGGTAGCAATTTGTCCAGACTCGACCTGATTGAATTGCACGTCCTGCACGATATGACGTATGCGCTGATCGTGACCAAACACCAGCACCTAATCCATAAATGGTGTCATTGGCAATGTTGATAGCATCGTCGAAATCTTTAAATGTTGTCACAGCCAAAACTGGTCCAAAAATTTCTTCTTGGAATGTTTTCATGCTGTTATTGCCTTTGAAAATCGTCGGCTCAATATAAAAACCTTGTCCAATTTCTTCACGTGCTTGACCACCTGTAAGAATTTGAGCACCTTCTTCACGACCTGTCGCAATACAACCTAAAATTTTATCTTGTTGCTCTTGCGAGGCTTGAGCACCAATCATGGTTTCTGTATCAAGTGGATGTCCCGTTTTAATTCGCTTCACGCGCTCTACAGCCATCTCTAAGAATTTATCAGCAATACTTTCCTGGACTAAAGCGCGTGATGGACAAGTACAAATTTCTCCCTGATTCAGGGCAAACATGGCAAAACCTTCAAGCGCTTTATCTAGATATTCATCATCCTTATCCATGATGTCTTCGAAGAAAATATTTGGAGATTTGCCACCCAGTTCTAATGTCACTGGAATAATATTTTCGGTGGCATATTGCATAATTAATTGACCAACCGCAGTTGAGCCAGTAAATGCAATTTTTGAAATACGTGGATTTGTGGCAAGAGGGCGTCCTACTTCAACACCATAACCATTGACGATATTCAGCACACCTGGTGGTAAAATATCTTGTATCAGTTCAACTAAAACTAGAATACTGACAGGAGTTTGCTCAGCTGGTTTTAAGACAATACAGTTCCCCGCTGCTAATGCAGGCGCAAGTTTCCACGCCGCCATTAAAATCGGAAAGTTCCATGGAATAATCTGTCCAACGACACCCAACGGCTCATGAAAATGGTAAGCGATAGTATCTTCATCGATTTCTGAAATACCACCTTCTTGTGCGCGGATACAGCCAGCAAAATAGCGGAAATGGTCAATACACAGTGGAATATCTGCAGCTAAGGTTTCACGGATAGGTTTACCATTGTCCCATGTTTCTGCCACAGCAAGTAATTCTAGATTCTCTTCTAAGCGATCTGCTATTTTTAATAAAATGTTAGAGCGAGTTGTTGCAGACGTTTTGTTCCATTCAGTTTTAGCGGCATGAGCTGCGTCCAAAGCGAGTTCAATATCCTCGACTGAAGAACGGGGAACTCGAGTAAAGACTTTCCCATCTACGGGAGAAAGATTATCAAAATACTCACCTTTTACTGGAGGAACCCATTTCCCACCAATGAAATTTTCGTATTGTGCTTTAAATTGAACTTTAGAATCTGGTTGATTGGGATCAGCGTAGCGCATAGTGTCCATCCTTTGGTTGTGCTGTAAAGTTATGGAAAATATCTTCGTCTTTGGTATTAGATATCTTCTATTATTGATGAGTTAACATAACCACAATAAGGTTGGAAAAAGGTTGGAATGATGAAGGTTTACAACTGATCAACAAATACTATAACTATAATAAGTACAACATATGCATATTGGGAAATGTTGAGATAATAAGGAATGAACTCAATGCAGACTCTTATCAAGCAAAGACAACAAATAGAAACACTTAGAGAGAAAATCAGTCTTTCAACTGTACAGGCGAAACAACTTGGTCAGCATATTTTAAAGTCTTGGCAAAGATCGAAGTTGGCAGAAATTCCGAAAGAGCGAATGGTAGCGCCGTTGATCACAACGAGTACTGTTGAAAGTAACAGCCTAAATCAAGCATTGAAAATATGTGAACAAGAGTTAAAACATGTTGCACAACAATCATCTATGGTACTTGCGGTAGGCGATATCAACAGCACCATTATTTGGACAGAAGCTAGTCAACAAATGCGTAAGGCTGCAGAACGCGTTCACTTTATTGAAGGCGGTCAATGGCGGGAGGAAGTGGTTGGAACAAATGCTTTAGCATTAACCTTGAAAACTGAAAAATCAAGTTGTGTGTTTTCAAATGAACACTATATGGAGTCTATTCATGATTGGGTGTGCTATGCAGCACCAATTGTTGATCCATTTTCGAAGCAACTCATTGGTGTATTAGATTTATCAACGACATGGGATCATCACAATAGTTTTGGACTACTCGCAGCAGAACGTTGTGCATCTTTAATACAATCAGCATTACTGAATTATCAACGCCAACATTTATTTATTCGTACCTTTGGAATTCCTCAAGTCATATTTAACGGACGTACCTTGGTGGTTACACCTAGACAGATTGAAATTTTGACAATATTGGCATTATGTCCTCAAGGGCTTAGCTTAGATTCGCTTCATCAAGCTTTGTATGGGGAGCGAAAGGTAAGCATGGGAACTTTAAAAGCTGAAATGTCGCAGCTTCGAGATTTATTGGGTGGAATGTTAGGCTCAAGACCCTATAAATTACTGGCGCATATTGAGGCTGATTTCCTCCGAATCGAAAATGCTTTAGACGTTGGATTTATTGATAAAGCTTTACAGCAGGTCAATGGTGTAATGCTCGCAAAAACAGAAAGCCCATTCTTATGTTCTTGGCGAAATTGTTTAGATTCGCGTTTGAGTGAAGCAATTTTTAACTATTGTGATGTTGAAGTGCTTTTAAAATACATTGCACGAAATCCTGATGCAGTTGATGCAATGGAGCGTTTAATGGAGTTGTCACCGCAAGATTATTCAACGCAACAACTTTTACAGCACTATCGTAATTGAGCCGAATTAAAGTAAAACACAACGGCCTAAAGCATATTCTTCGTATTGTTAACGTATTTTATCCTCATTTATTTATACCTACAAAAATTTAACGCCGCCGTTCCTGATGTAATGCACTATCAGATTCGATTGAGAATCAAAGAGTAAAAAAGAGAATCTGAAGTGTATCCAGATTCTCTTTTAGATCTAGCAACTCAAAAGTTTACATTGCAGCTTTAAAAATGTTGATGACTTGTTGGAGATCTGCTTTACGTGGGTTAGTGAGCATGCAGGCATCTTTTTGTGCATTTTGAGCCATCACTTCTAAATCTTCCTCTTTAACCGAAAGCTCTTTTAATCCTGTTGGAATGCCAATAGATTGAGAGAGGATTTTTATCGCATCAATTGCTGCATATGCAGCTTCATTAATGGTTAATCCTTCAATATTTACACCCATTAATTCAGCTATTTTGGCATAACGATCAGGGCAGGCAATTAAGTTGAACTCACAGACATGTGGGAGTAAAATCGCGTTACACACACCATGCGGAAGATTATAAAAACCGCCTAATTGGTGAGCCATGGCATGTACATAACCTAGAGAGGCGTTATTAAATGCCATGCCTGCCAAATATTGTGCATAACTCATTGCATCACGTGCTTCAATATTCTCACCATTAGCAACCGCAGGACTCAGCCATTGACTGATCATGCTGATGGCTTTTTCAGCACAGGCATCTGTAATTGGATTTGCTGCTGTTGAAACATAGGCTTCGACGGCATGAGTAAGCGCATCCATACCTGTTGCAGCTGTCAATGCTGCAGGTTTTGCGATCATCAGTTTAGGATCATCTATGGCAATGAGTGGAGTGCAACGCCAATCGACGATTGCCATTTTTACATGAGTTTCTGTATTGGTAATAATACAGAAACGCGTCATTTCCGAAGCAGTTCCTGCAGTTGTGTTGACTGCAATAAGAGGTGTCATCGGAACGGTACTTTTATCGATTCCTTCATAGTCGCGAATGTGCCCACCACCTGCAGTCACTAAACCAATACCTTTAGCACAATCATGTGAAGAGCCACCACCTAAAGAAATAATAAAATCACAAGCATTATTATTGTAGGCTTCCACACCATCGTGGACATTAATATCAGTCGGATTAGGCTCGGCACCAGCAAATATGTAGCTCTCCACTTGCGCTTCTTTTAAATAGCCAGCGATGATATCTGCGACACCAAATTTGTATAAACCTGCATCAGTCACAATCAGTGCTTTTTTAGCCCCTAAATTTTGGGCTTTGCTTCCAACTTCTTTAGCACTACCTGGTCCGAAAAGTGAAACACAAGGGATATAAAAACCGTTTGTTTGGTCTGCAATATTTTTAAAAGCCATGGTGAGATTCCTTTTACCATTTATTGTTGTGTTCGGCGATATTTACCGTGTTTGCAGTATTGGACACGCTTGAGAAGATGTGTACCTACCAAATACCAACCCAATTTCTCCATGGCTCAAAACAAGAAACAGAAAGCAAGAAATAATATTTCAAATGGGTGAAAAGCAGATTGGTCGCAAAGGTCTGTGAAGAGATGGGAACGTTGAAGAATAGAAATATTGTATGACCAAGAGAAAGTCCATTCAGCTTGATCAATACACATTAACAATCAAGACCACTAAAATGAGGTCTTAGATGAACAGAGTTTAGAGATTTTTTGAAGCAAGCCAAGCGAAGAGTTGGTCATATACTTGCTGACGAACCAGTTTTTTTGAAAGAACCAAATCATGCAGACCATCTTTAATTGTCATTACAGTGACATTACCTTGTAATGCTTTTGCATATTTTTCGATAGTTTTTACATCTAAAATCACATCAGAGGTCTGAGCATCAATGTTATATTTCTTGGGATTGGTCGTGCGACTTGAGTGCATAACAAGGAGCGGAACTGAAATTTTAGGACCAGATTGAATTTTCTGTTGTGCTTTCGCAACAGCACCGATAAAACTCAAATACACTTTGGTGTAGGTTTTAGGTTTAAGCTGGAGATCAAAACTCCATTCGCCATTTAAATTTTCGTGCAAACTCTTCACGTAAAATTTATTTAATTCACTTGGTAATTGCATCAACGGAAATTGCTGAGCTAATTTTGCAATCATTGGAAGCGCATATTTTTTTTTCAAGACATTCATATTGAAATCATAAAATGGGCTGTTGGCCCAGATTGCTTTAATCAATGGATGATCAGGGTGTCGAATTGAAAAATAAGTGGCAGTTAAACCGCCTGTAGAATGACCGCATAATAATACCGATTCATTTCCCTCACTTTGAATTGTATTCAATGCGGCATGAATATCTTCATCATATTCGGTTAGGGCTTTCACAAAATAAGGTTTTTGATGCGGAAGTAGTGATCTACCGTATTTTCTAAGGTCAATGGCGTAAAAATGAAAACCTTGGGCATTAAATTTTTTCGCCATTTCTTGTTGAAAGAAATAATCAATAAAGCCATGGATATACAGCACAGCTTTAGTTGATGGAATATCTGATGGGCGACGTACTAATGTTGCAATAACCTCACCATCATAATCAGGCGAAAATTTGAAAATATGTTGCTCAAATTTTTCACCTAAAATGTCGGGTTGGTATTGTAGCGTGGTCTCAGCACTCATTTTTTCGATCATCTATTGATTCATTCCCTGATTCAAAATTGTTTATATTGACTATAAATATTCTTTTAAAAGTTGTTCTGTCTCGTCAAACAATCGCTGAGCTAAACTACGATTTTTCGCATGTGCAGATTGAAAAGCTGGTGTTTGCAAACTTTTGTATTGACCTGTTTTCTTAGACCATTCAGGTGATAACGCAATTTGATGAATAAGATTTGCTGGTTTGTTGGGTGAGATTAAGAACAATTTTAAAGCGCGATATTGATAGTTAGGAAGCTCGCGATAAATTTCGGAATCCACACCACCTGGATGAATTGCATTACTGGTGATAGATGTGCCTTTGAGCTTTTCAGCTAAGGCATGACTAAATTGTAAATTTGCTAATTTACTATTTCCATAGCTGAGTACACCGTTATATTTTTTAACAGAATGAAATTTAAATTGATGTGTGTCAATTTTACCCAGAACATGCATCATGGATGCAAGATGAATGATACGGCCTGAAGGCGCGTTTTGAAGTAAAGGTAACAATTGTATTGTCCACACAAAATGTCCTAGATAATTGACACCTATTTGTTTTTCAAAACCATTAGCCGTTTCTTCTAATTTAGGCGTCATTAGACCTGCATTGTTGACCAAAATATCAATCTGTGAATATTTTTCTTTTAAAGTTTGTGCTGCAGATTTGACTTGATTTAAATCATTTAAATCTAATTCTACAATATCAATTTGACCATGACCTTTGGTGCTGATTTCTGCTTTAGCTTTCTGAGCTTTATCCAAATTACGACAGGCAAGTACGACATGATGACCATCTTCAACAAATTTTTTTGCTGTCGCTAATCCAATTCCTGTATTTGCACCTGTAATCACCACTGTTTTCATTATTGTCTCTAAAGTTCTTAGTATGAGATTGTTTTAATACAGTCAGAGCAGTGAGTCAAACGTACTTTCAAGAAATTTTCATATAATTGTTGCATGATACGAACTGCTTATCTGACTCATACAAAAGTTACAGAATCTGAATAGCACAACTCATTTTAAGATAGAATAATATAGTTATATCGTTGTTATTTTTAAAATTCTTCCAGTCTTTCTTATTTAGGCAAACTGTATGCTGGCGTGTCCTCCGCAAAATCCAAAGCAACGTCATCAATATACTGCACAGGCATTAATTGATCATTGCGATACACTCAAAGCCGTATTTCAGGATCAGTGGTTATATCTATGGACGATTACGCCTGAAAATTTATTCGTAATTGATCAGGAAAATAATAGCTTAGTGATCGCAGATGGACTGCTCACAGTTGAGTGTATCGATGATTATAAAATTCAATTTTATACATCCCACTCAAATGTCGAGATTCAAAAAATTGCGGATTTTATGTTCAATGATTTTAGTTTTATCTTTAATCATAAGGCCTCACATCATTCTTTATATTTAAAAACGAAAGTGCAGTTATTTCGTCAAATGCTGGTTGAAGAAGTCTTTAAATGGGTCGATGGAGAAAATCGTGTTGAACAGTGCCTCTATAATTTGACCGATCAGCAAGCGATGCAGTTAGATCGAATCATGATGCAAAGTGAGTATTATGATGAACCTCATTTGCTGAATTTCAGCCGATTTGGTGCTGAAATACCTCTGGAAGTTGAACTAAATTTTAAACATCTGTGTTTGGTCAATTCAGTCATGGGAGATAATTTTCTTGCAGTGCAAAAATTGATCCCAGTATACGATCGGTTAAGCACTTCAGCAGAATTAATGTTGCCAAAACGGTTATATCGTATGGCACAAATTTCGTTCGAGGAACAATTTAGCTTATCTCAATTGGTAGACTTAGAGCCTGATTTCAATTTACTCAAACAGCATAACGAGCAAACACCGCATTTATTAGGTTTTACACGTTGGATCAAACGAGGGTATTGGCAGTATCAAGATATTTTCAATAAACAAAATTTTTTAAATAAAGATGTGCAGTATTGGGTAGAAGATATAGCGCAACAGTCGCCACTGTTTATACACAAAAGAGCAGTGAATTGGTTATTTAAACAAGATTATCTTGTCATCGACTGGGTAAGTGAAAATTTAAAAGATCCAAATATTCGATTGGCTGTCACCGCTTTAAGTTTTGTGGATTGCTCTAAAGTACATCCGCATGTCATACAACTCTCGATTCAATATTTTGAACAGGTTATCGGTCGTTTATTTATTTCTGAGTGTTTACGTATTTCACAGCAACAAGCATGGTTTGAACTATCTGCTGAGCATCATTCATATGCATTGAATGAGGCACAAAATGCTCAAGATTTTAAAAAATCACAGCCACTCACGGCTTCTATTTTATATCTTAAGGAATGGTTGGACTTGTTATGGTCATTGGATCAGCAAGGATTGAGTTCAGTGAAATATGTCTTTAAACGTATTTCTCAAGTGATGCAGTCTTATATGTTGTTTTTAAATGACTTAGTTAAAGATCTACCTGATGAAATCATCAAATTTATTGAGCCCTCAACACAACATCAAACGCATTTTCATTTCTTGATGCAGCAGTATCATATCAATCTAGATGAGTTTAGGCAGCGCTTTAAACATCCAAACTCTCAATATAACCGCAGCAATAGTATTTTTGACTCTTATGTCGCAGATTATCTCATTGATTTTTTTCAACAAGATCGAACCATTGCGAAAAACATGACATGGCCCGCATGGTATCAGCAAGCAATACGTTGGCATCAACATTTACATTATGTTGATACATTGACGACTTTGAAATTGCGACATGCTGAGAGTCATTGGAAACGAGTATCACCCCAAGCAGTTATGTATACAGAGAATTGGAAATTTGTGGAATTGAATGAGTTAGAGCAAATTATTCAAGAGTCTGTAAATTATAAACATTGTTTGGCTTTATCTTATACCCAAAGAATTATTGATGGTGAATATGTGGCGTTCCATATGTCAAATTTACATGATCCCTCACAGCATTTGACACTCGGTTGTTTTTTTAAATTCGATCAGTTGCATTTTGACCAACTGCGTTTGCCCAATAATGAAGTTGCTGATCTTAAGGTTGTGAGGGAAGCCAAAGCGTTTGTACATCAAGTCAATGAAATGTTGATTTGGAATTTTGGAGATCCTGAACAAATCAACAACTGATGCGCCTTAAATTGACGTATTCACGCGTTAACATGATCACAAGGCTGATTTTTGGCTTAACTTTTTGATGAAATGTCGTTAGGCTAAGAGCGTTCAAATTAGGTTAAGCACATATGAAACAAGAAACTGCACTGAAGTTAATGAAAGCAGGGGAAAATGTCTTTTTGACAGGTTCTGCGGGTGCAGGAAAAACGTATACGCTTAATCAATATATTAATTATCTTAAGGCACGAAAAGTTTTAGTCGCCATTACTGCATCTACAGGCATTGCAGCCACACACATGAATGGGATGACCATTCATACGTGGGCGGGGATCGGGATCAAAGATTTTTTATCAGATGATGATCTAAAACGCATGAAAGAGCGTAAATATCTCAAAGAGCATTTAGAAAATGCGCAGGTATTGATCATTGATGAAATTTCGATGTTACATGCAAAGCAGCTTAATTTAGTTAATCAAGTGCTCAAGTTTTTTAAAGAGTCTGATGAAGCATTTGGTGGCATACAGGTGATTGCCGCTGGAGATTTCTTCCAGTTACCACCAGTCGGACGCAATGACGAAAAAAATCGAGATAAATTCTGTTTTATGTCCCAGGCTTGGGTAGAAGCGAAATTTCGTGTTTGTTATTTAACTGAACAACATCGACAAGATGACTCAGCCTTGAATGATATTTTGAATGCAATCCGTGCGCAAAATATTCAAGCCGAGCATATTCAAGCTTTACAACAAACGCGTGAGCAAGATATTGGTGAAACATTTACACGTTTGTATACCCATAATATGGATGTTGATGCCATTAATTACCGTCATTTAAATGAGATTGATGGGGATGGTCATCAATTTTGTGCACAAATGGATGGTAATGAAAAATTAATCGAGACATTAAAATCTTCCGTACGTGCACCAGAAGAATTGACCTTAAAGAAACATGCCAAAGTCATGTTTGTAAAAAACAATTTTGATGTGGGTTATATCAATGGCAGCCTTGGTGAAGTCATTGGCTTTGAAGAAGTAGATGATCACGGGGTATTACCTAAAGTTAAATTAACAGACGGCACTGTTCTGGTGGTCGAACCTGAAACCTGGTCTGTTGATAATGATGCAGGAAAGACAATCGCGAGTTTTTCCCAAGTTCCTTTGCGGTTAGCTTGGGCGATTACTATTCATAAGTCTCAAGGGATGACTTTATCGGCGGCGGAAATCAATTTGGCGAATACCTTTGAAAAGGGTCAGGGCTATGTCGCCTTATCTCGTTTGAAATCTATTGATGGTCTGAGGTTGCTCGGCTTCAATGAGCAAGCATTAGAATTAGACAGTTTAGCAATTAAAGCCGACCGAAGATTTCAAGAACTCTCTGATGAAGCAGAAGCGCATTTTGGTGATGCTGATTTAGAAGCGCAACATAAGGCATTTATTCGGCACTGTGGTGGCACACTCAATGAGCTTGAGATTAGTCGTAATGAGAAAAAAATTGCCAAAAATGCAGGCAAAGCCAATTATGCCACCGCGACTCTCGATGAAACTCGCGAACTCTTTGAAAATGGTTATGAAATTCAGGATATTGCGGTTGAGCGTGGTTTAACGCCAGCAACCATTATTAACCACTTAGGCAAACTCCATCGTGAGCAGGGCTTAGATATCTCGGTTGCTCATCCTGGGGATGAAGTCGTTGAACAAGTACGTAAAATCTATAAAAAATTACTTAAAAGACAGAGTCCTGAACATTTCGGTGAAGATGGTGCGATCAAGTTGCGTCCGATCGTGGAAAATACCAATCCGCGTATGGGCTATGACCAAGTGAGATTAGCCTTATTATTCATTGAATAATGAGTTACGCATTTGAAATTGATTTTTTAACACACAAGCAAAGGGAATTAAGATGCCACAGATGATCGTTGAGTATTCGGATAATATCCAAAATTTAGATGCGCAAGCGTTACTTTTAGGCTTAAACCACGCTTTATTTGATACAGGTCTAGTGGGGCATCCTTCTGATATCAAATCACGTATTCGTGCTAATAGTGATTTCCTGATTGGTTTTGGCGAAGAGCCTCAAGCCTATATTCATGTTCGTTTAGGGATCATGACGGGGCGTAATGAAGAACAAAAGAATCTTATTTCAGATCGCTTAAATGAGTATCTTCATAGCTTTAATGGTTATCATGCTCAAGGCTTAACGGTTCAATTGATCATTGAGTTAGCGGAAATGCCAAAAGAGCATTATCGTAAAGGTAGAGTTCAGAAGTAAGACTAAAAAGGCTGAAGTGATCTTCAGCCTATCGTTATGCAGCAAAAGTCAGTATTTCGATATCTGCACTGTTTTGAATTTTTTCAGCCGAATAGCTATAGAGTTCATCGATGAAAGCGACATTAAAACTTCCGACAGTTTGAGCCTGCGTATAAGCGAGCTTACCTGCGATGGCAAAGTGTACATGGGCAGCAATACATGCAATGGTTGGGTTTGTTACGCCAGCATAAGCAGCAATTAATGCACCTAAGGCGCATCCTGTAGCGGTAACTTTTGGCTGTAAATGTGAACCACCATTAATCTTAACCATACATCCATAAGACTTAGAAAGAATAAAATCAGATTCGCCAGAAATTGCGATACATTCAGAGTAATCTAATAAAGTTTTTGCCTGTTCTACTACGGCAGCGCTATCGAGGGTACTGTCTACACCCTTAGATTGATTTTGTTGTCCAGCTAAGCTCCCAATTTCTGAAGCATTACCTCGGATAATGGTGGGTTTAAACCGCAATAAATCATTTGTAATTTCAGTACGCCATGGCAAAACAGCACTATAGCCAACAGGATCTAATACCCAAGGTATATTTTTTTTGTGAGCAGTTTCTGTGGCAATTTTCATTGCGGCAACTTGTTCTGTATGAGGTGTCCCTAAATTGATACTTAAAGCTTGACTAATACCCACGAAACTTTCAGCTTCAAAAGGATTATCAATCATGGCAGGTGAGGCACCAGCAGCTAACAGTACATTTGCGACATAGTTGGCAGCAACCTGATTGGTCATACAATGCACTAAAGGTTGAGTGGTTCTTAACAGATGCCATGCTTCAATGACCTGTTTAAGAATCTCTTGGGTTTGAACCTCAATATCTTTTGGAGCATTTGCTATCAAGTTTTCTGGATGATTCATAGTCGTTCGCTAGCGTGTAAAATAGTGGTCTTGGTGATTACAATTACGACAAATTAAACTGACATAGTCATCAGCGTCATAATCCACAGAAAGTTCATTCGAGCCACAATTCATACAACGTTTTTGTGAGTAGAAATTTAAACGTGGCTCGATTTTACTCCACGATCGCCAAACAGGTTGAAAAAAGATTGATTCATCATAGCCTAGAAAATGAAAAAATAAGATTTCGCTCATTTTACTTAAAGGCAAGTTAGGTAGCCTTGGCAGTGTTGAGGTTTCCCATTTTTCAGCTAAAGAACGTTCACGATATTGCTGTAAAGTCTTTTTTAAAAGGTTGGTATTGATAAAATTTTCATTACGGGCTTGGAGTGCTTTCTGATGGTGCAAATACTCAAGCGCAGTTTGAACTAAATAATAGATTTGACCCACAGCAAGAGAGTCTAATAATCTAAAACAAAAGGTTTGAAAACTCTGATTTCCAGCAATTTGAACGCCCCAAGTTCGACAGTAGTATTGCGCAAATTGAATAATTTCTTGGTACAACAGAGTATAGAGTGCACTTTTGACTTCATCACTATTTTTAAATGGTACACCTTGGCTCAGATTTTCATAAAAGAGCTGACGTAACGCTTGAGTAATACTAAACAAGCTCGGCTCAGAATAGCCGTCAAGACGGACATTAATATAGTATTGACTGAGTTCACTCGAAAAGTCACGTGGGACAAGAATATTGTCTTTCAAAAGTTGTTTCATCAAATGATTTTGAAATAAATAACTTGGGGTAATGGTATGATATTTAATATTTTCCCAATCGATGAATTCTTGATGTTGGGTATGCTCATGGACTTGTTGATCTAATATTGAGAGTAAAAACAACTTGTGCATAAAGCTCAGTTGATGCAAATCGAGTTCTTGTATGTCTTTATTCTTCGATGCAATCTTACGTTGTTCTTGAATGCGAGTTTCCTGCATCATTTTCTTTCGTTTTGCTGTGCAGCGCTCACAATGGCAGTTGCGGTTTTCATCTTGAAAGACTTGATGGTGGCAATGGGAACATTGATGGAATAGGATTTCTTTATCAAATTCTTCTGCTTCAATAAAGTACATACTGGCCTGACAAAGTGGACAGAAACTACTTTCATCAGCATTTTTTTGGAGAATTTGCAACATGGCAGCACTTTAATTTCAAGATGAAAGAATTATACACACGATTGTTCAACATCGCTTGATTGAGTCAGTATTGAAAACAAATCTGACTGGTGTTGCGATCAATAAAATAAGCAGGTGAATGCCTGCTTATGTGAAATATATGAATAGATCGAACCGGAAAATCATTTCCTCAAGTGTTAGATCGACCTAGATAGAGGATTTAATAGGTTAAAGGGCAAGGGAGCTCTGAATCGGAAAAATGTTGCATTTTAGCTTGGATCAGTACCTGAGATTTCTTTTGAGATAATCTCTTGATTCCGAGTACATCATAGTTTTTCAATACAGCTGTGACTTCTGATGTTTCAATAGGCATTCCCTCACTGGTTAAAAACGCTGCAATCACGCGATGATCAATTTTAGCAGCATCCATCATCTGCATGGTTTTGATGTTTTCTACTCTGACTATATGGTTCCTGATGAGCATGATTCACCTCATTTATGATTTATAAGTTTTTTGATGATTACCGCTCTTAAACTGAAGCAATAATTATGCTTGAAAATAAATAAGTGAATTTTTGTTACATTTCTATCGTACTTAGACAAGATATTTGAAACGGGTAATAAAGAAGCAAACTGTTGTTACTACAAATAAATTAAATTGAAAAAAACATGAATAGACCCATATTAAATAGAGCGTCAAACACAGACAATTCGTCAATTTTGACCTATGATCAATTGACTTCACATAAAAGCATAATCGCTGTAAAGAACAGCTTATAGGACGAGTTATGAATATCGCGGCAAATCCAGTGATCGAAGCAGATCAAACGATTTTTTTGAAAGATTATCAGAAGCCAGCATTTGTCGTGGATTCGATTGATTTAAATATCCAAGTCTATGACGATCATACGATGGTGACAGGCACACTAAAAATGCAACGTCAGACTGAAGGTGATTTGGTATTGCTTGGTCGTGAGCTTGAGTTGAAGTCAATTACACTGAATGGTCAAGAGTTAGATTCTTCGCAATATCATCTAGATGATGAACAGTTAGTGATTAAAGATGCACCTGATGATGCATGCATCGTTACAGTCGTTGAAATTCATCCTGAATCAAACACACAACTTGAAGGTTTATACCAAGCAGCATCTGATCTGTTTGTAACTCAAAACGAGCCAGAAGGCTTTCGTAAAATTACGTTCTATCCAGACCGTCCAGATGTGCTGTCTGTTTTCACAACACGTGTCGAAGCGGATAAGAAATTTCCAGTCCTACTGGCGAATGGTAATTTAATTGAAGCGGGTGAAGTGGGCGAAGGACGTCATTATACCATTTGGCAAGATCCAACCAAGAAACCAGCCTATCTCTTTGCATGTGTCATTGGAGACTTAGCGGTATTAAAAGATCGTTACGTCACTTCTGAAGGTCGTGATGTAGCTCTAGAAATTTATGCTGAAGAAAAAGATATTCCTAAGTGCCATATTGCCATGGAAGCACTTAAACATTCTATGCGTTGGGATGAAGAGCACTATGGATTACCTTATGATTTAGACAATTATATGATTGTCGCGACCAGTGCATTCAATATGGGTGCAATGGAAAACAAAGGGCTTAATATTTTTAACACATCATGTGTTTTAGCTGATGAAGAATACACGACTGATGCTGCGATTATGCGTGTTCAATCTGTTATCGCTCATGAATATTTCCATAACTGGACGGGTAATCGTATTACTTGCCGAGACTGGTTCCAACTTTGTCTGAAAGAAGGTTTAACCGTTTTCCGTGATCAATCTTTTTCTGAGGATTTGCAGTCTGCTGCTGTTCAACGAATTGATGATGTGGCAGTGCTTAAAGCGCATCAATTCCCTGAGGATTCAGGCCCATTGTCTCATCCTCCACGTCCAGATCATTTCGTAGAAATTAATAACTTCTATACAGCGACTGTGTATGAAAAAGGTGCAGAAATTAACCGAATGATGGCGACTTTATTAGGTAAAGAAAAATTCCGTAAAGGAACGGATGAGTATTTCCGTCGCCATGATGGTCAAGCTGTGACTGTGGAAGATTGGGTTGCTGCATTATCAGCAGGTTCTGGTGTGGATTTATCAGGATTTTTAACTTGGTATAACCAACCGGGTACACCTAAGCTTGAAGCCAAAGGTGAGTATGATGCTGAGCAGAAAACTTATCGTTTAAACTTTAAGCAAAGTTTAAAACCACATCCAAAATATCCAAACTTAAAAGCGGTTCCAATTCCTGTCGCTTTGGCTTTGTTTGATGAACACACTGGTGAGCAACTTCAACTTGAATGCTCAGCTTTAGTTGAAGATCAAGTCAAAGATGGTGTTTACTTATTCACGACTGATGAAGCAACGATCGAGTTTAAAAACGTGGCGAAGGTGCCTGTAATTTCACTATTACGAAATTTCTCTGCACCTGTGAATTTAGAGTTTAATTATACTGATGAACAGCTTGCGTTATTATTACAGTACGAAACCAATGGCTTTAATCAGTGGCAAGCGACGCAAACATTGCTTGAGCGCATCTTATTAAATGACCAACCTGCTGACATATATATTGAAGCGATGTTAAAAACGCTATCTAGAGTAATTCAGCAAGATCCGCTGTTAGCTTCACGTTTATTTGATGTTCCGAGTGAAGGTTATTTGGGTAGTCGTATTGACCACGATTATCAACCGACAGCGATCTATGAAAAGCGTAATGCTCTATTAGATACTTTGTCTCGCCGTTTAGGTGATTTTGCTAAAGAGACTTATTTATCATTAGATCCAGCAATACAGTCAGATTTTTCCCAAGCTATGGGTACACGTGCTTTAAAGAACATCATGCTTTCATTTATTGCGCGTCAAGGAGATGAGGCTGCATTTGATTTAGCTGAGCAACAGTATCGTCAAACACGTAATATGTCTGAACGTTTAGGTGCTTTAAAAGTGTTGGTTTGGAATGATGCACCGCAAGCTGTTGAGATTTTAGAAGATTTCTATACGCGTTTTAAAGATGAGGCTCTATCAATGGATCAGTGGTTTATGATCCAAGCAGCTCATCCGAAAGCGACAGCAGAAACGATTCAAAAACTGACATCACATGCTGATTACGATCTTAAAGTACCTAATCGAATCCGTGCTGTAACTGGTGGTTTAAATTCAAACCCTGTCAATACTTGGAGTTTTGGGGTAGATCATATTATTCAGTTGGCTCAATATTTGGATGAAAAGAATCCGATTGTAGGCTCACGTTTGTTACAACTTTTATCACGTTGGTACACGTTAGCCCATCCTCAACAAGCCGAAGTCAAAGCGAAACTCGAAGCATTGAAACCTATCGTGAAATCTAAAAATGTATCTGAAACTTTAAATAGTATGCTTGCTGTTTAAATCACAAATAAAAAACCAGTGCAATGCACTGGTTTTTTTGACTCAACAGAATCAAGCTTGCATGGTCATTAGACTCGCATTACCACCTGCAGCTGCGGTATTAATACTAATTGCACGTTCAATAAAGAAGCGTTCTAAAGGAATGTCATAATTACCAGGCTCTAGATGTGTTATTCCGATGATCGGACCTTGTCGCTGAGCCACTTTATCTTGCAATTTTAACAGTTGATTTTTGGTGCCATGATGTAGAATTGCATCAAAACTACCTGTCTCAATATCAGCAATAATGGCGATACGTTGAGCGACCTCTTTAGGCATAGACTGTAAGTATTTTAAAACAAACGTATTCTCACCTAGAACAGTTGGCTGAGAGCCAACCGCGAGAATGGCATGAAGTTGATGAATCTGATCTATTTCTTGATCTGCCAAGCTTAAAACACGATGTCTCGGTAACACAACATATTGATTGCTTTCACCTGTTGGTCCTTGTAATTCATAGCTATGTCCGACACAACTTGGTTGCAACACCTTCATTTGATAATGAGGAAATGACTTATTGACCCAATCTTTATATTGATTCAATAAGTTTTGATGTTCAGTCAATTCAACGCCTTTGCTCGTTGCATAAGGTTGTTCAATTTTTTTATGTGTACATTCATGCATTAACCGATAAATATACATCGGTCCACCAGCTTTGGGACCTGTACCAGATAAACCTTCTCCACCGAAGGGTTGTACACCGACAACAGCACCTACAATGTTGCGGTTAATATAGAGATTTCCAACTTCTGCTTTTGAAATTACGGTTTGTATGGTTTCATCGATACGCGTGTGTAAGCCCATAGTCAAACCATAGCCTTTGGCATTGATTTGATCAATAAGTCGATCAAGTTCGCCATATTTATAAGTAATGACATGCAGTACTGGACCAAAAACTTCACGTTCAAGATCATCTAAATGTGGTAACTCAACTAAAGTCGGTTTAACAAATGTCCCTTGCTTGAGATGAGAGTCATCTTCATCCCACATGAGTTGTTGAACGGGATAACCCAGAGATTTCATTTTATTAATATGTTGATCAATGGTTTGTTTTGCTTCTCGATCAATTACAGGTCCAATATCAGTTTTCAATAAACTTGGAATGCCGACACGCAATTGCTTCATTGCACCTTTGAGCATTTTGATCACGGTATGTGCATTATCTTCTTGAACACATAAAATTCGCAGTGCTGAACAACGCTGACCTGCACTATCAAATGCTGAGCTGACAACATCTAATACCACCTGTTCAGTCAGGGCAGAAGAATCTACGATCATGGCATTTTGACCGCCAGTTTCTGCAATGAGAGGTATTGATTGACCAAATTGATTCAGTCGTTTTGCAACGGTTTTCTGCAAAATTTTCGCAACCTCAGTTGACCCTGTAAACATAATACCTTGAATACGATGATCACTACTGAGTTGTGCACCCACTGTTTCACCACGTCCTGGCAAGAGCTGTAAGACAGATTGTGGTACGCCAGATTCCCAAAGGATCTGAACTGCAATTGAGGCAATTAAAGGAGTTTGCTCCGCTGGTTTGGCGATTACAGTATTCCCTGTTACAAGTGCCGCCGCGATTTGACCTGTAAAAATTGCCAATGGGAAGTTCCAAGGACTAATACACAGTACTGTACCTAAGGGTTGAATAACGGCTTTGTGTTCTAGATCTTTCACTTGTGCTGCGTAGTAGCGTAAGAAATCTACTGCTTCGCGTACTTCAGCAATCGCATTGGCAAATGTTTTACCGCTTTCGCGACTGAGCAGAACCATTAGCTCTTCAAGTCGAGACTCCATCACATTGGATGCTGTAATTAAATATTCTGCACGTTGATCTTTTTCTAAATTTTGCCAATCCTGCTGTGCTTCAGTCGCATTAACTAACGCCATTTCCACTTGCATGGCATGAGTCTCCGTCACTTCACCGACAATATCTTGATGGTTCGCAGGATTGAGAATTGCCATTGACTCTGTATCGTGTACGGATTCATCTAATCTCAGACCCATTGGGGTGGCTTTAATTTGAACTTTAGACCATTGTTGATAAGTATGATTCAAATGTTCAAGGTCTTGGTCATTTGCAAGATCAATTCCAAGAGAGTTAGGGCGATGATCAGCATATAAATGTTTCGGATATGGAATAGCAGGGTGCTTTAATCCAACTTTGCCTTCGATTCGACTTGTGACATCAATGGTTTGATGTGGATTTTCAATCAAGTCATCAATTTTGAGTGTTTTATCAGCAATACGATTTACAAAAGACGTGTTTGCCCCATTTTCAAGCAATCGTCTAACCAAATAAGCCAAAAGGGTTTCGTGATTTCCGACAGGTGCATAAATTCGGCAAGGTACGCCAAGTTTATCATCTGCTTTAGAACCGACGACTTGTTCATAAAGTGGTTCACCCATGCCATGTAAACATTGGAATTCGTATTGTCCCTTATAATATTGTTCAGGATTTGCCAAATGATAAATAGTGGCTAAGGTTTGTGCATTATGTGTTGCGAATTGTGGATAAATAAAGTCTGGTTCGGCTAAAAGTTTGCGAGCACATGCAATATAAGATAAATCTGTGTGCACTTTTCGAGTAAAGACAGGATAATCGGTCATGCCTTCAACTTGTGCTTTCTTAATTTCACTGTCCCAATAGGCGCCTTTGACTAAACGAATCATTAAACGTTTTTGACTACGCTTAGCTAAATCAATGATGTAATCGACCACGTAAAAACATCTTTTTTGATAAGCTTGAATCACAAATCCAATGCCTTTCCAGCCATTCAATTTTGGTTCGAAACATAAGCGTTCAAGAAGTTCCAATGAAATTTCCAGACGATCAGTTTCTTCAGCATCGATATTTAGACCAATATCATATTGTTTCGCTAGAACCGCTAGATTAAAGACTTTGTGATAAAGCTCATCGTGTACACGGTCAATTTGCGAGCGTTGATAACGTGAATGAAGTGCTGAAAGTTTGATTGATATACCAGGGCCTTCGTAAACATCTTTGTCAGACGATGCCTTACCAATCGCATGAATCGCATTTGTATAATCTTGATAATAGCGCTCTGCATCATGATCTGTAAGCGCTGCTTCACCTAACATATCATATGAGTAACGAAAGCCTTGTTCTTCTAATCGTTCGGCATTATTTAACGCCTCATCAATGGTTTCACCTGTCACAAACTGTTCACCCATCATACGCATAGCAACATCAACGGCTTTGCGAATAATGCCACGGCCACTTCGTGCCAAGATGCCTGTGAGTAGACCAGATAAACTATTTGCTTTAGGTGTTTCCATTAACTTACCGGTCAACATTAAGCCCCATGCTGCCGCGTTTACAAACATTAGGCTGCTTTGACCTAAATGATCTTTCCAATTGCCTTGGTTGATTTTGTCTTTGATCAATAAGTCACGTGTTGCTTTATCAGGGATACGTAAGAGCGCTTCAGCTAAACACATGAGCGCAATACCTTCTTGTGAAGATAATGAAAATTCTTGTAATAAACCCTGTACAATGCCTGCTTTGCCCGCTGCCCCTTTACGTTCACGTAATGAATGCGCTAAATTGAAGGCTAATTGATAAATTTTGTCTGAAATTTCTTGATCAATCTCGGTCTCTTCGAGAAGTGTTTCGACACATTCAGATTCATCACGGCGCCATGCACGATTTATTTCTAATTCTAGATCTGATTTATCTTTAAATTCAGTAATGTCTTGAATGTCTAATGGGCGAGAAAGGGGTGAGCTAAGTTGTTCCATGAGATATACGCCAGCGTCCTGTGACAATGAAATAGATTTATCTTTAAGGTTTATTTAATTTATGATTACAGAAAATATGGTGCATAACTCACTATAATTAGAGTTAAATTTAGAGAATAATTCGCATGCAGACTCAAATGATGACCTTGGATCGTACAGATTTAAAAATTTTAGATATCTTGCAAAAAGATGGGCGTCTATCAAATATAAAACTTGCTGAAATGGTCAATCTTTCTCCCACAGCAGCGCTTGCTCGAGTACAAAAACTAACCAAAGATGGATATATTACAGGTTATGAAGCCAAGTTAAATCCAGATCTGCTGAATCGAAGTTTTGTGGTATTTGTCGAAATTTTATTAGATAAAACAACTCCAAATGTATTAGAAGAATTTTCTGATGCAGTCAGAAGTTACCCTGAGATTGTTGAATGTCACATGATCAGCGGAGGGTTTGATTTTGTGGTTAAAATCCGTTGCGCCAACATGGAAGAGTTTCGCAAGATTTCTGGACAGGTTTTATGGCAACTGCCAGGCATCAAAGAAACCCGTAGCTATCCAGTGATGGAAGTTATTAAGGAATCGTCGCAAGTGCAACTTAAGCAAACATTTAAAAAGTAAATGTATAAGAAAGGGGCTATAAGCCCCTTAATTTTTTATTTCTCATTACCTTCCATTTTTGATTTCTTGCATTTCAATTTCATATTTCTGTTGAGCTTCATCAAAACGGTCAGTCACATCTTGCGCTGGCGGGCGGCCTAATAAACTCACCACCATAATACTCACCCAAGATAAAATAAACCCAGGAATGATTTCATAGACGCCTGTATCAGCCATGGTGTTTTTCCATACAATGACGGTAACAGCACCAACAATCATACCTGCCAATGCGCCATTGATGGTCATTCGCTTCCAGAAGAGAGAAAGGATAATCAGTGGTCCAAATGCTGCACCAAAGCCAGCCCACGCATAAGCAACTAAACCGAGTACCTTGCTGCCCGGATTCATTGCAAGGAAGATCGCCATAATCGCAACGATTAATACCATCAAACGACCTACCCAAACCAGCTCGGTTTGTGATGCAGATTTACGAATAAATGCTTTGTATAAGTCTTCTGTAAGCGTGGTAGAGCATACCAATAGCTGGCAACTGAGGGTACTCATCACTGCTGCAAGAATCGCGGCGAGAATCACTCCTGCAACCCATGGATTAAATAAAATTTTAGTTAATTCCATAAAAACAGTTTCAGGATTTGCATTGACTGCAGCACCGAGTTGAGGAAACGTATCAAAGTAAGCGATTCCGAAATAACCGACAGCGACTGCACCACCAAGACATAGAATCATCCATGTCATTCCAATTCGACGTGCTGCTGGAATAGACTTCACGGAATCTGCTGCCATAAAGCGCACAAGAATATGTGGTTGACCAAAGTAGCCAAGTCCCCATGCCATTGAAGATAAAATTGCTACAGTGCTGAGATCTGAAAGTAAATTATTCGCTAATGGGCGTGCGGATTCCACAATGACACTAACTTGCTGAGCATTTTCACCAATGGCTAAATAGGTCATTACTGGAGCAAGTAAAAGCGCAAAGATCATCAAGCCTGCTTGGAATGTATCTGTCCAACTGATGGCTAAGAAACCGCCAATACAGACATAACTAATCGTTGCCACTGCTCCAATCCATAGGGCTGTGTTGTAATCCCAACCAAATAGGCTTTCAAATAAACGTGCACCTGCGACCATGCCAGAGGCACAATAAATTGCAAAGAAAATCAAAATTACAAAAGCTGAGATGATACGAAGAACTTTTTTCCGATCACCAAAGCGGCTGGTGAAATAGTCGGGGAGAGTCAATGCGTTATGTTGTATTTCGGTGTGAACACGTAGACGACCCGCGACCAACAGCCAGTTCAACCAAGCACCGATAATTAAACCAATGGCAATCCAAGCTTCGGATAAACCTGAGAGATAAATTGCACCAGGTAGGCCCATGAGTAACCAGCCACTCATATCTGATGCACCTGCGGATAATGCAGTGACGACACTGCCTAAACTCCGACCACCTAAAATATAATCATCAAAATTATTCGTGGCTTTGTAGGCATAAAGCCCAATGCCAAGCATCGCCACAATATAAAAAATAAATGTGATTAGCGTAGGATTTAATTGGCTCATTGCTATGCCATCCTTTGTCTGTCCTAAATGACCATCTTTCCGAGATGAATTTTTAATCGAATTATTCGAGGAGCTGATTCAAGCACGTTTTGAAAATTACGCTCTGTTACATTTGAGTGAGATTTATAGTTGTTTAGTGAAACTGAATGTAATTTTGGTTACAAAGACTATTTTTTCAAAAAAGTTTACTTTGAGGGTTAAAACAATTCTATAAATGATTATTTTTAACATAAAGTTACATTTGTCACTTAAACAGCGAAGTTGTAATTTTTTATTGCATAAAGAAGTATTAAATCAATAGTGAAAATAAGCATGAAGCCTATCATCGATATTGCACGATAATGGTGCATTATTGTTGAGTAATAAAAGTGTCTACGGTTCAATTTGATAAAACAAGAATAGAGCATGATCTGCTCGGTGAAAAAGCGGTTCCTTTCGATCGTTACTATGGGATTCATACCCTGCGTGCGATGGAGAATTTTCAGATTTCGCATCAACAAATAGGTGAAAACATACATTTTATTCGTGCATTGGCACAGGTAAAAAAAGCATCAGCACAGACAAATTTAAAATTTTCCAAATTGAGTCAAGATGTCAGCCAAGCGATTCAATGGGCTTGTGATCAACTGATTGAGCAGCCTGAAAGTTGGAAATCATCATTTCCAATTGATATTTATCAGGGTGGGGCTGGAACTTCTATTAATATGAATAGTAATGAAGTGGTGGCTAACCTTGCACTCGAGTATCTCGGCTTGCCTAAAGGTCAATATGATGTAATTCATCCAAACGACCATGTGAATAAATCGCAATCGACCAATGATGTTTATCCAACTGCATTGAGATTAGCAACATATTACAGTTTAGAAGATTTATTGTCTCAAGTTCGCTCATTAATCGCTGCTATTGAGATCAAAGCATCTGAATTTCAACACGTAATTAAAATGGGGCGAACTCAACTCCAAGATGCTGTACCCATGACACTCGGACAAGAGTTTCGTGCATTTGCGACGCTATTAAAAGAAGACTATCGCCTCATCCAAAAGATGCGTCATTTACTGCTAGAAATAAATTTGGGTGCGACTGCGATTGGAACGGGTGTGAACACACCTCATGGATATGCACTAGAAGTGGTTCAAACGCTTTCTCAAATTACTGGATTGAAATTACAAGGTGCTGAAGACTATGTTGAAGCCACCAGTGACTGTGGCGTATTTATTATTCTATCAAGCACTTTAAAGCGTTTAGCCGTCAAGCTCTCAAAAATTTGTAATGACCTGCGCTTATTAAGTTCAGGGCCTCGTACGGGATTAGCTGAAATTAGATTACCTGAATTACAAGCCGGCTCATCCATTATGCCTGCGAAAATCAATCCAGTTATTCCTGAAGTAGTGAACCAAATTGCTTTTAAAGTCATTGGTAATGATTTGACAGTGACCATGGCAGCTGAAGCGGGGCAATTACAATTAAATGTCATGGAACCTGTAATTGCACTGACCATGAATGAATCAACCAATTTATTAATTCAAGCAATGCAAACACTAGAAAACAAATGTATCCAAGGTATTACTGCAAATGAACAGACTTGTTACGATGCAGTGATGCGAAGTGTTGGTATCGTCACATTATTAGATCCGATTCTAGGTCATGCCAAATGTGATGAAATTGGGAAGGTTTGTCTTGCAGAAAATAAAACCATTCAGCAAGTTGTCATTGAGCAGAATCTTTTGACGCAAGAGCAGTTAAATCAAATTTTCTCTTTTGAAAATTTAGTGTCTGAGATCGCGGGTAATGTTGTCGATGATATGAACATGGACAAAGTAAGCTAATAGAGTAGATAGAATCTGAAAATCAATTGAATATGAATTGATGGCATATTTCATTCAATGAGGTATGCCATTTTCATTGAAACTTTTAAGTATAATTTCTTAATTGAATGTTTATAATAATTAAAATTTTGAGCCATCAATACAAACATTATAATTTAGAGAAAGTGAATGAAAAGAATAGTAATAAGCACGCTGCTGTGTTCGATGTTGCTGGTATCCTGTTCAAAAAAAAATAGAGGAACACTCTGCTGAAGCAGTTCAAGAAAACACTGCTGATACGTAAGTTGATATGCAAGAAGCGGCTGAACCAAATACTTTGCCCGTCCAGGAGTAAAAACCTGAGGTCATATTAAATCAAGAGGTTAATTCGGTTGATCTTACTCGTCGTATGGTTCGAGAGGCGCAAGTTAACTTTACCGTTAAAGATGTGGTGAAAAGCAGTTTAGAGATTGAAAAAATAACCCTTCAAGCAGGCGGATTTATTGAAAGAAAAGATATTGATTTCAATGTGGTTGATCTTAAACGTCAGAATATTTCAGAAGGTAAAGTAAAAGTATTTGAAAAAGTTGAACCTATATCTTTTATGGTGCTACGTGTACCGAGTGAGCGTGCCCCACATGTTGTTAATCAACTTTTACCTTTAATGTTTTTTCTGAATCAGCAACGCTATAGTGCACAACGTTTTGAATTGAAGCTTCTTCAAGAAAAAATGAATCAAGCACAGACTATTTCAAGTCAAGCACGACCAGCTCATTTGAATGAAATCACACGGCTCACTCAACTCGAAGTTCAAGACCGTGTTAAATTCAGTACGATCAGTTTACAACTGAATCAACCAACACTGGTCCGAGAAAGGGTTGATATTGATATTGATACAGTGGCGCGATTAAATGGTGATCACTTTACTCAGCGTGTTTGGAATAGCATCAAATATGGCTGGCAATTTGTGCTCGATCTTTTGGTGTTTTTATTAATGATTTGGCCTTTGTATTTGATTGTCTTACTTGGCTTCTTGTTATATCGATGGTTAAAACCTTATTTTGATAAACTCAAATAAGCCCATGCCTCAATTTGGCTGAACTGAAGAAAGAAGTTTGGCCAAATCTTGCATTCCTTCGGTTGCTGATTTTGAGATACATGTATAGTATTGTGGCACACGGCCGAGATCGGCTTTAGGGTCGATATAATACGCATCACAGCTTGGTGAAATACTGTGTACTAAGCCTGCAACAGGATAAACAGCTAAGCTTGTTCCAATCACAACAAAGATTTCAGCTTGCTGGCAAATCACTTCTGCTTCTTCAAAAGCGGGAACGGATTCACCAAACCATACGACATGTGGACGAAGCGGATATCCAGCGTCACAGAAGTCACGAGAAATATCCAGTTCAATTCCTTCAATTGTGTAAAATTTGTCTGTGAATTGAGCATCTGGCCCCGAGGTTTTGGCTAGTCTTATATTTCCATGAAGATGCAGTACTTTTTTACTACCAGCGCGTTCATGTAAGTCATCAATATTCTGCGTGATCACATGGACATCATAATGTTGCTCAAGTGCTGCAATCGCCAAATGTGCTGCATTAGGTTCAGATGCTAAAATTTTTTTTCGCCGTTGATTGTAAAAGCGCTGTACTAAAACAGGATTGTTACGCCAAGCTTCAGGCGTTGCGACGTCCTCTATGCGATGGTTTTCCCAAAGTCCATCGCTATCTCGAAATGTATTGATACCACTTTCAGCACTCATACCAGCACCCGAAAAAATCACAAGCTTTTTTTTAGACTGATTCATCCAATCTCCATCCTATTGATTTTATGCCCACGTATGACGTCTGGATCAACTTAATATTCAAATATTCATTAGAGCTTATATAGTTTGATTCAGAAATTTAGAAATTTCTTGTGCGAATTTAATGGGTTCATTGATCAAAGGCGTATGCCCTGAGCGCTCAAACAGTACGATACGATGATTTTTAACCGATTCAGCAATGAGCTTTTGCCCTTGCGCTGGATAGAGTGCGGATTTAGCGCCGATAAAAAAAGTTGCTGGACATTCTAACTTTGAGATCGCGGCTCTGTAATCTTCTTTATGGTTTAGATAGTTGTCAATGTACCAACGCATATAGTCGAGACGTTGCATAGGGAGGATTAACTTTTGAATTTTCGGTTGATTGAGTGTTGTTTTAAAAATTTTAGCGCTCAATTGATGATTATCTTGTAAAGATAAAAATTTAACCCAAAGCTCGACTAATTCGCGGCTTAAGTGAGTAGGTAATTCACTCAGGTTTTGATAATTTTCATGTTGATGTAAAAAAGAAGAAAGTTCGATGAGTAGCTTTTTGAACTCTGGATAGCGATCGCCCAATAGCCCGAAACTCCAAGTTTCATCAGAAGGTATTTTAGGGGTTTGATCAATATGCAAGTATGCTTGGATTTGATCAGCAAATTGACCATATTGCATACCATGCATGGCAGTAGTTGCCCCCATAGAATAAGCAATCACTTTATATTGTTGTCTAGGGCGTTGACTGATCAATGCCTGAATATCGTTCCAGTGACTTGAAATAGCATCAGCATCTGGAATTTTACAATGCTTAGACCCACCAAAACCACGCCAGTCAGGAATAATAAATTTATATTTCTTTAAATTAAATGCAAAAAAAGGAATCCATTGCCAACTTTGCATTCCTAAACCAGATAGCACCAAAACAGGTTCACCTTGACCAATTTCACGAACATATAATTTTTCGTTATCTTGCATAGTAAAAAATGGCATAGATATATCCTTTATTTTGTATTCATTATTTTCAATTGTGGAATTACACGTTCTAACCAACTGATCCAACCTTGCTCTAATTCAATGCCTAATTGAAGAATCATTTTATGAATATAGAGTGTACGGTCATCATTATCTTTCTTAGCAAAATCTTTATCGTAAATCGCTTGATATATTTTTAACTTATTTTTATGAATCTCTAAATGAGATTCCAATTCTGTCAACACATTATTACCACCTAGTTGTGCTTCAGCTCTTAAACGCACCATCAATTCTTCTCTGAGTTGGGCAGGCTCACTATGCTGTACCATCCAATTGGCAAGTTCAGTTCGACCTAGAGCATCAACTTTATATTTTTTCTTTCTCGAGTTGGGATCACCTTCATCAATAGTCGAAATCCAACCTTTTTTTTGCATAGCATTGAGTTCACGATAGATTTGTTGGTGAGTTGCATTCCAAAAGAATCCCATAGAACGGTCAAAGCGACGCGCAAGTTCAATACCTGTACTTGGTTTTTCAATGAGACTGGTCAACAAAACATGTGCTAAAGACATAAATCATATATCGTAAAATGTTGAATCAACTTTATTATGCAACATGTTGCATAAAAAGCAAAATTAGAATATATATTTATGCAACAAGTTGCATGAAACACACAATAATAGCAAGCAAACGCGAGCCATGAGGTCAGAATGTCAAATTATCCAAACTTACTTGCACCACTAGATTTAGGTTTTACCACTTTAAAAAATCGTGTATTGATGGGTTCAATGCACGTAGGTTTAGAAGAGGTTGAAGGTGGCTATGAACGTATGGCCGCATTTTATGCTGAGCGTGCTCAAGGACAGGTCGGTCTTATCGTGACTGGGGGGATTTCACCCAACGATGCTGGTGTGACTTTTGCTGGAGGGTCAAAATTAGACTCGATTGCTGAAGCTGAGAAACATAAAATCATTACACAAGCAGTACATGATGCTGGCGGTAAGATTGCAATGCAGATTTTGCATACTGGTCGATATTCATATCAGCCTGAAAATGTTGCACCATCAGCAATTCAGGCACCAATTAATCCAGTTAAACCTCATGCTTTAAGCTCGGCTGAAGTTCATCAAACCATTGATGATTTTGCTAACTGTGCAAAGCTGGCTCAATATGCAGGTTATGATGGTGTTGAGATTATGGGGTCTGAAGGTTACCTCATCAATGAATTTATCGCAGCACGTACCAATCACCGTGATGACGAATGGGGTGGGAGTTATGAAAACCGCATTCGTTTGCCGATTGAAATTGTAAAACGTACCCGTGCAGAGGTGGGTGAAAACTTTATTATCATTTATAGACTTTCGATGCTCGACTTGGTTGAGGGCGGTTCAACGCTTGAGGAGGTCATCCATCTTGCAAAAGAAATTGAGAAAGCCGGAGCGACTATCATTAATACAGGGATTGGTTGGCATGAAGCGCGTATACCCACGATTGCAACGAAAGTACCTCGAGCAGCATTTACATGGGTGACAGAAAAGCTAAAAGGTGAAGTTAATATTCCATTGATTACCTCAAATCGTATCAATACCCCTGAAATGGCTGAACACGTGTTAGCTTCAGGTCATGCAGATATGATTTCTATGGCTCGCCCAATGCTTGCAGATGCAGAATTTGTACTAAAAGCTGAACAGGGTAGAAGTGACGAAATCAACACGTGTATTGGCTGTAACCAAGCGTGTTTGGATCATATTTTTTCACTCAGAATTGCGTCATGCTTGGTTAACCCACGTGCATGCCATGAAACTGAACTCATTTTTAAAGAAACCCATACGCCTAAAAAAATTGCTGTCATTGGTGCAGGTCCTGCAGGATTGAGTTTTGCTACTTATGCTGCTGACCGTGGTCATCAGGTCACCATTTTTGAGGCAGCCGATCAAATTGGTGGTCAATTTAATATTGCAAAAACGATTCCAGGAAAGGAGGAGTTTTATGAGACATTGCGTTACTTTAAGCGAAAAATTGAGTTGCAGCCTTTAATTCAATTAAAACTTAACCATACTGCAACTTTTGAAGAGCTCAATACAGATCAGTTTGATGAAATTGTCGTCGCTACAGGTGTGACACCTCGACATTTAGATATTGAAGGAATTGATCATCCAAAAGTGTTGTCTTATATCGAAGTTTTAAGAGAGAAAAAAACAGTCGGACAGCGTGTTGCGATTATTGGTGCTGGTGGTATTGGTTTTGATACTGCTGAGTATCTAACCCATGAGGGGGAAAGTGGAAGCTTGAATCCTCAAAAATTTTATGATGAATGGGGAATTGATACATCATATTCTAATGTAGGAGGTTTAAAACCTGCTCAAGTAGAACAGCCATCACGTGAAATCTACTTATTACAACGTAAAGCCACTTCAGTTGGTGCAGGCTTGGGTAAAACGACGGGTTGGATTCATCGTACTGGATTAAAAAATCGCGATGTAAAAATGATTCCAGGTGCAACGTATAACAAGATTGATGACCAAGGTTTACATATCACAATCAATGATCAAACTACCGTCTTAAACGTGGATCATGTGGTGATTTGTGCAGGTCAAGAGTCATATACGGCTATGTTTGATCAACTTGAGCAGGCAGGTAAAAAAGTTCATTTAATTGGTGGGGCGAAAGAAGCGGGTGAGCTAGATGCAAAACGTGCGATTCGTCAAGGTGCTGAATTGGCTGTCAAGATTTAAGCCATAAAATTTCTCTCTTATATTATAGATGAAAGTGCAAGAAGAGGATTTGGAGAGGGTACTTAATTAAATGAGACCTCTCCTTGACGCAGTATTCTCCCTTTTCTTCTAAAAGGTTGGACTGATACAACAAAAAGGACATAAAAATGACACTCGAAACCACACAAAAATCTATTCAACGTTGGCACCACATGCTTGAAACACGTGATTTAAGTCTATTGAATGAGCTTTTGTCTGAAGAAGTCGTATTTAAATCACCCGTCGCGTTTAAGCCTTATCCAGGCAAACAAGTTGTTACTTTTATTTTGACCAATGTGATTGAGATCTTTGAAAATTTTCGTTATCACCGTGAGTTCTATACAGCAGATGGGCTCAGTGTTGTGCTCGAATTTTCCGCAAATGTCGGTAAAAAAACATTAAAAGGGATTGATATGATCCAGTTTAATGAGCAAGGTCAAATTATTGACTTTGAGGTGATGATTCGGCCTAAAAGTGGTTTAGAAGCTTTGGCGTTGCAAATGGGCCAACGTATGGCTCAATTTCTACCTAAATAAATTAGGCATGTTTTTGGCTTATGAATTGGAGTAAGTAGATTCGGAGTCTGTATGAATCTTAATCAGCGTTTCAAGTGGATGCAAGAATTCACTCAAACCCAACTTGATCATTTTACTGGTGCAGCTATACCTTCAATCTATTTTAATCCGCAAGGTGAGTTAGCCCATGTGATTTCAAACTTGAAACGTTTGCATTATAAATATAGACCAACGCCGTGGCTCTCGAATACGCATGCTCACTTGGTGTATTTTGATAAAGTTCGAAAGAAAACCGTAAAATTAGAATATGACTTCATTGAACAGTTAACAATGTCTGATGGCGGAACGACGGGTATTGCTTGGTATGGCATGCATCTTTCTGCGCAAACGCCAACTATCTTAGTGCTACATACCATTACTGGAAGCCCAGCCAGTATGAGAGAATTGGTCAGAGACTTACATCAAGTAACTGGTTGGCGTATCGCATTGTGTTTAAGACGAGGGCATGCAGGTCTACCACTTTCAGTTCCTAAAATTAATCTCTTTGGAAACACGCAAGATCTAAGAGAGCAGATCGAACGTATTCAACAGCGCTTACCATATTCTAAATTGTATGCAGTTGGGTCTTCAGCAGGAACTGGATTATTGGTTCGATATTTAGGTGAGGAAGAAAGCTCCACACCAATTCAAGCGGCTTTCGCACTTTGTCCTGGATACAATACGGAAACTGGTTTTTCAAATGTTCATCCTTTTTATAGCCGTTTGATGGCAAAAAAGTTAAATGCACATTTTTTAAAACCGTATGAGCAACATTGGCGAAATTTAGAAAGTTTAAAGCAACTGAGTGTTGCTAAAGATTTATTTGATTTTGAAAAAACATATTATCAGTTCGCTGGATTTGAAAATTATGACGCATATTGTAAAGCGACAAATCCCATCTATGTCTTTGAGAAGATTAGAGTGCCGTTGATGATTTTAAATTCGGAAGACGATCCAGTATGCCATATCCGCAATTTAGAGCCTTATAAAGAAGTGATTCAACATATGCCGAACATGGCAGTAGTGACCACAAAAAAAGGAAGCCATTGCTGTTTCTATGAAGGTAATAAAAATCCAGAATCTTGGGCACACAAATTAATTGCAGAATTTTTTTTAGAATTAGAGAAAGCCTGACAATTTTTGTTGTTTATAAATGAATAACAATTTGACTTTCATTCATGTTGACATAAAAAACCGAGTCATGTCACTCGGTTTTTTAATCTGAAAATTAGTTTTCTAAAGCAGGGGTAGCAGCAGCAATAGCAGCGGCAACAGCATCATCTTCAGATTGAGAACCACCCGTTGATGCACTTGGAGAAGGTGTAGGGCGTTCTACATTTTCAACAGTTGGTGCTGGCGCAGGATTCGTTTGTGCAGGAGCATCACGGTATTCACGACGAATAGTCGCTGACGTATTGTTTGTCTCCTGATGCTCAATTTCAACTTGAGTTGGTGGCTCAGGTTCGATTTCAGGTTCAGAAATCTCTATGTTCTCAATTTGTTCTGCCTGTTCAGTTGTTTCAACAGTTTGTTCCTGTTCTTCTTCCTTAGGCGCTTCTTTTTTTACACATGCAGTAACGAGGAGTGCAGATAAGATTGCACCAGCGATTAAAAGTTTTTTATTCATAGTTGCTCAAAACAAACTAGCTAGATCGACTAACGTAGTATAACAGCAAATTAACAGATGAAAATCACTGAAAGTGTGCGTGAATCTTTATTGGAAATGATGATAGAATAACCAATTGTTTATTGTTCTTTGAATTGATGCGGATTGACTTTGCTTTATAGGTACAGAGTAAAGTAAAATTGCGCAACATTGCAGGCCGATTTAGGCTCGATTGTACGAGAAACCCAATGACCCATTTTATTTTCGTTACTGGTGGTGTTGTTTCATCACTAGGTAAAGGTATTTCAGCTGCTTCAGTTGCTGCACTTTTAGAAGCCCGTGGATTAAAAGTAACCATGGTGAAAATGGATCCATACATTAATGTCGATCCAGGGACGATGAGCCCGTTCCAACATGGTGAAGTTTTTGTCACAGAGGATGGTGCGGAAACTGACTTAGACTTGGGTTATTACGAACGTTTCTTGCGTCGTGCGAAAATGACCAAGCTTAATAACTTTACATCTGGTCGCGTGTACCAAGACGTTTTAAATAAAGAGCGTCGCGGTGATTACCTTGGTGGAACAGTTCAAGTTATTCCACACATTACAGACAATATTAAAGAACGTGTTCTTCGCGCTGGCGAAGGCTATGACGTTGCTATTGTTGAGATTGGCGGTACAGTAGGTGACATTGAATCTCTCCCATTCATGGAATCTGTTCGTCAGTTAATGGTTGAACTTGGTCACAAACGCACAATGCTGATGCATTTAACGTTGTTGCCATATATCAAGTCAGCTGCAGAGTTGAAAACAAAACCAACTCAGCACTCGGTGAAAGAATTACTTTCAATCGGTATTCAACCAGATATTTTGATCTGTCGTACTGAACACGATGTTGATGCTGATACAAAGCGTAAAATTGCGTTGTTCACGAACGTAGAAGCTCGTGCAGTTGTGGTGTGTAAAGATGCACGCACAATTTACGAAATTCCACGTACGTTCTATGAACAAGACGTTGATGATTTAATTTGCGAGCGTTTTGGTTATAACGATTTACCAGAAGCCGATCTTTCAGATTGGGATAATGTCGTAGAAGCATTATTAAACCCTGAGTACACTGTTCGTGTTGCGATGGTGGGTAAATATGTTGAACTTCCAGATGCTTATAAATCTGTGAACGAAGCACTTTTACATGCGGGTATCCAAAACCGCGTTAAAGTTCAAATTGATTATGTCAATGCCGAAGAACTTGAAAGCCAAGATGTAGCAGAAGTGTTGAAAGATGCTGACGCAATCTTAGTTCCTGGTGGTTTTGGCGAGCGCGGTACTGAAGGTAAGATGCAAGCGATTAAATTCGCACGTGAGAATGGAATTCCATTCCTTGGTATTTGCTTGGGTATGCAACTTGCGGTCATTGAATACGCACGTAATGTTGCTGGTATTGTAGATGCAACTTCAACTGAATTTAACCGTTCAACTAAATCGCCTTTAATTGGTTTGATTACGGAATGGTTAGACGAACGTGGTGAAGTACAACAACGTTCTGTAGATTCTGATCTTGGTGGAACAATGCGTCTTGGCGCTCAAAAATCAGAATTGGTTGAAGGCACTAAAACTGCAGAAGTGTATGGTTCAGTAGAAATTATTGAACGTCATCGCCATCGTTACGAAATGAATAATCGTTATATTCCTACTTTAGAAGAAAAAGGTATGAAAATTTCTGGTTATTCACCAATCCAACGTTTAGTTGAAACTGTTGAAATTCCTCAACATCCTTGGTTTATTGCTGTACAATTCCACCCGGAATTTACAAGTTCTCCACGTGATGGTCATCCATTATTTGCTGGTTTTATTGATGCTGCTAAAAAACAGTATCAAAAATCGAAATAATGAATGTCTTAGGACATAACTAGGAAGTTTAAATGTCACAATTAAAAGCACAAGAAATTGTACGTTTAGGCGATATACAAATGGCAAATCATTTGCCATTTGTATTATTCGGCGGAATGAATGTACTTGAATCAAAAGATTTAGCTTTTGAAATTGCAGAAACTTATGTTGATATTTGCAAACGTTTGGATATTCCATATGTTTTCAAAGCAAGCTTTGATAAAGCAAATCGTTCGAGCTTAAATTCTTTCCGCGGACCTGGTCTTGAAAAAGGAATTGAGTGGTTAGCTGACATTAAAAAACATTTTAATGTACCCATCATTACAGATGTTCATGAACCATATCAAGCAGCACCTGTGGCTGAAGTGGCTGACATCATTCAATTACCTGCTTTCCTCAGCCGTCAAACAGATCTTGTTGAGGCAATGGCAAAAACTCAAGCCATTATCAATATCAAAAAAGCGCAATTCTTAGCACCGCATGAAATGCGTCATATCCTGCATAAATGTTTGGAAGCCGGGAATGACAAGCTGATTTTATGTGAGCGTGGCTCAGCATTTGGTTACAACAACTTAGTTGTCGATATGCTTGGTTTCGACATCATGAAAGAAATGAATGTGCCAGTCTTCTTTGATGTGACACATGCACTTCAAACCCCAGGTGGTCGTGCAGATTCAGCAGGTGGTCGTCGCGCACAAATTACGACATTAGCGCGTGCGGGTATGGCTACAGGTCTAGCAGGTCTTTTTCTGGAAGGACATCCTGATCCAGAAAAAGCAAAATGTGATGGACCTTGCGCTCTTCGAATGTCTCAACTTGAGCCATTCTTAGCTCAGCTTAAAGAATTGGATACCTTGGTTAAAGGTTTCAAAAAATTAGATACACACTGATGCAGCGTTAGACGCATCGTTTTATTAATCAACTGAGGAATTGTTCATGAGCCAAATCGTTGACATTCGTGCACGTGAAATTTTGGACTCTCGTGGTAACCCAACCATCGAAGCAGACGTTATCTTAGCATCTGGCGTAGTTGGCCGTGCATGTGCACCATCTGGTGCTTCAACTGGTTCTCGTGAAGCTTTAGAACTTCGTGATGGCGATAAAGCACGTTACTTAGGTAAAGGTGTTAAAACTGCTGTGAACAACGTAAACACGTTAATCCGTGACGCGTTAGTGGGTAAATCAGTATTCGAACAAAAAGACATCGATAATACGATGATCGCTTTAGACGGAACTGAAAACAAAGAAAAATTAGGTGCGAACGCAACTTTGGCAGTGTCTTTGGCTGCTGCGCGTGCTGCTGCTGACGAAAAGAAAATTCCTCTTTTCCAATACATCGCAGACCTTCGTAACAACAGCATTTTAACAATGCCTGTTCCAATGATGAACATCTTAAACGGTGGTTCACATGCGGACAACAACGTTGATATCCAAGAGTTCATGATTGAACCAGTTGGCTTCACTTCATTCTCTGAAGCACTTCGCGCAGGCGCAGAAATTTTCCATTCTTTAAAATCAGTTTTAAAGAAACAAGGTTTAAATACTGCTGTTGGAGATGAAGGTGGTTTCGCGCCGAACTTACGTTCAAACGAAGAAGCAATCACAGTTATCCTTGAAGCGATTGAAAAAACTGGCTACAAAGCGGGTTCTGACATTATGCTTGCGCTTGACTGTGCATCTTCAGAATTCTACAAAGATGGTCAGTACATCCTTGCTGGTGAAGGCAATAAAGCATTCACAAACAACCAATTCTCTGACTACCTTGCTGGTCTTGTAAACCAATATCCAATTATCTCTATTGAAGATGGTTTAGATGAATCTGATTGGGAAGGTTGGTCTTACCTAACTTCGATTCTTGGTGACAAGATTCAATTGGTTGGTGATGATTTGTTTGTTACAAATCCTAAAATCCTTCAACGTGGTATCAACGAAAAAGTTGGTAACTCTATCCTGATTAAGTATAACCAAATCGGTACGTTGACTGAAACTTTAGATGCGATCTATCTTGCTAAAGCAAATGGTTACTCTACAGTGATTTCTCACCGTTCTGGCGAAACTGAAGATTCTACAATTGCGGATCTTGCAGTAGGTACTGGTGCTGGTCAAATCAAAACTGGTTCACTTTGCCGTTCTGACCGTGTAGCGAAATACAACCAATTACTTCGTATTGAAGAATTAACGAATGCTATTTACCGCGGTAAAGCTGAGTTTAAAGGTTTAAATTAATCGTTTAGATTATTTTGAATTTCAAAAAACCACTCTGTAAAGAGTGGTTTTTTTTTGTTATTAAGCTATGAAATAAAAAGTGTAAATATAATGACTCTAGAATATTCAATAACTTTTGATATTTAACAGTACATATTTTTAAAAGAAATCAATCAATGTGAATTTGTTTAACATTTGCATATTTAACACAGTTACACATACTACCTTTCTTTGTTTTAGGGTATATTAGTGCTCTAATTTCATGATGTTAACTAAGCCTCAAATATAATGTTAGACGTCTTTAAAACTACTTCAAGTAAAGTGATTTTGCTGGTGGCAATAATTTTAATTGCCATCTTTCAATATCGCTTTTGGCTCGGTGAAGGAGGATATTTCCCTCATCAGGCGCTACTTCAGCAAATGAATCAACAAGCTGAAACAAATGAAGAGTTAAAAGAGCGTAATCGTATTCTGGCTGCTGAAGTATATGATCTAAAAAATGGTGTAGAGGCGATTGAAGAACATGCACGTTTAGATCTTGGCTTAATTAAGCCTCATGAAACGTTTATTCAAATGAGTACAATCAGTACGAATTACAAGCCGATTTACATCGACCCAAATGCTAACGTAGATTTAAGAACCAATGAGTCTAGACAACCTGAATCTGAACAACCGTAAATTATGGGCTATTATTCCGGCAGCAGGTTCTGGTAGTCGATTTTCCAAATCAGCGTTAAAGCAATATCAAATTATCCAGAATAAAACTGTACTTGAGCATACTGTAGAACGTATTGCTCAATTGCCTATTGCTGGCTATGTGTTGGCAATCTCAGAGCATGACCAATTTGCTCAGACACTTCAATTTGCTAAATCAGAAATCCTTCATTTCTGCTTAGGTGGTCAGGAGAGGGTTGATTCTGTACTTAATGGTTTAAATTATTTAACCAATATTGCAGATGAAAATGATCTGGTGTTTGTGCATGATGCTGCTCGACCTTGTGTGAGCTTGAGTAATTTAGAATCTTTGATTCGCCATGTTATCGAATCTAAGCATAGCGCAATTTTAGCAACGCCTGTACGTGATACTTTAAAAAGAGTAGATCAGTCGAGTGCCATTGAAAAAACTGTTGATCGAAGTGCATTGTGGCAAGCACAAACTCCACAATTGTCGACCATTAAATTGCTAAAAACCTCGATTGAACATGCATTAACTTACAAGATCACAATCACGGATGAAGCGAGTGCGCTTGAATATGCTCATCATCCAGTAGATGTGGTGATTGGACGATCTGATAATATTAAAATTACTTATCCTGAAGATTTAGAACTTGCTCGTCTGATTCTTCAGTCACAGTCTGACTCGAAATAATTTAGTTTTATGTTTGGGACTTTGCTTAAATAGCCAAAACATTGTCTTATAATAACGCCACTTAGAATATGCAATTCAGCCAATGATACCTTCACAACAGTACCGTTTTTTGCGTCATGCCTTGAGAGATGGACGAACAATCAAACATGATTCGTCACGTTGGACTAAATTACATTTAGATCCATGGTTACTTGGTTTTTTGATATTAAACGCAGCTTTTGGACTCATGGTTGTTTATAGTGCAACCAATCATGATTCAAGCATGGTGATTCGTCAGGCGACCAGTTTTGGTATCGGTTTTATTTTGCTGTTTATTTGTGCACAAATTCCTCCAAAAGTTTATCAAATTGTCAGTCCTTATCTGTATGCATTTTCGATTGTGCTTCTGCTTTTGGTATTGATAATTGGTGATGTCCGCTTAGGCGCAAAACGCTGGATTTCTATTCCTGGATTAGGGAGTGTGCAGCCCAGTGAATTTATGAAATTTACGATGCCACTCATGATGGCTTGGTTTTTCAGTCTGCGGACTTTACCACCCAAATTTATGCATATTCTCTTTGCATTATTTCTGATGATGATTCCTTTTGTTTTAGTCGCATTACAGCCTGACTTAAACATTGGATTAATTATTCCCGGAATTTTTGTCATTTTTTTAAGTGGTATTTCTTGGCGTTTGATTGGGGCTGTGGTCGCTGGGTTTGCAGTGGTTGCACCATTATTATGGAATTTCTTTCTACAGGAATACCAAAAAAAGCGAATTTTAACTTTATTTGATCCTGAATCAGATCCGCTAGGTGCAGGGTGGAATATCATTCAGTCTAAAATTGCGATTGGTTCTGGTGGACTATTTGGTAAAGGTTTTAATGAAGGAACACAGTCTCATTTAGGTTATCTCCCCGAACATCATACAGACTTTATTATGTCTGCTTATGCAGAGGAATTTGGCTTTTTTGGTGTGTTCGTATTATTTGTTATTTTTGCTGCGATCATTATTCGTTGTTTGATTATTTCCATGAACAGCTTCCATAATTTTGGACGTCTTTATGCCGGTGCGGCAGGTTTAACTTTCTTTTTCTTTGTGTTTTTGAACAGTGGAATGGTGAGTGGAATACTTCCAGTAACGGGTGATCCATTGCCACTCATGAGTTATGGTGGTACGGCAGTCATTGCAACGCTTGCAGGTATGGGCATTGTAATGTCTATACATACTCATCGCTAAAACATCTAGGGTTGACAGCAAATTTTCAACTCACATTCTGCTTACTCTCACATCTATTGAAACTTTGAGCTTCAATGATTGCTCTAATCAGTCATTACACTTTTATGCTGAAGAAGATGAAAGTGTAGATGGAAGTTGATCTATGCTATTTGAGAGAGTAACTCTAAAATAATTAACTTATTTCCTCATTTTTTTGTAATAACTAAATTTTTATCGATGGTAGAGAAAATTTGAGCTAAACAATGATCTTTGTAACGTTTCCCAAGCTAAAAATTCCTGTCTTAGCTGTTGTCTTAAACTTGGTGATCCATTTGTATAAAAATATTTTTTAAAATTGATTTTCGTAGATGTATAAAAAAATTAACTATGGCATATTAATTGCTGAATAAGAATTAAACGAATATTGCAGGAGAGAGGTCTTCTGTAGATCCGCCGAAGGAGCAACGACCCCGGAATCTCTCAGGCAAAAGGACTGTAATTATTCTCAATCATCTGGAGAGAAGTCTAATGATGTTTAGACTCACCGAAGGGGATGGAAATAATCATATGTTATGAAGATTTCCGAAGCTCTCAGGTACCGTGACAGATGGGGCATTGAAAATATAAAATTTTCAAGGAGCTTTTATGTCACATATTATGGTGATTGGTGCTGGCATTACAGGAATAACCACTGCCTACGAATTGTTAGAACTTGGTTATCAAGTCACGATTTTGGATAAAAACTTATACCCAGCAATGGAGACTTCATTTGCGAATGGAGGTCAACTCTCTGCATGTAATGCAGAGGTGTGGAATCAGAAAGCAACGGTACTGAAGGGTATCAAGTGGATGACCCAAAAAGATGCACCATTATTACTCAACCCATCTTTTGATTTGCATAAATACGCTTGGCTGATTGAATTTATGGGTAATATCAAGCATTACGAAGCCAACACACAAGAAACGGTAAGGCTGGCATTATTGGCAAGAAAACGGCTATTCGAAATTGCACAGAAAGAAAATATTCAATTCGATTTGGAAAAGCGTGGAATTTTGCACTTTTATCATAATCAGCAGGATTATGATGTCGCAATAAGAGTGAATGATTTGTTATGCAAAGGTGGATTAGAGCGTCACGCTGTTACAAATGGAGAAATTCACAGTATTGAACCAAGTTTGAAGGGAGAATATTACGGTGGTTTTTATTGTCCTGACGATGCCACAGGAGATATACACAAATACACCACGCATTTAGCCCAAGTGGTGGCGAATAAAGGTGGGAAATTTTTATACGGTGTAGAAGTTGAAGATTTAAATCTGGATCATTCAACAGAACAAGTTTCAGCTAAATATCGCGCTTGTGATCCTAAAAGTAGAGATATACCCGATGGATTTATTCAAGCTGATGCAATGGTCATTTGTGGTGGAGTTGGAAGCTATCATTTAGCACAACAGGCTGGAGATCGTGTCAATGTTTATCCAGTGAAAGGGTACTCGATTACAGTTCAGTTGAATGATGAACATAGCCAACAACATGCACCATGGGTAAGTTTATTGGATGAAAGTGCAAAAATTGTGACGTCGAGATTAGGTCGAGATCGTTTAAGAATTGCTGGTACTGCAGAATTTAATGGCTATAACCGAGACATCCGTATGGATCGCATACAACCTTTGGTTCATTGGGTGAATCGTAATTTTGATATTTCAACTGAGCATTGTGTCCCTTGGGCTGGATTAAGACCGATGATGCCGAATATGATGCCAGTGGTAAGACAAGGGAAGCATCCGAGAGTCTTTTATAATACCGGTCATGGGCATCTGGGTTGGACGCTGTCAGCTGCAACTGCTGCAATGATCAGTTTAGAAATTTCACAGAAAATAGCGGCTTAATGAAAAGCCACAATAGCGTGAAAACTATTGTGGCAAATACATTTATAGTCGAGTGAAAACTTGATCTGCATTCAAACGAGATTTAGGTAATTTGGCATTAAAATCTTTTTCACTTCGATAACCAAGTGCCAATAGCACTGATGGAATCAGGCCTTTTGCGTCAAGATTTAACTCTTCAGCGATAATTTTTTCATCGAATCCTCCAATTGGAGTGGCATCGATACCTTCTAAACCTGCAGCAAATAAGGTTTGCCCAAGTGCAATAAAAGTTTGATTTTCAGACCAGCGCTGGATATCGCCTTTTTCGTTGCGATAATAATCAACATAGCCTAAGCGCGTATCTTTTTGAGCTTGTTTTGCTTGGTCATCTTTAAAACGACCACTGATTTCATCTTGATTTAATAATCGATCTAGATGAGAGTCTGTAATGTCTTTATGCGTACAAAACAGAATTGTGTGTGAAGATTCAAGGACTTTGGGTGCATTATAAACATACTTACCAACCAGTGCTTTAGCAATGCGCTGTTTGGCTTCATCAGTTTCGATGACAAAGAAATGCCACGGTTGAATATTGATAGATGAAGGTGCGAGCCTTAAAGATTCCAATAATTTTTCAAACTTTTCTTGAGGGATCTTTTTTGAAGAATCGTATGCTTTGGTGGTGTAGCGAGATTGGGAGATGTTTAACAAATCCATATTATCCTCCGATTATTCACAATATATTCATCTAAAAATTTTAAATGACTCTGAACTTAAATATTTTCTATAGTTGATGCTAAATGATATGAAAAATCTGACTTGTCTTTAAATCAATAGGCATATTTTAAATCAGTATATTTTTCTAATGACATTGCAATTTGTTGGTTGATAAATGCGCGCACATCTTCTTCAGTCATAGGTTGACCATTCTTGCTGATATTATGTTCGATCGGTGCTTGGTCTGCGGCCTTAATTTTGTAGACAAGGTGGGTGATCAATTCGTAATCGTTATTATGGTTTACGATGTTAGTCACATATTGATATGAATGCTCAAAGTTGAGATCTTGATGGGAAAATATAAATTGTTCAAAGATTGTCAATGCGGCGCCATCAGCAAGATTTTTGAGTTCATCAATAATTGTGGCATCTAGCCGTACATCATAACGTTCAGAGATTGCTTTACCATCGATTAATAATGACACTTTATCATCTTCATGGTGTTGAACAGTAATATTGCTGAAATTAGACATGACAAACTCACGAATTGAATTGAGTCGTTATTATCATATGCAAAAAAACTTAAAGCAAAACATACTGATTAATATTCAAACATTGAGTGAAATTTCAATTTAAAGGTTGATGAGATCATTATAAAAATAGAGGAACTAATAAGACCATGTTTTCAGTGTCAGATCATTGATTGACTGCTTAGAGAATTTCGATTGATTAATTTCCAAAATTTGAGCTTGATCCAAACGCCAGTCGCCTAAAACAATTCTTCTTTTATCTTGAGAGATATGGATTTGAGGGCGATGCGTATGACCATGAATTAGTAAATCAACTTCTTTCAATGCATCGTGGACAGCATCTTGATTTACATCCATGACATCATAAGATTTAAATTCTTTTGATTCGTGGCTTTTTTTTCTAAATCCATTTGCAAGTTGAGTACGAAAAGAAAGTGGGGTATTCCGCAGTATCCAAATGATGAGTGGATTTCTGATTATTTTTTTAAAACGTTGATAGGCGACATCGTCTGTACACAGTGAATCACCATGTTCTATACGAATTTGGACGTCATTTATTTTTAAGTTAGAGACTTCGGACAATAAGATGCCACCAAATTTATTTAAAAAAATTTGATTCAGCGCAAAATCACGATTGCCGACAGAAAATAAAACTTGATTTCCCTGAGCAGTAAATCTTTTTAAGCGTTCAACGATTTCATCGAGCCAAGGAGCTGTATAGTCATCACCAATCCATGCATTAAACCAATCACCTAAAATATAGAGTTGGGTTTGCTGGTCTTGATAATGATCTAATAAATCTAAAAACCCTCGAACGAGTCGAGGGTGTTCAGGTGACAGGTGTAAATCTGAAATAAACAGATAGGTCACTTAATATTCCTTATTTGCCTACATCCCCATCAACTTTATATGGGGAAAAATCCCTTGAACATGATATTCGTTTTAAAGCAGTGCTTGAAAACTTAATAAGTTAAGGGGTAGGTTTTTTATTCAGAGATAATTTTAGCAGATTCGATCACAACGTTTTCTAGTGGAACGTCAGCGTGGTAGCCACGGTTACCAGTGCGAACGCCTTTGATTTCATTAACAACGTCCATACCTTCTACAACTTTACCAAATACTGCATAACCCCAGCCTTGAGCTGTTTTACCCGTATGGTTAAGGAAAGCATTGTTTTTTACGTTAATGAAGAATTGTGCAGATGCTGAGTGAGGAGCTTGAGTACGTGCCATGGCAATCGTACCTTCGTCATTGCTTAAACCGTTGTCAGCTTCATTTTCAATAGAATCGCGAGTTGCTTTTTCTTTGAAGTTTTCATCCATGCCACCGCCTTGGATCATGAAACCGTCAATTACACGGTGGAAAATTACGCCATCATAAAAACCATCACGAACGTACTCTAAAAAGTTAGCAACAGTTTTAGGTGCTTTTTCAGAGTTAAGCTCTAGAACAATACGTCCTTTATTGGTGTTTAATTCGACTTGAGGAAAACTCATTCTATAATCTCCTGATCATGGACAAAAAGCCATGGGTTTGTGGTTGAGAGAAGCATAAGCAAACTGTAAACTACAAGGCAAGCAAAAACGTTATTTTCTTTGTTAATAATATGAAGATAGCGTTTTAATTATCCTATTTTATCTTATAGAAGTGATTTATCAACTATGAAGCCGAATGATGTTGTTTCATCCCTGCCAAATACCCCGACGACTAACAATCCATCAGTCGATGCTGCGCAGCAAGAACAACAACCGGGCTTAGACTTTGTACGTCAAGTAATTACAGAAGATCTTGCAGCAGGGCGTACAGATAAAGTCGTGACGCGCTTTCCACCAGAGCCTAATGGTTATTTACACATTGGACATGTTAAAGCGATTTGCCTGAATTTTGGTATTGCAGAAGAATTTTCTGGTTTATGTAATCTTCGTTTTGACGATACAAATCCAGATGCAGAAGAACAAGAATATGTAGATGGTATTGCGAACGATGTTAAATGGCTCGGTTTCGACTGGAATGGTGAACCACGCTACGCATCAAGTTACTTTGATCAATTGTATCAATGGGCGATTCAATTAATTAAACAAGGTGATGCATATGTCGATTTGCAATCTCCTGAAGAAATTAAGCTGAATCGTGGAAATTTTGTAGAACCAGGTAAAAATTCTCCGCAACGTGATGCAACGGTTGAAGAAAACTTAGCACGTTTTGAACAAATGCGTAATGGTGAGCTTGGAGAAGGCCAAGCAGTACTTCGTGCCAAGATTGATATGGCATCACCGAACGTACATATGCGTGATCCAATTCTTTACCGTGTTTTACATTCTGAGCATCATCAAACAGGCGATACGTGGAAAATCTATCCAATGTATGACTATGCTCATCCTTTGTCTGATGCGATTGAAGGCATTACGCACTCGTTATGTACGCTTGAATTCCAAGACCATCGCCCGTTCTATGATTGGGTTGTCGCTAAGGTAAATTCTCCAGCAGTTCCACGCCAGTACGAATCAAGCCGTTTGAATGTTGATTACACCATCACCTCAAAACGTAAATTACGTAAGCTGGTCGAAGGTGGTTACGTCAATGGTTGGAATGATCCACGTATGCCTACAGTCGTGGGAATGCGTCGTCGTGGCTTTACTCCAGAAGGCTTACGTGATTTCTGTAAGCGTGTGGGCGTATCTAAAACTGATGGTATTGTCGATGTTGCAATGCTTGAATTCTGCATTCGACAATCATTAGAAAATACTGCTGCACGTGGTATGGCGGTATTGAATCCTCTTAAAGTGACATTGACCAACCTTCCAGAGGATATGGATTTAACACACGCACGCCATCCAAATGTTGATATGGGTGATCGTGTAATTCCTCTGACTTCTGAATTGTATATTGATCGTAAAGATTTTGAGGAAGAGCCGCCTAAAGGGTTTAAACGCTTAATTCCTGGTGGTGAAGTCCGTTTACGTCATGCTTATGTGATTAAATGTGATGAAGTGATTAAGGATGAAAATGGCGAAGTTGTTGAACTTAAATGCTCTATCGATCCGCATACTTTAGGTAAGAATCCAGAAGGTCGTAAAGTCAAAGGTGTTATTCATTGGGTATCTGCAAATAAAGGGATTCCTGCTGAAGTTCGTATTTATGATCGTCTATTTACTGAAGCCGCACCTGATGCGGACGATGATTTCTTAGCGAATTTAAATCCAGATTCTCTAAAAATTGTTCAAGCGGTAATTGAGCCTTCTTTAGCTCAAGCGAAAACTGAAGATCGATTCCAATTCGAACGTGAAGGTTATTTTGTCGCTGATCAATTTGATCATACTGTTGAAAAACCTGTCTTTAACCGTATTTTGGATTTAAAAGATAGTTTTAAGCCTGCAAAATAAAGTTTGGTAATATCAAAAAAAGCCTGATTGATTCAGGCTTTTTTTTATTCAAATTTAGGTTAATAAATAATTTTTGTGATTAAATTCACATGATTAGATAAAGGTGAGTATTTAAGAATAATTTAATAAGTTATAAATAAAAACTAAAATAACATTATATTTCAAATATATATTTGACTATTTGGATTTTCAAGCGCATATTTAATTCAACCGAAAGGTTAATTTGAAACTTTGTTTTCCTCGAAACCCTGCTTAAGCGGGGCTTTTTTTTGATTTAGTTTCTGATGTTGCTGTAAAGCGATATACACAGGGCCTTTCAGTTTGCGCTGATCATTTAACTTTTTCTTAATATAAAATACCAAAGCAAAACAGGTGGTTGCTAAAGTTAAAAGAAGACTATTTAAGTAGCTCATGAGTGAGCTGATATAACCAATGGTGGTGAGTCTATTCATCATTTTGATGACTTGTGGACTACTTTCGATGCCCGTGATCGCCCAAGAACATAAGTGTTCACAATTATTAATAATGAGATGATAGTTATTTTCATGCATTCGAGAGCGCATTCGTCTTACGACAGCACGACCTGAATATTTGGGGGTGCTATAATGCCGAATCGTAATTTTTTTGCCATGTGCAAATTTTTGCAGAGATGTAATTTCGATCGGATGTTTTTTAAAGAGATGAGCAAAACCTGAATAATGAATAACACGACCCTTACCCACATAAATACCATGATGTGAATAACCAAAATGCTTAACAATTAAGTGAGCACCAAGAGGGAATGTTTTGACGTGTTTATGCCGCATTTATAAAATATTCCAATAACTTTACAGATGTACATTTATTGAAAGAGAGTCCACAGTATAACCGAATTGGAAATAAATAATGAGGTATAAATACAATATAAGCACCCTAAAAAAGGTGCCTAAATTTTTTATTCAACTCAAATGAAGTTATGAGAAGAAAGCATTTTGTGCTTCACAATTTTTAATTGCATCTTCTTTAGGAAGCTGTTTAATTTGCTCTTCAAACTCGATTTTTTGACGATCTATGGCAGTTTGAGGAATACCGCTCTCTTTCGCTAATTTTTCAATGTTGCCCCAAACTTCCTCACATGCTGAAGGTAGCTTATTACAACCACTAAGCGATATGAAAGTCGCCCCTAAAATAATGAATAGAATATTTTTCATTGAATCCCCAAATGTATTTTTAATTATCCTATGAGCTTATCTTAATTGAACATTTTTAAATTGAACAGAAAATTTATCATAAAAAAAGCACTGTCTATGCAGTGCTTTTTTTCTTTACTGAAGGGTGATTTTGTTACTCAATAAATCAGTAAGATCTTTTTTTGAATAGCCACGCGAAATAAGAACTTTTTTGATTCCGCGGATTACATCTTCATCTGATGCCTTTTGTAAAGCCTCGATCAACTGATCGTTAGTCTTACATGAACAATCATTTTCAACACAAGCAATTTGATTTTTATGCTCGTTCTGCTGCGAATCTGATGAAAACAGCTTTTGCCAAAAACTCATAGAGCCTTCATTTGCAACCAAAGATAGGTCGAAATATAGTCGATTTAAAATTTAATGCAAGTTTGTAATCGTGATTTAAGGCACATTTTAAAATAAATATTTCGATGATAAACCTAAAGTTTAACGAAATTATGACATTGAAAAATTAAATTTTTCTTTATTCATATGATTTTTAAGTGAAATTCAAAAAGCATAAAAAATGGACAGTGTAAGAACTGTCCATTTAGTAAGAAATAAATTGTTTAAATTTTCTCTAAAAGAACGCCTGACTCGACATGGTGGGTATAAGGAAATTGATCGAACAGCGCAAATTTAGTGATTTTATGAGTTTCCGATAACATCTTTAAATTGTCGTGCAAAGTATCTGGATTGCATGAAATATAAATAATACGGTTAAAGCGTTGAAGCAGCTTCAAGGTATCATCATCAATGCCTGCACGAGGTGGATCTACAAATACAGTATCGAAGTCATAACTTTGAATATCAATATTGGCTTCTTGTAAACGTCTAAACTCACGTTCTGCATTGAATGCTAAGGTAAAATCTTCAGCTGAAAGGCGAGCAACTTGAATATTATTAATTTGATTTTGCTCAATATTCCATTGCGCTGCATAAACTGATGATTTAGCCAGTTCCGTTGCTAGAACGCGATTAAACTTTAGCGATAATGGAAGGGTAAAATTACCATTACCGCAATAAAGCTCTAAAAGATCTTTATCACTGGTTTGAGCTGCATTACATGCCCACGCCAGCATTTTTTGACAAACTTGCGCATTAGGTTGCGTGAAGCTACTTTCAATTTGCTTATATTTGAATTTACGGTCAAATACTTGTAATTCTTCAACTACATATTCATCCGTCAATACAATTTTTTGACCACGGCTGCGACCAATAATCTTAATATTGAGTTTTGAAGATAAATTTTTTGCTAGTTGTTCCCAGTCTTGATCAAGCGGACAACGATATATCAATGAAACCAGCATTTCACCGTTCAACGTTGAAAGAAAATGTACTTCAAACAGACGCTTAGAGAGCACTGCATTTGATTTTAGTTCAGACAGGAGAACTGGCATTAAATCATTAATAGATTTATCCGCGATTGGAAACTCATCAACACGTACAACTTTCTTTTGAATACCATCTTCCGTGCGTTCAAACATGGCATAAAACATATCATCTTCTGTATGCCAAATACGGAACTCAGCTCGCATACGGAAATGTTTTTCAGGAGATGAAAAAACTTCTAGTTCAGGTGGTTGATATTCAGCAAATTGATTGCGGATACGTTCAATTTTTGCATCAAGTTGTTGTTGATAAATAGAAGTCATAAAATCTAAAAAAAACTAGCACAAAGCAGAGTGAATGGTAGCAAATAATAAGCCAACATTCTTCTAAATCTTTATGCTGTTGTGACTATCTTTTGGTGAGGTGCTCAACTAAGTAGTCGATGAACACTCGTACAGCTGGTAATAAACCACGGCGAGAAGGGTAAACCACATGAAAAATACCGTGTGGTGCATTCCAGTTAGGCAGAACCTTAACAAGACGCCCATCTTTAATATAATCTTCAACAATACTGTCTGGGAGTAATGCTACCCCACAATTGTCACTTGCAAGTTGTGCAAGCATAAGTAAGTCAGAGCCCATCACGACTGGACTCACTTTGACTTTAATCGATTTGTTGTTTGAATCATGTAGTACGAGTTGTTGATCAGTATGTTCATCAACCATACTTAATATTCGATGATTTGAGAGTTCTTCAGGTTTTTTGATAGATCCAAATTCATTGAGATAAGCCTGGCTGGCGAAAAGATGTTGTTCAATATTTTCAAATTTTCGAATGACCAAACTTGGGTCATCATCCAAACTTGAGCGAACACGAAGCGCTAAATCAATTCCTTCATTGATGATATCGACACGTCGATTAGTAACCATCAATTGAACTTTGATTTCAGGATACTGCTTAAGGAAATTTGGCAGTATTTTGGTCATTTCATGCTGGGCAATTGATACGGGTAAACTGACACGAATTAAGCCTCTTGGTTGTTCACTTAAATGATCTACCAAATCATGAGCAGATTGGGCAGCATTCATCATTACTTGCGCATGGCGATAAATGTTCATCCCAATATCAGTGACAGCAAAATGACGTGAACTACGTTGAATAAGCCTTACACCGAGATTTTCTTCTAAATTATAAACACGTCGACTCAATTTTGATTTGGGAATGTCAGTTGCTCGCTCGGCAGCGCTAAAACCACCATGTTCGACAACAAGGGCAAAGCAATAAAAATCATCTAAATCTGAAAGCATGGATTCATTCCATATATGCGACGTTTTGTTAAAAAATACATTATTGTTCTGAATAGTCAATTGAGTTGCTGTGTTTTCTCTAAAATCTAAGGTTGTTATATGTAGTAATGAATAAAGAGGGCTATTTAAAAATCTAAAAGCAATGGTTAAACTTATGTTTTATAGCACGTAATACTTAAGGTTGACATGGCTTATACAACAATTGAACTTCAAGATCCTCAAGAAAATGTACAGTGCCCGCATTGTCAACACGCTGTTATCGACTGGAATGAAGAGCAATATATTCAACCTTGTGATCATACATTGTTTATTGCTATGGACTTGGGATTTGAATTTATTTCAGATGAATTTGAAGCAACTATGCCTCGCACAGTAGATGAAATTCATGCAGATGATGAAAACTCGGATGTGTTTACTGAGATTACACGTTCTGATTTAGCTCAGTTTAAAATTTATAAAGTTGCATTGGGTGTCGAAAACCTCAATCGTTATATTGGTTTCCAATCATAATTTTTTTAATCACACGCATATGGTGAAAAGACTTGGAGTTACCTTGAGTCTTTTAATTTCTTTGTATTGGGTTATTGATTGCAAAGTTCTAAGTTTGTGTTAATTCATGATAAGTTCAATGCTTTGCATAAAGAAATCATGGCTATCATACATAAAACGCACTTATGGCTATAAACATCTGATCTATTTTTGGATTGGTTCGTGTTTTATCGATCAACTTCACTTTAGATCCAAGTGAATTCTATCTAACCCACTTGGATTTCAGCATTAGGATGACTCAACCTGCTTTTTTTAGGGGTTGCAATTAAATAAGCCAATGTCAAAGGACCGAGACGACCCGCAAACATCAGTATCATGAGCATATATAAACTTGCAGGTTGTAATTCTGAAGTAATACCTCTAGATAATCCGACTGTACAAGCCGCGGAAACAGCTTCAAATAGTAAATCTAGAAAACGTTTATTAGGCTCTAAAATTAACAGCGTAAAGAAACCAATGAAAATGAGCATAGCAGTTATGCTAATGACCGCAAGAGCTTTATAGGTGACCGTTGCGGGAATCGAGTGTTTAAAAACAGTGACTTCGTCAGCTCGTCTCAAAAACGTGATCACACTTAATACTACAATAATAAATGTACCTACTTTAATACCACCAGCAGTACTTAAAGATCCGCCTCCAATAAACATTAATAGCATAGTCACCAAGGTTGCTGGATCACTCATACTGGCCATATCAATACTATTAAATCCAGAGGATCGCGGTACTGTGGCATGAAACCAAGCATTTAATGCTTGGTCTCCAATTGACATTGGGGCGAGGGTCAATGGATTATTTGCTTCTAAACACCAAATCATAATAAAGGCAAATAGATTGAGTCCTGCGATAGTAGAAAGAATGAGTTTGCTGTTTGTTGAGAGTTTTTTCCACTTATGAGCGCGTTTGATATCCATAAGTACCACAAAACCTATTCCACCAATGATATACAACATACTTATGGTCAGTGTTACAGCATATTGACCTGAAAAGCTCATTAAGCTGTTTGGAAAAAGAGAGAAACCACCATTATTAAATGCTGAGATACTGTAAAAGGCTGCATAAAACAGAGCATCACTAAAATCGTAGTATTGAAGCCATGTAAATGTCAGGATGAATGTTCCAATCCCTTCGAAAAATAGAGAATACAATAAGACGGCTTTAACTGTGAACGAGGCCCTTGCTAAACTGGTTTGACCAATTGTTTCTTGAGCCATCACTTGTTGCTTTAAACCAAGTTTAGTGGAAAGGCTCAAAGCAGCCAAAATTGCGAAGGTCATGAATCCTAAGCCACCACATTGGATGAGTAGCATAATGATGAACTGACCAAAAGTCGTATATGCCTCGCCAATATTGACCACAGAAAGTCCCGTAATTGTCACAGCAGACGTGGCGGTAAATAAGGCTTCTAGCCAAGAGACATTTCCTTCGTGTGCAAAGGGAAGTTTTAGCAGTAATGTTCCAATGATAATAAAACTGAGGAAGCCCAAAGCAAGCAAACTTGGTGGACTCAAATTAATACTTTGCGTTTTTTTATTGATCAATTGATCATAAAATTTCATCATTTCGAAATAAATCTCGATGAGAGTTTACGTAAAAGATTGACAGGACCTTCAACAATTAAAATGTCATTTTTTTGCAGCAATGTACCAGGTGCGATGTCATAAATTACATGTGTGCCACGTTGTAATAATAATGTTTGTACGCCGTCGCTGTGCTCCATGATATCTTTAAATTCTACACCTTGTAGTTTTTCACCCACTTCCACTTTGACAATATAACGGTCATCATTCAACGCCATATAGCGTCTAACCATTGGGTAGCTTAATGATTGTGCAACGCGAATACCCATGTCTTCTTCTGGATGAATAATTTGACCAATACCGAGATGCGTCAAAATCATATGATGGGCTTTCGATTTTGCTTTTACTAGGATTTTTTCTACGCCTAAATTTTTAAGGTTGAGGACACATAGAATACTGGCCTCAATATCTTCTCCAATTGCGACAACGACGGCATCGCAATTCTGCACATTCAGTTCTCGAAGTACATGTTCATCTGTGGCATCGGCGATGACAGCATGACTGATGTTATCAGAGATATTTTCAACGTATTTTTTTTCAGTATCGATTCCAATCACATCATGTTTTAATTGAGTGAGTTCTAATGCAACTGTACCACCAAAGCTGCCTAAGCCAATTACTGCAAATAGCGCCATTGAATATCCTAAAATTTTAAAGATCAGAAAGTAATGATTTGATTTTAATTTCGCTTCGAGTGAGTTTATCTTGTTGATCTGAGTTGATTCAATTCATTTGTTGAGGATTATTTGTGATCACTATAAAAATAGTAAATCGTAATTGAAATCAATGTCCATGAAAGTGCTAAGTAAATATAAGTTAAATGAATATGATCGATCATAAAGTTAGCATGAACGAAACTTGTCATGAGCACAATTGCCATCATATATATCAACGTCATACGATAACGATAAATAGGTGCTAATCCCAACATGATATAGGGTAGTGCTGCATAACCTAAAAAAATAAAAACTTCGAGGAATTTGCTTACGGTGGTAACTTCAGGATATAGATATTTCGAAATAAACAGAATTGCGGAAAAGATGATCCACATGAGAAAAGGAATTACTACAAAACTGAACCATATTTGCATGATTTATCTTAATATCTAAAATTTTAAAGTGATCGTTTTTTCTATCTTTCGATTTTAATTGTATATCAATTATTGAATTAAAAAAGCCTGTCAAAATGACAGGCTGTATTGATTTTATTTGAGGAAACGTTGATAACCAAGATTATTGGTAATTTCTTCGTATGGATAATTGATACTTTCTAATGTTTCAACTAAACCATCAGGGTTTTGTTGTGCATCTTCAGCTTCGAGTCCAACCAATACACGACCTTCAGCCGCACCATGATTACGATAATGGAACAGGGTAATGTTATGCGTTGGACCAAGACGTTCCAAGAATGTTAATAATGCACCTGGACGTTCAGGAAATTCAACGCGGAATAAACGTTCATTTTCAATATCAGCATGACCACCGATCAGGTAGCGAATATGTAATTTGGCAACTTCATCATCAGATAAGTCATCCACATCGTACTGAAACTTTAATGTCTCGAATATTTCTTGACGTTCTTTTTCGCCGCTTTTTAAACTAATTCCAACAAATACTTGCGCTGCAGTCGCACTACTTGCACGGTAGTTGAATTCAGTAATATTTCGACCTTGAAGGGCACGACAGAAATTGAGGAATGCACCTTTTTGTTCAGGAATCGTGACAGCAAAAATAGCTTCTTTACGTTCACCTAATTCAGTTCGTTCTGCAATATATCGTAAACGGTCAAAGTTCATATTTGCACCGCATACAATTGAAACGATGTTTTTACCTTCTAAGCCGTGCTCAGCCACATATTTTTTAATACCAGCAAGTGCCATCGCACCTGACGGCTCAACAATACTACGGCATTCATCATAGGTGTCTTTAATTGCTGCGCATATTTCATCAGTATTCACAAGAACAACTTCTGGTTCTACGATTGGGCCTGAATTGTCAGATTTTTGCAGACGAATCACTTCAAAAGGTTTTTCACCGATTTGCGCCACAGCTGTACCATCGGCGAATAAACCAACTGAAGGCAGAATCACACGTTGATTTGCTTCTAAAGCGGCTTTTAAACAAGCTGACTCGTCATATTCCACAGGAATAACTTTTACATGCGGTGCAACATCACCAAGGTAAGCAGCAACACCTGCAATCAAACCGCCACCCCCAACGGCAACGAATACATAATCCACATCTCGCCATTGACGTAAAATTTCATTGGCAATTGTACCTTGACCAGCCATAACGAGTTCATCGTCATAAGGCGGAATAAAAGTCATTCCTTCTTCTTGTGCACGTTGAATTGCGTATTTATTTGCGATGTCAAAAGAATCACCATGAAGTACGACCTCACCACCTAAGCGCTTTACTGCTTGGACTTTAATGTCTGGTGTTGTCTTAGGCATCACAATAATCGCGCGAATTCCTAATTTTTTTCCTGAGAGAGCTACACCTTGAGCATGGTTACCAGCAGAAGCGGTAATGACACCTCGTTCTAGTTGAGCTTTAGGAAGTTGGCTGATTCTGTTGTAGGCACCGCGGAGTTTGAAAGAGAATACGGGTTGTAGGTCTTCACGTTTAAAACGAATATTATTATTAAGACGTTCACTAATTCGTGGTGCCGCTTCGAGTGGGGTTTCGATAGCAACGTCGTATACCGTTGCTTGTAAAATTTGTCGAACCAAACGAGACAGCATGTTAATTTTCCATCTAACAGTTTAAAATAGGCGCTTATTGTAACAAACCATAAGGCTTAGCGGTTTAAAATAACTGCAAAAGTCCAAATTAGTTGAGTGAAGTCATGAGTCTATATGCAACCCAAGATGAGAAAAAACAAGCAGCAGCACAAGCAGCTTTAAAACACTTGCCGAAAGGGGGCATTTTAGGCGTAGGCACAGGCAGTACTGTTAACTTTTTGATTGATTTACTTCCTGAACTTCATTTAGAAGCTGCAGTTGCAAGTTCGGAAGCGACTGCGCAGCGTTTGAAGAAGCTGGGTATTGAAGTGGTAGATATGAACTCAGTGGGTGGTCTTGATGCATATGTAGATGGTGCAGATGAGATTGATCGTCATATGCACATGATCAAAGGTGGTGGTGCGGCATTGACACGTGAAAAAATCGTGGCATCGATTGCAAAAAAATTCGTCTGTATCGTAGATGATTCTAAATGGGTAGATCAGTTGGGGCGTGATTTTCCACTTCCTGTTGAAGTGATCCCAATGGCACGTTCTGCTGTTGCTCGTAAAATTGTCTCTTTAGGTGGCGACCCAGCGTACCGTGAAGGTGTAGTGACCGACAATGGTAACGTGATTTTAGACGTGCATAACTTAAATATCTTAAATGCACTTGAGCTTGAAAAAACATTGAATGATATCCCTGGTGTGGTATGCAACGGTATCTTTGCTTTGAATAAAGCAGACATTGCGATTGTTGCGACCAACAACGGTATTGAAGAGCGTACAGCGATTTAATTTTAACTCCTTGACGAGCTAGTCTCCCTAAACTCCCTCTTTTTAACTAGAGGGGCTTTTCTTCCCCCTTTCTTAAAGGGGGAGATGGGGATTTAATAATTAAAGAATAACAATGACTTTATCCGACCTTCCTGATATTGAAATCACCAAAAGTATTCGATCGAAAAGACTACGTCTACGTATAGATGGAACGTCAATTCGTGTGACTGCGCCATGGTTTTGTACCCATAAACAAATACAACAGTTTGTTCAAGATTCAGAAGCTTGGATCGTTCAAACTTGGCAGGCACAACAAAGTAAAATTCAACAGATTGATCGCGTTTTACCTTTATCTTTACAGTTATTTAATTTAGAAAATTCTATTCAAATTCAATATATTCAGCAGAAATTAAACTATAAGTTTGATTCAGTGATGAATGAGCTGAGTGTGAGTGATCGTCAGCCTCAACAATATTTAAAAGCCTTTGTTATTGATTATGCTAAACAGCATCTGCCTGTATATCTGGCTCAAGTATCTGATCAGTGTGGTTTAGCTTATCATGGCTGTAAGATTCGTCAGCCAAAAACGCGGTGGGGAAGTTGTACAGCACGTCATGACATTATGTTGAATAGTGCTTTGGTGCTTTTTCCTCAGGAAATAACACGCTATGTTTGTGTGCATGAATTAGCACATACAAAGCATTTTGATCATAGTGCTCAGTTTTGGGCGGAAGTGGCGAAGTATGATCCAGATTTTAAACTTAACCGAAAAAAATTAAAAATAACGCCGTTGCCATATTGGTGGATGCATAATTAATTATTATGCTGGGATTGCTTTGTCGATATTAAAAAATCAATTGTTTAGCGCTAGTCAATTAGTCTGATTTGGCGACTGGTATTCTAAATTTTGGCTATCATGATTGCTCTGTTTGGTTAGTTTGTCACTAATATGCTCATAAGACGAATTGATGTGTGTTTTTTGATTCTAATTTTGTCTGTACCTGCTTTAATGCTTTATAGCATCCTCATGTATATTCTACTGAACCCGATTAATCCTATTCACTATCATTGGACGAACTATTTATCGCTTTTTGGCGGGGCTATAGCGTGGTTGATATTATCGATTATGGCAACTTTATGGATAAATCAAAAAAGGATTTCTAAATTGCTTTCCGTGAGTGGAGGGTTATGTTCGGTATGGGGGGTAACTCCTTTTGTTGTGAAACAGGATCCGATCGTATTTTTTGCTCTCCCAGGGTTTATATTTGCACTGTATTTATGCTATTTGAGTTGGCAAGAAAATCAATGAAGTCACATGATAGACTTTATTAGATGCTTAACAGAGCCATCTAAATTATTAAACTTATAAAATAACAGCATTCCCATATGAAAGGGTTCAGAAAGTCACAAGTTCCTGTCATACTACTGCCTGTAACGAATACAGTCATTTAGAGGTAGATATCGTGATTTCAGTTGGTATTGTTGGTGGTACAGGATATACAGGCGTTGAACTTTTGCGTCTTTTGCTGCGACACCCAAATGTTCAAGTGAAAGCACTGACTTCTCGTACTGAGGCTGGTCGTCGTGTCGATGATATGTTTCCAAGTTTACGTGGTCATACCGATCTAGAGTTTTCAGATTTAAGCTTAGATTTATTAAAGTCATGTGATGTTGTGTTTTTTGCTACACCACATGGTGTAGCGATGAAACACGCTGAAGAATTAGTAGCAGCGAATACAAAAGTAATCGATTTAGCCGCTGACTTTCGTTTGCAGGATTTAGCGCAATTTGAAAAATGGTACGGTATGGAGCATGATTGTCCAGATCTACTTAAAAATTCAGTGTATGGGCTTTCTGAGCTCAATCGTGAAAAAATTAAACAAGCTCAAGTGATTGGTAATCCTGGTTGTTATCCAACAACAGTTCAAATTGGTTTGGCGCCTGTACTGAGATCTTCAGAAGTATTGGTAAAACCTGAAAGTATTATTATTGATGCAAAATCTGGTGTATCTGGAGCTGGACGCAAAGCAAGTTTAGGCATGATCTATACTGAAAATGCTGATAACTTCAAAGCCTACGGTGTTGCAGGGCATCGCCATCATCCTGAAATTGTTGAAGCGCTTGAAAATATATCGGGACAGAAAGGTGTATTTGACAATATCCTTTTTGTTCCGCATTTGGTGCCGATGATTCGTGGCATGTTATCTACAATATATATCGACTTAACAGAAGCAGGTCAGCAAGCCGATTTGCAAGTAATTTACGAACAGTTCTACCAAAACGAGCAGTTTGTTGATGTTATGCCGGCAGGAAGTTCACCAGAAACTCGTTCTGTTCGTGGATCAAATGATTTACGTATTGCGTTGTATAAACCACAACCAACAAAGTTAGTCATTTTAGTTGCCCAAGATAACTTGGTGAAAGGTGCAGCAGGACAAGCTGTTCAAAACATGAATTTAATGTTTGGATTTGCGGAAAATGCAGGCCTTAACGTGATTGGTTTATTACCATAAAAAACCTTTTTTGACTTCACACACATTTAACTTTGCAGTTAAATGTGTGTTTTGATTTTATAAATTAGAGATGACGATGCAAAACTCAGAATCAAATAATACGTCACAGCATAAAGATGAAAAAAATATCGGTTTTTTTCAATCGAATAAACCCCTTATGGCGGGTGGAATCATCTTATGTGCAGGCAGTTTACTTCTGGGCTATACGGTTGGTCATCGTCAAGGTCTAACTGTAGTTGGTTATGATGCTGACGCGGAACAATTGGTTGAAGTTGTCGAAAAACAAAAAAAAGAATTATCTGAGCTGAATAAGAAATTAAATACCTCAGTTCAAGAACGTGATGTTGCTGTAACTAACTCAAATGATATGTATGCTGCATTAAATCAAGCCAACGCTGAAAAACTTCAAATTGAAGGTCAGAGTGCGATTTTCCGAGAAGTGCTGAGACAACGTGGTGGATTAAGTTTAACAGTGCAAAATTTAGCTGTTAAGTCGCTTCCAGAAAATGTATATGAATATCAGGTTGATTTAGTTCAAGTCAGTCCGAATAAACGTAAAGCATCTGGTGAAATTGAAATCAGATTAATTCAAGGTACGGAAGTCTTGGTTGTTCCAATTTCAGAAAAATCATTCAATTTCGACCATTATCAGCGATTAACTGGTCGTTGGACGATGCCAAAAGGCTTTACGCCCCAATTTATTGAAATCCGTGTAAAAGGCTCAAGTGCTCAAACCAAGCGCTTTAGTTGGCAACGTGGTGAAGCAATCGAATCAACTGCTGCATTTGCAGCTGAAGTACCGCAAGCTGCGGCAAATTCTCAATAATAGATTATAGAGTGCTATGCGAAGTAATAAACGTCATAAATGTCTCAATGACATTAAATTATCATTTCAACAATCTGGATTGGTGGATTGGCACTTCAATCCACGATTGAGTGATGCACAAAATGATGAAGCCGATGGCGATTTAGCTGTAGCAACAGCACCACCGCAATTTAAGCGACCTCCCTTATACAATGTGGTATTGTTGAATGATGATTACACGCCAATGGATTTTGTAATTGAAATTTTACAACAATACTTTGCATTGAATCTTGACCAAGCTACCGAAGTAATGCTAACAGTACATTATCAAGGGAAAGGTATCGCAGGTGTCTATCCTAGAGACATTGCTGAAACCAAGGCGAATCAAGTCAACAATTATGCGCGCTCTCAAAGTCATCCATTGCTTTGCCAGATCGAGCCACAAGAATAAGGGGATCACATGCTCAGTCGTCAATTAGAAGTATCACTGCGTTTGGCTGTTAGCATGGCTCGTCAAAAGAGACATGAGTTTCTTACAGTTGAACATTTGTTACTCGCACTTTTAGATAATGATTCTGCCGTGAATGCACTAAAAGCCTGCGGTGCAGAAATTGTCAGTTTGCGTAAAGAACTTGAAGAGTATGTAGAGCAACATACGCCTAAATTAGGCGATAATGCTGAGCAAGCGCCTCATCCTACAGAAAGCTTTGATCGTATATTGCAACGTGCAATTTTCCATGTTCAGTCTAGTGGTGGAGATCGGACAGTTGAAGGTGCAGATGTACTGGTTGCAATGTACTCAGAAAGAGATTCATTTGCGGTTTATTTGCTAAAACGCCACCAAATCAATCGTCTTACTTTAACTCAATATCTTTCACACGGTGCGCGTAAGGAAGATGTTCCAGCTGAAGAAGAAACGGATGACTTAGATGGTGAAAACTCAGCCTCAGCAAATGCAGGTCCATTAGAACTTTATACCCTAAATCTCAATGCAGAAGCTTTAAAGGGTAAAACCGATCCTTTGATTGGTCGTGAAAAAGAAATTGAGCGTGCAGCTCAAATTCTATGTCGACGTCGTAAAAACAATCCGCTTTTGGTGGGTGATCCAGGTGTGGGTAAAACATCCATAGCAGAAGGTTTGGCTTGGCTGATTGTTAACAATAAAGCACCAAAGCCACTGTTGAATGCGGAAATCTATAGTTTAGATATCGGTGCACTTGTTGCAGGTACAAAATACCGTGGTGACTTTGAGAAACGATTAAAGCAATTGTTAAATGCCCTAAAGAAGAAGCCCGAAGCAATTTTGTTTATTGATGAAATTCATATGATCATTGGTGCAGGCTCAAGTATGGGTAGCACTATGGATGCATCGAATTTAATCAAACCTGCATTGGCAAATGGTACTTTACGTTGCATTGGCTCAACAACGTTTCAAGAATATCGTCAAGTTTTTGAAAAAGATCATGCATTATCACGCCGTTTCCAAAAAATTGATGTTAATGAGCCATCAATTAATGAAACAATTGATATTCTTCGTGGACTCAAGTCTAAATTTGAAGAATTTCATAAAGTTCAATATGATGATGCAGCTCTTGTTTCTGCAGTTGAGTTATCGGCTAAATTTATCAATGATCGCTTCCTCCCAGATAAAGCGATTGACGTAATAGATGAAGCAGGGGCACAACGACGTTTGAGAGCTGATCAAGATAACACTTTGATTACAGTTGAAAATATTGAAGATATTGTTTCGAAAATTGCACGAATTCCACCTAAAACTGTGTCTAAAGATGATAAATCTGTACTTGAGCACTTAGAGCGTGATCTTAAACGAGTTGTATTTGGTCAAGATGAGGCGATTACCGCATTATCCTCTGCAATTAAATTGTCACGAGCTGGGCTTAAAGCACCAGATAAGCCAGTTGGTAGTTTTGTATTTGCAGGACCTACTGGTGTAGGTAAAACTGAGGTAACAAAACAACTTGCAAAACTACTCGGTGTTGAACTAGTCAGATTTGATATGTCTGAATATATGGAACGCCATGCGGTTTCACGTTTAATTGGTGCACCTCCAGGTTATGTTGGTTTTGATCAAGGTGGCTTACTGACTGACGCAATACATAAAAATCCACATTGTGTATTGTTATTGGATGAGATTGAAAAGGCACATCCTGATGTGTTTAATTTATTGCTGCAAGTCATGGATCATGGTTCATTAACTGATAATAATGGTCGTAAGTCAGACTTCAGAAATGTCATTATAGTGTTAACAACGAATATTGGCGCTGAAAGTATTTCCCGTACAAGTATTGGTTTTACAGAGCAAGATAATAGTCGTGATAATCAGGAAGCAATGAAGAAGGCATTTACACCAGAGTTTAGAAACCGCTTAGATGGGGTTATTCAATTTAAAGCTCTACCTACGACAGTAATCGATTCTGTAGTAGATAAATTCCTTACAGAACTTCAAGCTCAACTTGATGACAAAAAAGTTGTTTTAGAAGTAGATCAGTCTGCACGAGATTGGTTAAGTGAAAATGGTTATGATCGTCTGATGGGTGCTCGTCCAATGCAGCGTTTGATTCAAGAGCATTTGAAAAAGCCGCTTGCTGAAATGATTTTATTTGGTGAGCTGGCTGAAAACGGCGGTAATGTAGCAGTAACAGTTAAAAAAGAAGATGGCAAAGCTGTTGGATTAAAGTTGGAAGTATTTGAAGATTCTGCAGCTGAACCAGCATAGTGTGTTATTAATTGTATTAAAGCCCGTTTATTTAAACGGGCTTTAATTTTTGGGTGAAAGTATGGACATACAAGTTACAAAAGTAATATCTACGACAGCTTTATTTTTTCTGACAGCACTGATGGAAATATTAGGGTGTTACTTTCCATATTTGATCCTAAATCAAGGGCGTTCGCATTGGTTGTGGCTACCCACTTTTGTCGCACTCGCTGCTTTTGTGTGGTTATTGACTTTGCATCCAGCAGCATCAGGTCGAATATATGCTGCATATGGAGGTATTTATATTTGTTCGGCATTGTTGTGGTTAAAGTTTGTGGATCAAATGGATCTTACTAAATGGGATATCATTGGTGGCGGAGTGGTTATTTTCGGGGCGCTGATTATCATTTTACAGCCACAAGGCTTAATTCGGTGAGCTGTTATAGGAGAAAGTCTGTTTAATTAAATTAATAATAAATCGACCTTGAATATTTTTGATAAAAATTTAGAAGCCTATTTAATAAAATTTACATAAAGGCTTTTTAAATTGGCATGAAATAGGCATATATTTTCCGCCTATAATTTTGAAATACTTCAGAGTTTCATCATTATTCGACAATAAACAATGTAATTAGAATAAGGATTTTTCATTTGTCTACAACATATTCCAAGCAAGAAAAAACCAGCCGTATCAAAGGAATTATTGGTGCAGCTTCTGGTAATTTAGTTGAATGGTTTGATTTTTATATATATGCAGTATTTGCTGTATATTTTACCCAAGCTTTAACTGCGCCAGATATGGATAGTTCTACCCAAGCCATCTATGTGTGGGGTGTATTTGCAGCAAGCTTTTTTATGCGACCTATCGGTAGTTGGCTTTTTGGTCGAATTGCAGATAAACACGGTCGAAAAAAATCAATGGTCATCTCAATTATATTGATGGCTATAAGTTCTTTCATGTTTGCAGCGTTACCAACGTATGAGCAAGTGGGTATGGCTGCACCGTTTTTATTATTAATGGTTCGATTGCTTCAAGGCTTATCCGTTGGTGGTGAATATGGTGCTGTGGCGACTTATATGAGTGAATTGGGTTTAAAAGGTCAACGTGGCTTTTTTTCATCATTTCAATACGTAACGCTCACGGGTGGTCAACTCCTTGCAAGTTTATTGGGTGTAATATTCTTAGCTTTTATGTCTGAACAGTAGCTTTATGATGGGGGATGGCGAATTCCATTTATTATTGGTGGTGTTGCAGCAATTTTATCTTTATTAGCGAGAAGTAGATTAGAAGAGACTTTATCCAGTGATGAAAGTGATAAAGAAGATTCTGGTACACTTCGTGAGCTTTTTAAAAATCACTGGAAAACTTTCCTTTTGGTAGTTGGTTATACTTCAGCAGGCTCTCTTAGTTTCTATGTGATTACAGTTTACTCAAAAACTTACCTTACCAACATTGGAATAGATCCTAAAACGGTAGGGTTGATGATGACAGCCTGTATTTTTGTACTCATGGTGGCACAACCATTCTTTGGTGCATTATCAGATCGTATTGGTCGCAGAAATTCTATGCTGTTATTTAGTGGTCTAATGGCTATATTTATCTACCCAGTCATGGCAATCGGGATGAGATATTTCAGCGAAACTCCATTCATTGTCGCGATGCTTCTGATTTTCCTTATGCTATTGCTTAGTTTGTATACCTCTATTGGTGGAATTGTAAAAGCTGAAATGTTTCCTCCGCATGTTCGTGCGTTGGGTGTAGGTTTCTCTTATGCGATAGGTAATGCTGTATTTGGTGGTTCTGCACCTTCTGTTGCCTTACAGTTTAAGGCCGCAGGAATTGAAAATTCATTTTTTATTTACGTGATCATTATTTTAATCGTATGTTTCTTTTGTAGTTGGCAACTTCCCAAAGAACCTAAATATTTAAAAGATGATCATTAAGATTTAGAAAATAAAAAAGCACCCGAGGGTGCTTTTTTAGTGGATGAAATTAATCTTTTTTTAAGCTTTCATTGATGAGGAACTCAACAAGTGCTTTTTGAGCGTGAAGGCGGTTTTCAGCTTCATCCCATACCACAGCATTTTTGTGATCGAGCATATTTTCTGAAATTTCTTCACCGCGATGGGCAGGTAAACAGTGCATAAATAAACAGTCTGGATGAGCAAGATCCATTAGACGTTCATTGACTTGAAAATCAGCAAAAGCTTTTTCACGAATTTTTTGCTCTTCTTCTTGTCCCATGCTGGCCCAAACATCAGTAACGATAAGGTCGGCATTCACTGCAGCATCTTCAGCAGAGTCTACAACTTCGGCGCAGTGCGCGAATTCAGAGAGAAATTCAGGTTTTGGTTCATAACCTTTTGGTGATGCAATCTTAAGTTTAAAGCCCCACATATGTGCAGCTTCGATATATGAGTTACACATATTATTACCATCACCAATCCACGCAACGGTTTTGCCTTGGATAGCGCCACGGTGTTCTACGAATGTTTGAACATCAGCAAGCAATTGGCAAGGGTGGTGATCATCGGTCAGTGCATTAATAACTGGGACTTTAGAATATTCTGCAAAACGTGTGACAATATCGTGGCCAAAAGTACGAATCATCACAATATCAAGCATGCTTGAAATAACGCGAGCTGAATCTTCAATCGGTTCGCCGCGACCTAATTGCGTATCCCGGGACGAGAGGAAAATTGCGCTACCACCAAATTGGGTCATACCAGCTTCAAAAGAAACACGGGTACGTGTGCTCGATTTTTCAAAAATCATTCCCATTACTTTACCAACAAAGGGTTGGTAGACTTCATGATTATGCTGCATGCGTTTTAATTCTATAGCACGATCAATAATGCGATTTAATTCTGCAGTTGAAAGGTCACGTAAAGTAAGAAAATGTCGTAGAGCCATGGTTACTCCACAATCATTGTTTCGTCAAAATAGTGAATGAGACGACCAATAATTGTTGGTTGATGAAAAAAAACGAGAATCGACTAATATACTATATGTAAAGAGAATTGCAAAAAAACTAGACTTTTTGGTGCCCATCTAGGAAGCGATCGACAGAATAGCTGATGTATTCGATGGTTTCTTGATCGGTTTCAAGTACTGGTATCCCCATTAAAATTTTCCATTCTAAATTTCTTAAGATTCCAAAATATAATTGAGCAGAAAATAAAGGATTTTCACATTTTAACACACCAAGTTTATGCGCATTTTCTAATGCATTTGCGATCGCTAACTGGATATGTTTAGGGCCTTTTTCGTGCAAATAAAGAGCAAGTTCTGGATTTTTTTGGGATTGCTCAATCACGAGGCGCATAAAGGCAGTATGATCTTCTTTTTTAATGTGGCGATGAAAGTTAAGTAGTGTATGTATCAGATAAGATCTAAAATCGCCATGATCTGGATCATATGCAACACAGATATCTTTAAAAAAGAGTTCACGTCGATAATCACATATAGCAGTAAAAAGGCCTTCTTTGCCGCCAAAATATTTATAAATAGATGCTTTGGAGCCTCCAGCATGTTGAACAATATCATCCAAAGACACAGCATCGTAGCCACGTTCCAAGAATAGCGTATTGGCGCTTAGCAATAATGCTAAACGTCGTTCTTGACCACGGCGAGTATGGGGCATATCACAACCAGAAGTTTCAATATGCGGAAATGGATGTTGCATGCAGTAACAATAGCGAAAAATGAAATTGAAGATGGAGTATAACAAATTAAAGCACTTAACGCCTGACACTCAAAATAATAACAAAATCAAAAAATGAATGATAATTCATTTTTATATGACTAAAGTTTTAGAGCAAAAATACTAAACGGTCATATATCAAACTAAATTTATAGATATACTAAAAACTCGATAATTATAGTAAACACTGTGGAAAGGAATATGACAGAACAATCGTCTGCAGGCTTAAGATTTAGACAAGCATTAGAAGTGGAAAAGCCATTACAAATCATCGGAACTGTAAATGCATATGCAGCAATGATGGCAAAACAAGTTGGCTATAAAGCAATTTATCTATCAGGCGCAGGTGTTGCAAACTATTCCTATGGTCTTCCTGATTTGGGAATGACGAGTTTAGATAATGTGCTTGAAGATGTTCGTCGTATCACTGAACGTGTAGATACGCCTTTACTTGTGGATATTGATACAGGTTGGGGCGGTGCATTTAATATTGCACGAAGTATCAAGCAAATGATCGCTGCTGGAGCTGCTGCTGTTCATATTGAAGACCAAGTTGCGCAAAAACGCTGCGGACATCGTCCTAATAAAGAAATTGTGTCTCAACAAGAAATGGTAGACCGTATTAAGGCTGCTGTTGATGCAAAAACTGATTCTAATTTTGTGGTCATGGCACGTACGGATGCGCTGCAAAAAGAAGGCCTTCAAGCCGTCATTGATCGTGCATGTGCATGTGTTGAAGCTGGAGCTGATGCTATTTTTGCGGAAGCGATGACTGATATAACGATGTATAAAACAGTTTGTGATGCTGTAGGTGTGCCTGTGCTAGCGAATATCACTGAATTTGGTGATACCCCTTATTATACGACCGAAGAGCTAGCAGAACAGGGAATTTCAATGGTGTTATACCCATTGTCTGCGACACGTGCGATGCAGAAAGCAGCATTAGAAGTGATGCATTCAATTCGTAAAGACGGCACGCAAGTGAATGTTATTGATAAAATGCAACAACGAAAAGAATTATACGAGTTCCTTGATTATCATACTTTCGAAAACACACTAGATAAGCTATTCACTCAGGAGAAATAAAAAAATGGCTGAAGGAAAAGTATTGACTGGCGCAGGATTGCGTGGACAAGTCGCAGGTAAAACAGCACTTTCAACCGTTGGGAAAAGTGGTGCAGGCTTAACATATCGTGGTTATGATGTTCAAGATTTGGCGGAAAATTGCCAATTTGAAGAAGTTGCATATTTAATTTTCTTTGGTGAACTACCGACGGCGCAACAACTTGCGGACTATAAAGCAAAACTAAAATCACTTAGAGCGTTACCACAAGCACTAAAAGAAGTGCTTGAGCGTATTCCAGCAGATTCACATCCTATGGATGTTATGCGTACAGGTGTTTCTATGTTGGGTAACTTAGAAACAGAACAGTCCTTTGGTGAACAGCAAGATATAGCTGATCGTATTTTGGCAACATTGCCAGCCATTATTTGTTATTGGTATCGATATAGCCATGATGGTGTTCGTATCGAAGAAAATACTGATGACGACTCAATTGGTGCTCAATTCTTGCATTTATTGCGTGGCGAAAAACCTAATGAATTACATGAACAAGTCATGAATGTTTCTTTAATTCTCTATGCAGAACATGAATTTAACGCTTCAACATTTACGGCACGTGTGTGTGCTTCGACGTTATCAGATTTACATTCGTGTATTACAGGTGCTATTGGTTCTTTGCGTGGTCCACTGCATGGCGGTGCAAATGAAGCGGCAATGGATATGATTGAGCAATGGAAATCTCCTGAAGAAGCTGAGCGCGAAATGCTGGGTATGCTCGAACGCAAAGAAAAAATCATGGGCTTTGGTCATGCAATTTACAAAGACAATGATCCACGTAATGGGATTATTAAGGTATGGTCTGAGCGCTTGGCTAAGGATGTAGGAGATACTGTTTTATATCCAGTATCAGTACGTTGTGAAGAAGTCATGTGGCGAGAGAAAAAATTATTCTGTAATGCTGATTTCTTCCATGCTTCTGCTTATCACTTTATGGGTATACCAACGAAACTATTCACGCCAATTTTTGTGATGTCTCGTGTAACAGGATGGGCGGCACATGTGATGGAGCAACGTGCGGACAACCGTATTATTCGCCCAAGTGCGGATTACACAGGACCTGAATTGCGCAAAGTTTTACCAATTGAACAGCGTGCTTGAAAAGCATAATAAAAAGCTCCTTCGGGAGCTTTTTATTATGTTGAGCAGAGTAAAATGGCATCTTGTTTTTCGTAGCCTGTTTCAGTAGGAATACCCATATAACTAATAACTGCAACGCGATAATTGGGGAAAGTGTGAGGAAATGCGTAAAGTTTTTTGATCTGAGGTAAATTACGATGATATCGAATATTCTCGAATTGTTGGCTTTTATACATTGAAGGTTTAGAACGTTGGCTGAGTTGTACCTGAGATTGGAATTTACTTACTTTAATTTCAGGCACGTTTAACCAAAAATTTCCAGTCTGTTCTCTTTGTTTATTTAATTTTAGGTTAGCAGTCTTAGGGCTTAATGGCGCTGGTTTGACAAGGCGAGCTTGCATACTTTGAATTTTGCGAAGCGTATGCTGAGTTTCAGTAATGTGATTTCGGCTATTTAATGGGGTATAAATGGATTGAACCTCAATCGCTTTATGTGGGTTTCTGCTATTGAGCAAATAATAATAAAGTGTTGGTAGTCGACCAGATTCATCATGGTAATGGCGTAAATAATATATTTTCTGATCTTTAATATCTGAACCTAGTACTTCTATTGTCTCCGGACCGCCGACTGTGGCAAAGGAGGGTGAAGAAATAAGGCAGAAGATGATACCTAGATAAGTTTTATGCTTTAAGTGATTATTGTTCATTTGGACTCATCTTTTTGTATTTTATATTGAGCATGATTTAAAATTTTAGAATTATGATGAAGAATAGGTTAATCAAATGTGTTGATTAACCTAAATCTAGAAGTTTACTCGGCAGTAGTGCTTACAACTTCATCTTCATCATCTTCAGCAGTATCCATTCCTAATTCTTTTAGCTTACGAGTCAAGGTATTGCGACCCCAACCTAAAAGCTCAGCAGCATGGCGTTTTCTTCCTCGAGTTTGTTGTAGTGCAGCATTAATTAAGGTGCGTTCAAACATAGGCGTGGCGATATCCAATAATTTCATTTCGCCATTTTTGAGTTTTTGTACAGCCCACTGACTAAGCAACTCATCCCAATGCTGAATAGCGATACGATCTGCTTGATTGTGTGGATGATTTGGATCATCAGATTTTTGGATTGGTAGTTGTTTTAACTCAGAAGGAAGATCTTCTGGGTAAACCTCTCTTCCAGTAATCATCACTGTCAGCCAGCGACATGTGTTTTCAAGTTGACGTACATTACCTTGCCAAGGCAACTGTTTCATGTATTCAATAGTTTCTGTACGTAAAATCTTTGGACTTACACCAAGTTCTTTACCTGCTCGTGCGAGAAAGTGTTGTGCGAGCATCGGAATGTCTTCCGAGCGGTGAGCAAGTTTAGGAATATGAATACGAATTACATTCAGACGATGATAAAGATCCTCACGGAAGCGTCCATCATGTACTAATTTTTCTAGATCTTGGTGAGTCGCAGCGACAATGCGGACATCAACACGCACTGGAATGTGTCCACCGACGCGATAAAACTCGCCATCAGCTAAAACACGCAATAAACGCGTTTGGGTTTCGAATGGCATGTCCCCAATTTCATCAAGGAATAATGTACCGCCATTGGCTTGCTCAAAACGACCTTGTCGCTGAGTATTAGCGCCAGTGAATGCACCTTTTTCATGACCAAATAATTCAGTTTCAATCAAATCTTTCGGAATGGCAGCCATATTAAGCGCAATAAATGGCTTGCTGCTACGTGGTGAATGACGATGCAATGCATGAGCGACTAACTCTTTACCTGTACCTGACTCACCATTAATTAATACCGTAATGTGTGATTGCGACAAACGTCCAATTGCTCGGAAGACTTCCTGCATTGCAGGAGATTCTCCAATGATCTCAGTTGATTGAATTGGCTGTACGGATGATTTCGCAGATTCTTGTTGTTGGAGCTTATTAATGTGCATGATGGCACGATTGACAAGTGCTAAAGCCTCATCAATATCAAATGGTTTTGGTAAATATTCAAAAGCACCCGTTTGATAGCTTGATACTGCTGACTCTAGATCCGAATGTGCCGTCATGATGATCACAGGTAGATCAGGATAATGACCTTTGACTTTAGCGAGAAAGGTAAGACCATCAATTCCTGGCATCCGTATATCTGTCAAAATTACATCAGGTGTATCATCAAGTAACTGATCCAGTGCAGATTGAGCTTCTTCGAAACTGGTAACATCTAAACCTTCTTCTTTAAATGTTTTTTCTAGAACCCAACGCATGGCGCGATCGTCATCTATTACCCAAATTTTATTTCGCGACATGGTTTAACTCCCAAGGTATATAAAGACTAAATACGGTTTTGCCTGGAACAGATTGGCATTCAATCATTCCATTGTGTTGATGCATAATATTTTGTGCGATGCTCAGACCTAAGCCTGTTCCTTTAGCGCGTCCTGTGACTAATGGATAAAATACGGACTCTAAAATTTCCTCTGGAACGCCAGGGCCGTTATCTTCGATATCAATTCGAACAGTTGAGCGATGTAAAGTTCCGTTAATCGTGACAAGGCGATGAATACGTGTACGCAGGGTTAATTCAGGTTGAGTGTCTTGAAAAAACTCTTTATTTTCAGTCATGGCCTGAATAGCATTTACACTGATGTTCAACATCACTTGAATAAGTTGATCCCGATCTGCTTCAACATCAGGTAAAGAAAGATCATAATCACGAGTAATTTTAATTTTCTTTTTTGTTTGGTTCACAATCAGAGAACGAACGCGTTCCAAAGGCTCGTGAATATTTACAGGTTCATAGCTTGGTAACTGCCGAGAACCGAGCATTGTGTCAGCAAGATTTCTCAGGCGATCTACTTCACTAATAATAATGTCCGTAAATTCTTTATATTCAGGATCATTTAAACTACGTGCCAATAATTGAGTTGCGCCACGTATGCCCCCTAATGGATTCTTAATCTCATGCGCGACACCTCTGATTAATTGGCGTGCGACCTGATGTTGTTGAATAAAATTTTCTTCTTTAGAAATTTTCAACATTCGATCAATTGGATTGAGTTCAATCAGAAGGAGGGGGTGATAACTTTTGCCAGTGTTAAGTTGGGCAACAGAATAGTCAACATGTACATCTTTAAAGTTCACAATAATAGTCGCTTCACGGCGGGTATAAGCTTGCCCCGTGAGTAATGTATTCGTGAGTGCTTCTTCTGTGTTAAATGAATCACCTGGAGATTGTAAAATACTGAGCACAGATTGACCTGATGCTCTTAATAAGCTGATATCAAAGAGTGCTTCACATGAGGAATTTAAATAAAAAATATTTAATTCACTATCGACTAAAAGTATCGCAGTGCTCAAGTTGTCTACGAGTAAACGGTAATCAATCGTTGGTTGTTGATTCATTAACCTCAAAATCCTGTCTTAAAATAGAGCAATTGCATCTATGAGTTTTTCCATCACTGCTCACAAAGAGGGAGTTATTTAATTTTAACGTCCTCAAATAAAGCAAAATATGAGCCAACTTTGTTTGAAATCGTTAAAAACAACTAAAATGAACTCATTTATTAAGAAAAAAAGCGCGAAGCGATTGCAAAATATGCATGCAAAGTTGGGTTTATTTAATAATGCATCATATTGGTGCGATTGCAATATTTTTTAAAATTTATGGGAATATTTTGGTGCGTTATGCAAAGAGTGGGGTTTTCAACTGTTTTTATGAATTGAAAAGACATACAATACGCGGATTCTAGTGGAGCGCAGATTCATGAAATCCCCCAAAGTCGGTTTTGTTTCTTTAGGTTGTCCTAAGGCATTGGTAGATTCCGAGCGAATTCTTACTCAGTTAAAAACTGAAGGTTATGATGTAGCGTCGGATTATGACGGTGCTGATTTAGTTGTTGTTAATACCTGTGGTTTTATTGAATCTGCAGTACAAGAGTCATTAGACGCGATTGGTGAGGCGATGAGTGCGAACGGTCGCGTCATCGTGACAGGTTGTTTGGGTAAAGATGAAGAAAAAATTCGTCAAATGCATCCAAACGTACTTAAAGTTACTGGTGCAGCAGCTTATCAAGAAGTAATGGAAGCTGTGCATCAATATGTTCCTGAACCTCCTAAACATAATCCGTTTATTGATCTTGTGCCAGAACAAGGTATTCGATTAACACCAAAACATTATGCATATTTGAAAATATCTGAAGGCTGTAACCACCGTTGTACCTTCTGTATTATTCCAAGTATGCGTGGCGATCTGGTATCTCGCCCAGTTGGTTCTGTATTAGAAGAAGCGGCGGCTTTAAAACGATCTGGTGTAAAGGAAGTCTTGGTTATTTCTCAAGATACTTCGGCATATGGTGTAGATACAAAATACAAGCTTGATTTTTGGAATGGTCAGCCTGTAAAAACTAAGTTCTATGATATGTGTGAAGCATTAGGTCAATTGGGTATTTGGGTGCGTCTGCATTATGTCTACCCATATCCACATGTTGATGCGGTTATCGATTTGATGGCACAGGGTAAGATCTTGCCTTACTTAGATATTCCATTCCAACACGCTAGCCCTAAAATTTTAAAACTGATGAAGCGTCCAGCGCATAGTGAAAACACGCTAGAGCGTTTAAAAGTTTGGCGTGAAAAGTGTCCTGATTTAGTCATTCGTTCTACATTTGTTGTTGGCTTCCCGGGTGAAACTGAAGAAGATTTCGTGCAACTTCTAGATTGGTTGAAAGAAGCTCAGCTCGATCGCGTTGGTTGTTTTACATACTCTCCAGTTGAAGGTGCAACTGCAAATGATCTGCCAGATCATGTGCCTGAAGAAATTAAACAGGAACGCTACGAACGCTTTATGCAGGTTCAGCAAGAAATTTCTGCTGCAAAACTACAAAAGCGTATTGGTCAAACCATGACTGTGCTGGTTGATGATCTAGAAGAAGAGTTTCCAGTTGCAGTGGCGCGTTCTTATGCAGATGCCCCTGAAATTGATGGAAATGTCTTTGTGGAAGATATTGATAAGAGCATGATTAAAGCAGGTGATTTACTGGTTGTTAAAATCACTGATGCGGATGAATACGACCTTTATGCAGAATTGATTGAAATTAAAACCGCATAATTGTTTGAAGTAATACTTATAAATGAATTCGGATATTGGAGTTTGTAATGTTAGATTCTAAAAAACCACGCTTTGGTCGTATTCTGCTAAAACTTTCGGGTGAAGCGCTAGCAGGCAATAAAGATATGGGTATCGATGCACAAGTGCTTGATCAAATGTCTTTATCTATTGCTCACTTGGTTGGTCTAGGTGTGCAAGTTGGTATCGTTGTGGGTGGTGGTAACCTTTATCGTGGTAGCCAATTACAGCAAGATGGGTTGGTTGGTCGCGTAACAGGTGATCAAATGGGTATGCTAGCAACTGTGATGAACGGTTTGGCGCTACGAGATGCATTGGTACGTCGTAATATTAAAACCCGTTTAATGTCAGCATTACCAATCGGTACAGTTGTAGAATCATATTCTAGCCGTGATGCGATTCGTCATTTAAATAATGGTGAAGTTTGTGTGTTTGTGGCCGGTACTGGTAATCCATTCTTTACGACAGATACCGCTGCTTGCTTACGTGGTATTGAGATTGAGGCCAACTTAATTCTTAAAGCGACGAAGGTAGATGGTGTCTACAATAAAGATCCAAGCAAATACGAAGATGCTGTTAAATATGATGCATTAACATTTGACCAAGTCTTAGATGAGAAACTTGGTGTAATGGATTTAACCGCGATTTGCTTATGCCGTGACCATAATGTTCCACTTCAAGTATTCGATATGAATAAATCAGGTGCGTTATTGTCAGTGGTTATGGGTGAAAAAGAAGGTACTCACGTTACTAATTGATGTACGTGGCTTTCAAAGCTATTTATACTAAACACTATTTTGATTTAAATTTTGAGAATTAGGTAAGGAAGATCACATGATTAACGATCTTAAAAAAGATGCTGAAGAGCGCATGAATAAATCATTGGACTCATTAGAGCATGGTTTTGCTAAAGTTCGTACAGGTCGTGCACATCCATCAATTCTTAACGGCGTAATGGTTCCTTACTATGGCTCTGATGTGCCATTAAACCAAGTTGCTAACATTGGTGTTGAAGATTCGCGTACATTGCTTGTTCAACCTTTCGAGCGCAATATGGTCGCTGCAATTGATAAAGCAATTCGTGAGTCAGATTTAGGTTTGAACCCAATTACTGCTGATTCAATTCGTGTACCAATGGCGGCATTAACTGAAGAAACACGCCGTGATATGCAAAAAGTGGCACGTAACGAGGCTGAAAATGCAAAAGTTGCGATTCGTAATATTCGCCGTGATGTATTAGGTGATATTAAAGCGTTGCTGAAAGAAAAAGAAATTTCTGAAGACGATGAGCGTCGTGCTGGCGATGAAATCCAAAAAATCACAGATAAATTTGTTGCTGAAGTTGAAAAGCGTTTAGCAGCAAAAGAAGCAGAGTTGATGAAGGTCTAAGCTATATAATGACCATCTCAGCAGAGCTTCTGCCTCAACATGTTGCCATCATTATGGATGGCAACAATCGTTTTGCAAAAAAGAAACATCTACAAAAAGGTGATGGACACCGTGAAGGAAAAAATGTCCTTGATCCGATTGTAGAGCATTGTCGTAAAGTGGGTGTAAAAGCACTTACTGTTTATGCCTTCTCAAGTGAAAACTGGAATCGACCTCAATACGAAGTTGATTTGCTCATGAAACTGTTGGAAGAGACGATTAATGAACAAATTCCCCGAATGATAAAGTTTCAGATTGGGCTTAGATTCATCGGGGATCGCTCTCGTTTATCGCCAGAATTGCAACAATTAATGTTGCAAGCAGAACAAAGGACTGCTACTTTCACAGAAATGACGCTCACAATTGCTGTGAGCTATGGTGGAATGTGGGATATCGCACAAACTGCTAAAACAATCGCACAACTCGTCAAAGAACAAAAAATTGATGTTGATCAAGTTGATGTTGATTTGTTTGCTCAGCATGTCAGTTTAGGTGACTTACCTCCAGTCGACTTATTGATTCGTACTGGTGGTGATTATCGATTGTCTAATTTTTTATTATGGCAATCTGCATATGCTGAGTTGTATTTTACTGAGACGTTGTGGCCAGAATTCACAACAGAAGAATTGGATCATGCCTTTGGTGTGTTTTTAGGGCGTGAAAGGCGCTTTGGAAAAACCTCTGAGCAGGTCCAACAAGAGAAAATAGAGAACTAATAATGTTAGAGCGGATAATTACCGCATTGATTTTAGTGGCTGTAGTCTTGAGCTGTATGTTTGCAACTACATCCATTTATCCAATGTTAGCGTTAATGATTATCGCTGCCGGGGGGGCTGGCTATGAGTGGTTTAAACTCATGCCTCGTCAAACTGATCAAGTGAATAAATTTAAAGCAGGATGCTTTGGTGTAATCACTGCGGTATTTTCTGCAATTGCGCTTTATTTTGATGATCTAGTACTGCTGTTGTGGAGTGCTTCGATTATTACTTGGGTTATTACCATTTATTGGGTTAAGCAATATCCTCTTTATGATGCGTGGTATAACACTTCACTGAATTGGATTGGTGTAGTGATTATTAGCGCTGCAGTATCGGCAATATACGAAGTCTGGATAAGTTCACCTTGGTGGCTCATGTATCTATTCCTCTTAGTGTGGGGTGCTGATAGTGGGGCGTATTTTGTAGGTAGGAAGCTTGGTAAGCGTAAGCTTGCACCTGAGGTGAGCCCGAATAAATCTATTGAAGGGTTAATCGGTGGTGTAATTACAGTCATCATTGTTATCTTATTTGTACAATTTAACTATTTAGATTTAACCGCAGTAGAGCATATTCTATTTTTACTCCTATCTGTGCTGACAGTATTTAGCTCAGTTCAAGGTGATTTATTTGAATCAATGATTAAGCGTCGTGCAGGTATTAAGGATTCAGGTCGTATTTTGCCTGGTCATGGTGGTGTATTAGATCGCATTGACTCATTGCTTGCTGCCGCACCTATTTTTGCTGCGGGAATATTTGTTTTAAAACTTGTTGGTGTAGATTTATAGATGTCTCAATCAGTATGTATATTAGGTGTAACGGGTTCAATTGGACAAAGTACCTTAAAAGTCATTGATCGACATCCAGAGAAGTACAATGTTTTTGCGGTATCTGCATTTAGTCGTGTAGAGCAGTTAAGCGAAATATGTCAACAATATCATCCACATTATGCTGTTGTACCTTCAGGCAAGGTGGATGAACTACATCAATTTTTCAAATTAAAAAATATCACTTCAACCGAAATTCTCTCTGATGAGTCGGGTTTAATCGCTGTTGCTGAGCATCCTCAGGTTGATATCGTGATGGCGGCGATAGTGGGTGCGGCAGGATTATTGCCAACACTCGCTGCTGTTCAAGCTGGTAAGCGTGTTCTTCTAGCAAATAAAGAATCGTTGGTGATGTCTGGTGACATCATGATGAAGGCCGCTAAAGAGAATAAAGCCTTATTATTACCTGTAGATTCTGAACATAACGCAATATTTCAGTGCCTGCCTCAAAATTATTTACAATTAGATACAGGTGGTAAACCCCAGTTAGGTGTTTCACAAATTTTGTTGACTGCTTCTGGCGGTCCATTTTTGCATCATACGCTAGATGAGCTCAGTAATGTGACACCTGCACAGGCTTGTAAGCACCCTAATTGGTCTATGGGGCAGAAGATATCAGTTGATTCGGCAACGCTAATGAACAAAGGTCTCGAGTTGATCGAGGCCTGTCATTTATTTTCAATTCAAGAACATTTTGTTACAGTGGTTGTGCATCCACAAAGTATTATTCACTCAATGGTTCAGTATGTTGATGGTAGTACTTTGGCTCAAATGGGTAATCCTGATATGTGTACGCCGATTGCACATGCATTTGCATGGCCAGATCGGATTGAAGCACATGTTCCTCCGCTAGATTTATTTCTAAACGATACGCTTAATTTTATGCAGCCTGATACTGTACGCTTTCCAGCGTTGCAATTGGCTCGTGAAGCAATGAAATCTGGAGGATTGGCGCCTGCGATCTTAAATGCTGCAAACGAAATCGCGGTTGAAGCATTTTTAAAAAATAAAATCAAATTTTTAGATATTCCTAAAGTTGTTGAATCCACTTTGAACCATATTCAAAATTCAAATGCTGATTCTTTGGAGCTAATCCTAGAGACTGATGCGCTTTCACGTCGCTATGCTATTCAACTCACGAATTCACTGAGTACCTAAGATGAATATACTTTTCATTATCGTCGCGGCTATTTTGCTTCTAGGTCCATTGATTGCAATTCATGAATTTGGACATTACTGGGTAGCACGAAAACTTGGCGTTAAGGTTCTTGTGTATTCAATTGGATTTGGTCCAACAGTTCTAAAGTGGACCTCTAAAAAGTCAGGCATTCAATATCAGCTCTCTGCATTACCTTTAGGTGGTTATGTAAAAATGCTAGATGAGCGTGAAGGTAATGTAAGTGCAGAAGATTTACCTTATGCGTTTAATCGGCAATCCCCTTTAAAACGAATTGCAATCGTTGCTGCGGGACCACTTGTTAATTTAATTTTTGCTGTTTTACTTTTTTGGATTCTGTTCTTACCAGCTCAGGAACAATTAAACACTCGAGTTGGTAAAGTGATTGAAAATACGCCAGCCGCACAAGTAGAGATGCGTTCTGGTGATAAAATCATAGCAGTGGATGGAACTGCGACGCCAACTTGGGAAAAATTGAATTATGCGCTGATTGATCGCGTAGGTGAAACTGGTACGATTCAAATTCAAGCTGATCGTGATGGACAGGTGCAAACTTTTAATTTACCGATTCAGCAATTTCTAAAAGATCAGTCTCAATCACCTTTGGATGTCTTGGGGTTTTTACCATATCGACCTCATGTTCAACCAGTTGTGCATAAATTATCTGAAGATGGTGCTGCTATACGCCAAGGGATGAAGGAAGGTGATGTAATTGTCGCGATTGATAATAAAAAAATTAACGATTGGTTTGAAGTTGTTGATATAGTACAAAAATCACCAGAAAAACTATTGAATATTGAAGTGATGCGTCAAGGCGAGATTGTTCAATTAAAGGTCATGCCTCAAGGAAAGCGTGACAATATGGGCAATACGACAGGAATGTTGGGAGTGCAAGCTCAATCTGGTCAGATCAATATTCCTGCTGAATATAAGCATACAATTCAATATAATCCAGCGGAAGCTTTCGTGGTTGCGGTTGAAAAAACGGGTCAATTATCTTCTATGATACTTGGCTCAATTGTCAAAATGATTCGTGGATTGATTGGGTTGGATAATCTCTCGGGTCCAATTACGATTGCTAAAGTTGCAGGTCAAAGTGCTGAAATGGGGTGGCAAACTTTCATTTCATTTATGGCATTAATGAGTGTAAGTTTGGGTATATTAAATTTGCTTCCGATTCCGATGTTGGATGGTGGGCATTTAGTTTATTACATAATTGAATTAATTCGTGGTAAACCTGTTTCTGAACAAATACAATTGGTTGGATTAAAAATTGGTATGGTGTTGCTGGGAAGTATGATGTTTCTCGCAATATTTAATGATTTTATGCGTTTATAAGCGTTATAGATGGATAATTAACTTACTGGAAAACAATAGGCATGCAGCACAAACATTTATTTATGCCATTGGCACTCGTTAGCGCAATGGCAGCAGTACAACAAGTATATGCAGCAGACGAGTTTATCGCGCGGGATGTGCGTGTTGATGGATTAGTTCGACTAACGCAGGCTAATGTACTCGCAATGTTACCGGTGAATGCTGGGGATCGCATTAATGATCCAGTGATTGCGAATGCGATTCGTGCGTTGTATGCCTCTAATTCGTTTGATGATATTCAAGCTTTCAAAGAAAACGATGTTTTGGTTTTTAAAGTCGTTGAACGTCCTATTATTTCTAAAATCAATTTCAAGGGTAATAAGCTCATTCCAAAAGAAGCCTTGGAAGAGGGCTTGAAGAAAATGGGTCTAGCTGAAGGTGAGGTGCTCACTAAATCTGCACTTCAGACGCTAGAAACTGAGCTTGAACAGCAGTATTCACAACAAGGTCGCTATAATGCGGATATTCAGGTCGAAACTGTTGCAAAAGCCAATAACCGTGTTGATGTCAATATTAATTTCATTGAAGGTAAACCAGCTAAAGTTTTTGAAATTAATTTAATTGGTAATACTGTATTTAAAGACGATGAAATTAAGCAAGTCTTTGCTGTCAAGGAAAGCGGATGGTTATCTGTCATTTCCAGAAATGATCGCTACGCGCGTGAAAAAATGGCAGCAAGCCTTGAAGCATTAAGAGCTTTATACCTTAATAAAGGTTATATCAATTTTGAAATTACCAACTCTAATTTGAATATCAGTGAAGATAAAAAAAATATTTTCATTGAAGTTTCAATGAATGAGGGTGAGCAATTTAAATTTGGTGAAACCAAATTTTTAGGTGATGCTTTATATAAAGACGAAGATCTTCGTGCACTAAAGATTTATAAAGATGATGCAACTTACTCACAAGAGTTGGTGAATGCAGTAAAACAGTTGTTACAGCGTAAGTATGGTAATGCTGGTTATTACTATGCTGAAATTAATGTTGTGCCTCAAATTGACAATGAAACAAAAAAAGTTAATTTGAATTATTACATCAATCCGGGTCAGCAAGTTACGGTTAGACGTATTAATTTTACAGGTAATACCAAGACTGCTGATGAAGTTTTACGTCGTGAAATGCGCCAGATGGAAGGTGCATTAGCGAGTAACGAAAAAATTGATCTTTCAAAAGTCCGTTTAATGCGTACTGGATTTTTCAGTAAAGTAGATGTTAAGCCGGTACGTGTTCCGGGGGCGCCTGATCAGATTGATTTGAATATCGCTGTTGAAGAACAACACTCAGGATCAAGTACTTTAGCTGTGGGTTATTCGCAAAACGGGGGTATTACGTTCCAAGCAGGTTTAAGTCAAACTAACTTCTTAGGTACAGGTAACCGTGTAGCGATTGATCTTTCTCGTTCTGAGACACAAGATTATTATAACCTAAGTGTTACTGATCCATACTTTACAATTGATGGTGTCAGCCGTGGTTACAATCTCTATTATCGTAAGACGAAATTAGACGAAGACTATAACGTTAACAATTATGTTACAGATAGCTTCGGTGGTGGTCTGAGCTTTGGTTACCCAATTGATGAGAATCAGAGCTTAAGTGCTGGTATTAATATTGATCAAACTGAAGTAACGACTGGTCCATTTGTTTCTACTTATGTGCGTGATTATTTACTTGCCAATGGTGGTAGGGAAACAAGTACTGGTAAGTATTGTCCAGTCGACTTAGAGCCAATTAAAGATGATAACGGTAATGTAATTGCTTATGAACCTTGCTCTGAACCTGAAGTTGAGTACGGTAATGAGTTTAAAGGTGATTTCTTTACTTATAGTTTAAATTTAGGTTGGTCTTATAACACATTAAATAATCCACGCTTCCCAACGTCGGGTATGTCTCATCGTGTTAATGCAGAGATTGCATTGCCGGGTAGTGATGTTGAATATCAGAAGGTAACATACGATACTCAAGCCTTTATTCCTTTAGGAAAGGATTTTGTATGGCGTGGTTATGGTAAGGTAGGTTTCGGTAATGATTTACCATTCTATAAAAACTATTACGCTGGTGGTTATGGGTCTGTTCGTGGTTATGATAATAGTACATTAGGTCCAAAATATCCGAGTATTACAGATGCTGCTCTAACTCGAGAAGATAGAAACCCTGAAGAGGTGGGGGGTAATGCATTAGTTCAATTTGGTACTGAATTAATCTTACCAGTTCCTTTTAAAGGCGACTGGGCGCGACAGGTCCGTCCTGTTATTTTTGCAGAAGGTGCTCAAGTGTTCGACACTCAATGTGACGTACCTACTGGAAATATTTATTTTGGCGCAACCAATTCGACTGCATTCGATGCTAGACAATACTGTAAAGACAACTTTGGTTTCGATGCTGGAAATATGCGATATAGTGTTGGTGTAGGCTTCACATGGATTACGATGATTGGTCCACTATCATTAAGCTATGCGTACCCACTGAATGATAAGCCTGGTGATGAAACTAAGTCTGTTCAATTTGAAATTGGTCGTACTTTCTAGTACGGCCTTTTGCCTTTAAGGAATAATAATGAATATGTTTAAAACAACGATTTCAACGGTTTTACTCACATCTGTAGTTGGCTTTGCGCATGCAGCAGGATATGGGGTAATTGATTTAGAAAAAGTCGTTGAAAATAGCACGTACTTAAAACAGCAGAATACTCAGCTTGAGCAGACAATTAAGCCGCAAACGGTAAAATTAGAACAATTGGGTAAAGAAATTGAAGCGTTGGCTAAATCAGCTCAAGCCAATCAATCGAATGCCCAGCAACTATCCTCTCAATATCAAACGAAGATGAACGAATTTCAATCTTTGCAACAGACTGTTCAATCACGTGTTCAAAGCACCATTCAAAATACAAATAAAGTTTTCGACTCAAGAATTAAACAAGTTGCTGAACAATTGCGCAAAGAAAATAATCTTGATTTAGTTTTAAATAAAAATGCTGCCTTGGCATATGACCCAAAATACGATTTAACTGCTAAAATGATTCAAAAGGTTAATGCAATCAAATAGTCAATGAAATCAAATCAATTTCGTCTCGATCACTTAGCCAAACTTGTACAAGGCCAAGTTATTGGTGATGCATATCTGTTGCTAGAGGGTCTTGCAAGTTTAACTCAAGCGAACTCAAACCAAATTTCTTTTGTAAATTCTGATAAGTATTTAGACGAAGCGATTTCATCTCAAGCAGGTGCCTTAATTGTCACTTCTGAGATGCAGGCTCAGCTTAATCAGCATAATAATTTTATTGTCGTACAAAATCCGTATCTTGCTTTCGCGATTTTAACTCATGTGTTCGAATCTAAAACTGTGCAACGTGGTATCGAGGCCACCGCAGTAATCGATCCGAGTGCTATGATTGGAGATAATGTATACATTGGTCATTACGTTGTAGTTGGCCCACATGCCGTGATTGGATCAAATACAGTAATTCATTCGCAAACTAAAATTGATGAGTATGTTGAAATCGGTGAGGATTGTTTCATCGATTCGCATGTCACGATTACGGGTCGATCTAAAATTGCTAAACGTGTTCGTATCCATGCGAATACCGTAATTGGAGGAGAGGGTTTTGGCTTTGCTCCTTATCAAGGTAAGTGGAACCGAATTGCTCAACTCGGGTCTGTTCAAATTGGAAATGATGTCAGAATTGGTTCTAACTGTAGTATTGATCGTGGCGCTTTGGATGACACTATACTTCATGATGGTGTGATTATTGATAATCTTGTGCAAGTCGCACACAACGTTCAAATCGGTGAAAATACTGCAATTGCTGCAAAATGCGGTATTGCGGGCAGTACTGTGATTGGCAAAAACTGTATCCTTGCAGGTGCTTGTGGTATCTCAGGACATCTAAAAATTGTAGATAATGTGACGCTAACTGGAATGTCAATGGTCACAGGTAGCATTTTAGAAGCTGGTACATATTCTTCAGGAATGGGATTGCTCGAAAATTCTCGTTGGAAACGAACAGTTGTTCGTCTAAGACAATTAGCAGATGTGCCATTGACCAAATTAGTCAAACAAATAGATGATATGCAGGCTCAGTTAGAGTCAATCGAATCAACTTTAAAATTGCGTAAATAATATGACAGAGTCTACTTTATCTTTTTCAATTCCTGAATTGCCGATGAATATTCAAACAATTCGTGAATATTTGCCGCATCGTTATCCATTTCTATTGGTAGACCGTGTTACAGAAGTGACTGAGAATGGAATTGTCGGATTTAAAAATGTCTCCATAAATGAAGAGTTTATGCAAGGTCATTTTCCAGGTTATCCAATCATGCCGGGTGTCTTAATCGTTGAGGCGATGGCACAAATTTCTGGCGTTCTTGGCTTTATTATGAACAATGAAAAACCCAAACCGGGTTCACTTTTTCTTTTCGCTGGCGCTGAAAAAGTTCGTTTTAAAAAACAAGTCGTTCCTGGTGATCAACTCGTGTTAAAATCAGAGCTTGTAATGCAGAAACGTGGTATTTACAAGTATCTTTGTAGTGCGAGCGTTGATGGTGTAATTGCAGCGACAGCTGAAATTATTATTTCTCATCAGAAATTAGAGCAAGCATGAGTAACAGTGATTTAATCCACCCTACAGCAATTATTGATCCTACGGCAACGATTGCTTCTGATGTAAAAATTGGTCCTTATTCGATTATTGGTCCTCATGTGACGATTGATAGTGGGACAGTGTTACATTCTCATGTGGTGGTTGGTGGATATACCCGCATCGGTAAATCAAACGAAATTTTCCAGTTTGCCAGTGTGGGTGAGGTGTGTCAGGATCTTAAGTATGCTGGTGAAGAAACTTGGCTTGAGATTGGCGACAACAACAAAATTCGTGAGCATTGTAGTCTGCATCGCGGTACAGTGCAGGATCAAAGTATTACTAAAATTGGTAGTAATAATCTGTTGATGGTCAATACGCATATTGCGCATGACTGTGTGGTGGGTAATAACAACATCTTTGCAAACAATGTTGGTGTCGCAGGTCATGTGCATGTTGGTGACTTCGTTGTTGTCGGTGGCAACTCCGGTATTCATCAATTCTGTAAGATCGACTCATACAGCATGATTGGTGGAGCATCATTGATTTTGAAGGATGTTCCTGCTTATGTGATGGTGTCTGGTAATCCGGCTCATGCATTTGGAATGAATGTAGAAGGTATGCGTCGTAAGGGTTGGTCAAAAGATGTAATCAATGGTTTGCGAGAATCATTTAAGTTAATTTATAAAAGTGGTCTAACGACACAACAAGCCATTGAGCAGATTACTGCTGAAATTTTACCAAATGTTTCTGAAGCTCAGCTCCTCATAGATTCTCTAAATGAATCTAAGCGCGGTATTGTTCGTTAAGAGCTTTTGCTAGAAAAAAAAAGACATCTTATGATGTCTTTTTTTATTCAACTTTTTTTGAAATATCCAGCTTCTTCAGAGTCAGGATAGGTGCTCAGTAGTTTATTTTTATAAATTTCAGCAGTTTGAGCGTTTTTATTTACATCTTTCGCGATGCTATACAGCTGATATAAAGATCGCGGTGCTTTTCCTGAATTTGGAAACTTCGAAGCGACAGTTTCATAGTGTTTTCTTGCTTCTTCATAATTGGGTGGTTCAATTGCTAAATTGAATTCAGCTAACCAAAAATAGGCATTACCTGTATACACACTATTTGGATTGTTACGTACAAAGTTTTGCATAGGTGCAATGGCTTTTTTTGCGCCACCTTGTTTGTATGCATCTAAGGCAACTGTATAAGCCGCTTTATCAAGTTCTTGTTGGTTGGTTTGATTCAAGTTCGTTGCATTTTGTGATGCTGTGGTATTGGAGTTAGTGCTAGTGCTTGGTGCAGTTGGCTCATTAGGAATGGGTGGTGCAGTATTAGGATCTTCGGCATTGGACTCCTCCACAGGATCAATTTTTTGTTGAAGGAGTTCTAATCTTTGATCTAGATCTGTATAGCGATTTTTTAATTCGTTGGTCAGTTGATTAATTTGATGTTCTTGTTCTTCTAATTTGCCTTGAAGTGCACGAATTTGATTTTCTAAGCGTTGATTTTGTTGGATAAGCTGCCAACTGGTGTTGGTAGGGGCTGTAGCGGTGTTATTCGCTGCGACTGCTGTTTGGTTCAAACTCGAATTTTGGCTTAATCCTTTTGATTCGATAGGAATATTGGCAAAAACTGATGTTGAGCTCATCAATGCTAGTGCAAGAAAAGTACGCTTATTGAGCATGTTCATTATTCCATTTGTGTCCATACTCAAATTTGAACTTTGAGTATTTTCAATTCTTAATAATCAGATCATTAAAAACGTCATAGCATTTAAAATCAATATAAATTTACAATGAAACTGTATAAATGAAGAAATTTAAGTTGAAGTTATTTAGATGAAAAATATCAAGTTTGTTGTTAATAGATTAGTAAATATTCACTTGAACTTTTTTAGTGCCTTTAAAGCCCATTATGGTCTTGCAAGATCGTTAAAAATCTCTATACTCTGTTCTTGCAATGGTAGCCCTGCTGGTGGCTTCGCAATTGTACTCTGAGAACCCCGCCAGGACCGGAAGGTAGCAACGGTATCAGAACTATAATGTGCCGGAGTTTTGCTAGTAGGGTTGCCACCATTATAATAATTTTATTTCTTATTCTTCATTCTCTTTTCGTTTTATAGCTTTCATAATCGCATCCATTTCAAAGCCTCTATATTGTAAAAAGCGAATTTGTTTTGCTTTTAATTTTGCGTCCTGAGCAACTTCATAGCCATATTTTTTGACCTTCAATAAGTATGCTTGTTCATACCAATCTATTTCTTCCATTTCTGGTTCAGCCAACGCTTTATCAACGTGTTTGCTTTTAAGCGCTAGCTTTATTCGATTTGGACCTTTTCCTTTACGTAATTGGCTGCGTACCGTCATTTCTGCAACGCGAGCATCACTTTGATAATTTTCTCGCGCTAGCTCATCAACTAAGCTCAAAACCTCTTCCTTATTTTGTGCATACAAAGCAAGTTTATCAATTAAGTCTTTTTTTGAGTATTCTTTGCGAGTTAAGACTGCAAATGCATACGATCTCAAACGAGTCCCTGTTAAGCCTTTATTCTGTGCTAGAACTGATGAATGAGTATCATCTAAATCACATTCATCTGGTGCTTGATCGGTTAGGTGTTGACTAGCCGAGTGTTGATCATTGATGAGATGTTGAGGTTCATCTTCATTCATTATTGATTTTAATTGCTCATAATGAATGAACTTGGGAAACTTCTCTGACATTTTAAATCCATGCACTTAAACAAAAGCGCCCAGAATTTGGGCGCTTCGATTTCAAATTTTTGAAAAATTATACTTCAAATAAATCTGCTTCTTCGTCATTTTCTTCAGTTGGAGCTGGTGTCGCTGTGGTTAACAACTGTTCACGAATCATGCGATCAAGATCTTGTGCAAGTTGAGGATTTTCCTCAAGGTGACGAATCACGTTGTTCTTACCTTGTCCAATCTTGTTGCCTTGATATGAATACCAAGCACCAGCTTTTTGAACAAGTTCTTGTTGTACAGCGAGATCGACCAATTCAGCAAGCTGATTTGTACCTTTACCGTACATGATTTGGAATAATGCTTCACGGAAAGGAGGTGCCATTTTGTTCTTCACCACTTTAACGCGTGTTTCAGAACCAACAATCTCATCGCCTTCTTTCACTTGACCAATGCGGCGAATATCTAAGCGTACAGAAGCATAGAATTTGAGCGCATTACCACCAGTAGTGGTTTCTGGACTTCCAAACATGACACCAATTTTCATACGAATTTGGTTAATGAAGATCACCATGCAGTTGGAACGCTTTGCATTACCTGTAATTTTACGCAATGCTTGGCTCATCAAGCGTGCTTGTAGACCCATATGAGAGTCACCCATTTCACCTTCAATTTCGGCTTTAGGGGTTAAGGCTGCTACAGAATCGACAACAATTAAGTCGATAGCGCCAGATCGTACCAGCATATCTGCAATTTCTAGTGCTTGTTCACCGTGATCAGGTTGTGACACCAATAAGTTATCGATATCAACACCAAGTTTGCGAGCATATTGAGGATCTAAAGCATGCTCAGCATCGATAAATGCACAAGTACCACCAGCTTTTTGACATTGCGCAATCGCTTGAAGTGTCATGGTGGTTTTACCTGATGATTCTGGACCATAAATTTCAATAATACGGCCTTTAGGTAAACCACCAATACCTAGTGCGATATCCAATGTAAGAGAGCCTGTAGATACAGCTTCTACAGCTTGAACAGTATTGTCACCGAGGCGCATTACCGTATTTTTACCAAATTGTTTTTCAATTTGGCTTAAAGCAGCACTCAGTGCTTTGCTTTTATTATCATCCATCTCATAACCTCAAAACGATGTAAATCACTGATAACTTAAGTGGATGTCTTTAATTAAGTCTAATGTCCACGGCATTTATAGTGACAGAAAAAATCGAACTGTTCTATAATTTTAAACTTCAAAACGACAGTATTTGTCGCTTTAACTTATTCATCATCGTATGACCAAACTTCGTCATATTGCTGACCATTTTGTTGACGGAATCTTGTAATATCACGTCGATCTTTTTTGCTTGGTCGATGATCTGGTCGTGCAAGATTATGCAATTTTCTTTGTGCAGAAAGCAACTCACGACGCGCGATACTGACTTCAGTTTCTTCATAGAGTAATTGTGCAGTAGGTGCCCCGCCTCGTACAGATGATAATGCTTTCACTATGACGGTTTTCTTTTCAAATCCCTGCTGAATCGTTAACTCCATTCCTACACGTACTTCTCTGGAAACTTTAACACGATCATTGTTGTGATGAACTTTACCACCTTCGATTGCTGCTTTGGCAATTGAGCGGGTTTTAAAAAAGCGTGCTGCCCAAAGCCACTTATCAATTCGCATTGAATCAGTGATTTTAGTTTCATGCTGTTTTGACATTCATTTCTTTCTCATGGTTAATTTGGTCTAAATAGGGGATTAATGATCTTAGATCATTAATTGCAGGATACTGAAGTTTAGACCTTTCGCGCTCAGGTTGAGCGCTAGATGGTTGGGTAATTGTGATTAGATGCTCAATACCAAAAGATTTAGCACCTTCGAGTACAACCGCAGTATCATCAACGAGAACGCAGTGAAGAGGTTCAAATGGGTGCATTTGCTGTAATTGATCCCAAAATTCAAAACGCTCTTTAGCAAAACCGATTGTTTCACTACTGATCATCACTTCAAAATAAGAGGTGAGGTCAACTTGATTCATTTTCAATGCCAAACCTCTTTCATCAGCATTGGTGACTAACCATATTCGGTATCCAGCTTGCTTAAGGCTTGATAATAACGCAATGCATCCCTGTCTCGGCTTGATGAATTCTTTGTGATCGTGTTGAAGCTGAAAAGTATCAACGCCGACTTTGGCTGTCCAAAAGCGCGTAGAATACCAATCGAGCGTGTGCTTATGATCTTGATAAAATTTAAATAGAATTTGATTGCTCTGCTCTAAACTGATTTGATGAGTTTTGGCATGTCGCTCAGGGAGTTTGTGATTCCAAATTAAATCGTCAAAAGCAAGATCGAGTAGGGTTCCATCCATGTCAAACATGATGATGGGTTTATTCATTCATCTTTCCTCAGGTATTGTTGCAATTTAGCACAAATAAAAACAACAAAATGGGTGTTATTTAAATATCGATTTACACCATCATTTGATGCAAAAGGTTGGACTTGCATCAGCATTTTAAAATTGAACTTCAAGAAAGGGTGTGCGTGGTGACTTCTATATTTCATTCCATTCGTATTATATCGAATTAGATGTGTGAGGTCACAAATTTAGATCTTGATAATGAATACAAAAATAGTATAGAAGTCGCTATGAAAGCATCATATTTTTTGAAAATGGTGCATAGGAGTTTGAAGTATGACAAAACATGATAATAGTTCGAAACCACACAAAGAATCTAATGAGGATAAAGGGAATCAGGACTCTTTTAAAAATAAAGAGCCTGTAAAAAAACCGAATGAACAGCCTGAAAGTCCAGTCAAAGAGCAAAAATAAAAAACAAGCCTTCTTTAAGAAGGCTTGTTTTTTTATGTTGATACTGACTCTAAGGCGCTCTCTGATTTTTGGAACTATTGCGGGTGTTATTTAAGATGTATTGAGGGTTGTTGGCAATCACGCTTCGGATTTTGTTTTAAAAGTGTTAGAGTTCTTATGATTGAAATGGGTTATGTGTTTCAAAGTGGTTATATTTTATAGGTTTGCTACTATTAATATAAATCCAACAATGCAAATTAAATCACGCTGCATTTTAGGCTGAGGTTCTTAATATGATCGTCGTGCTTAGAGTGTGTAGCGCCAGAAAAAATAGGTTTTATCCATGTTTATCACAACGCATGCTCCCCAAGATCAACAAATGTTAAATTTGGTTCCGATTTTGGCTGTTGCAAGCCAAATATTATTAGAAGAATATCAAAACTATTGTGCTGGACGTGATTTTAAAATCAACGAAAAAGATGACCATTCTCCTGTAACTCAAGCAGATTTAAAGGTCAATCAATATCTGCTCAGAGAGCTTGCAAAACTTACACCTGATATTCCGATCATTTCTGAAGAAAGTGATTATTCAGAGCGACATGAATGGCCTCAATGTTGGATGCTAGACCCTTTGGATGGTACGAAGGAGTTTATTCATGAACGTGATGAATTTACAATTAATCTGAGTCTTATTCAGAACTATCAAACTGTATTTTCAGTCATAGTCGTGCCGACTGAGAAAGTTATGTATATGGGCTATTTGACGGATCTTCCTTATAAATATTCATTTATGAACAATATTTGGGAAAAATATTGCAAATTTAAAGCCTCACCAGTCGATGCCATCCAAATTGGGCTGAGTCATAGTAGTAAAAATCCTAAGTATCAACACTATATTGATTATATTGAAAGAGAAATACCGGTTATACGTCGTGAAGCTGGAAGTGCTTATAAATTTTGCATGATGCTTGAAGGTGAGATAGATATTTACCCAAGATTTCATCCAACCTCTGAGTGGGACACCAGTGCTGGACAAGGCTTGCTAGAGAGTATAGGGGGTGGTTTATTGACCTTAGATTCTGTGCCATTTACCTATAATCAGCGTGATACTGTTTTGAATAATGGTTTTATCGCCTATCGTGATCCTGAAATGAGGCAATTGGCTTTAGATGCGTTGTCAAATGTACTTTAGGGGAGTGGAACTATAATTTCATCGTGTTATAGTCAAATTAATTTCATTTATTAGAATTATTATGTCGCTGAAGTTGCTTCCTCCAAGTATGCTCAGAGCGGTTGATTTACTGCCCGATGTTGCTGTGCCTGTTACACTATTTACTCGCCACTCAATACGTGAAATGGTGGTGGGCCAAGGACTCGCTGGATATGATTTGCAATTAACAGATCAAGGTAAGGATCTGGCGCAGGCTTGGGGGGCTTATCTTATTGATCAAACAGATCGTGTGATTGAACACTGTATTTCTAGTCCAATTCAACGTTGTATTGATACTGCAGCACTGATGATTCAAGGTGCTGATCAAATCAATCCTAAGTCAAATACCCATCATATTAAAATTGTTGAGCAGGGGCTTTTGGTCGAGCCTGGTAGCTTCGTTTTAGATATCGAGCAAGCTGCGCCATATTTTAAGCAACAAGGTGCTTTGGGCTTTATCAATAGCTTTGTAAACAATACTTTACCTGGGATGAAGCAGCCAATTACAGGTGTGATTGATGTTTTACATTTGCTTTATCAAACTCACCCTCAACAGAATCATGGATTAAGTTTGGCGGTTAGCCATGACACTATTCTCGCTGGTATTCTGGCTGTAATTTCAGGTAAAACACAGATTCGTCAGCAGGATTGGCCAGAAATGATGGAAGGTTTGTTTGTTTGGTTTGAAGGTGAAGCATTTATAGATGCAAAATTGAAATGGATATGGCGTGGTGAACGTAATGAGCTGTCTATTCGTGAATTTATAGAGCAAGAAAGATAGTAATTTTAATATTTTTTAAGCATTATTGATAAATTTAAGATATAAAAAAAGCCCTTAAAGGGCTTTTTTTAACGCAACTTAGTTAGAAGCTAAAGCTTTAACTTGTGCATTTAAACGGCTCTTATGACGAGCAGCTTTGTTCTTGTGGATGATACCTTTGTCAGCCATACGGTCGATTACAGGTACTGCAGTTTTGTAAGCTTCAGAAGCTGCTGCATAGTCACCCGCAGCGATCGCTGCTACTGTGCGTTTAAGGTAAGTACGAACCATAGAACGTAAGCTTGCGTTGTGTTTACGTGCTTTAACGTTTTGACGAGCACGTTTTTTTGCTTGAGCAGAGTTTGCCACTCGTGCACTCCTTGAAATTGATTGGTCTGGGCGGGCTGAAATTTCAACTAAATACAAACATTAGAAGAATTTACACCAGCCCGTAAACAAGTGCCATATTGTGATTAAATGATGCGGCAAAGTCAAGTCTTGACATGCTTTGACAACATTTTTGATGCAGATAAAATGCGGTTAGCGCGTTAGATTATATGAATATTGGAAGGAATGGCGAAAAAATGATTAAAAATATTAAAAGTGCAATAGTTATAGGGGCAACTGGTTTAGTTGGTCGATCTTTGGTAAATCATTTGAATCAATTGGTAGATTGCGAAAGAATTGTCGTAGTTGTTCGTAAGCATGATGAACAATTTGAAAAGTTCACTAAAGTTGATCAGTTGGTCATTGATGACTTTTTAATGTTAAATGATGAGGACGCTTCTGGATTCTCACATGCGTTTAGTTGCCTAGGAAGTACAATTAAAAAAGCAGGCTCTAAAGAAAATTTTTACAATATCGATTTTGAGATAAATGCTCATTTTGCTGATTTGCTTGTGAATACCGATACTTTTTTTGCAATTGTAAGTGCGGAAGGTGCGAATGAAAGATCTCAATTCTTTTATAATCAAGTGAAGGGAAAGTTAGAAAATTATCTAAAATCATTATCACTCTATCAATTGGCGATCATTCGACCTTCACTCTTAATTGGTGAAAGAGCTGAAACAAGGACACTCGAAGATATTTCTCAGAGTATTTTCAAGCGAGTATCGCAATTTCTGCCAAATACATTCAAATATAAGCCAGTGACAGCAGAGCAAGTCGCTAATACTATGGTCGTGAGCGCAAGAACTCAAAATGAAAAAATTAAGATTTATGATAATTTAGAGATTCAAAAACATAACTGAGGGTATAAAAAGTGACAACGCCAACATTTGTGACGTGTGATTTACTGGATGACCATCCTGATTTAGATATTCAAGTATTGTATCCATCTATTGATGGAAAATTCTTCAAAAGTTACGGCGGTGTAAAAAGCTTTGGGGGTGAAGCTGTCACTGTTAAATGTTTTGAGGACAATTCACGAGTAAAAGAGTTACTCGCTACAGATGGGCAAGGCAAAGTTTTAGTTGTAGATGGTGGTTCTTCCATGCGTTGTGCATTGATGGGAGATATGATTGCTGAGTCTGCCGTTAAATATGGATGGGGTGGTGTCATTATTAATGGTTGTGTTAGAGATGTTGATGCCATTGCGAGTTTAAATCTAGGCGTGCACGCACTTGCGGCTATACCTCAAAAAAGTAATCGCAAAGGGGTGGGCGAAACCAATATTACGATTCAAATTGGAAATGTCACAATCCTACCAGGTGATTATATCTATGCAGACAATAATGGAATGATTGTTTCCAAGACAAAATTAGTCGACTAATTTAAATAAAACAAAAAAGAGGTAATCGGTATGGTGATTCATCAATTAAAAGTGGCTCAGGCGCTAGCTTCAGCTGTTGCAGAAGGTGGACGTGGGACTTCAGGTACACCGTTTCCTAAACAGCCAGAAAAAGCATTAAAGCTTTACGAATTTGAAGGATCACCATTCTGTCGTCGTGTAAGAGAGGTGTTGACTTTACTTAATCTTGACTACGAAGTGTATCCTTGTCCGAAAGGTGGAAGGGTCTATCGAGATCAAGTAAAAACACTTGGTGGTAAGATTCAATTTCCTTTTTTAATTGATGAAAATACTGGGGCTAAACTTTACGAGTCTCAGGATATTATTTACTATCTTTTTAAGCATTATGGTGAGACAGGTCAAACACCGAAGCAATTCTCACACTACCCCAAATTGCCTGTAGTTGCTCTAGCTGGAACACTGATTAATGGTGCTCGTGGGATTTTTATAAATAAAGCGATTAAGCAGAGACCACAACCCGAGCATTTAATTGAGCTGTGGGGGTTTGAAGCGAGTCCATACACCAGAATCGTGCGCGCTGAACTCACAGAACTTGAATTACCATTTAAGTTTCATAATGTTGCTAAAGAACGTTGGCAGGATCAAGGACCAGCGATTTTACGATTGAAGCCTGGGAAATATATTCCTTTGGCAGGCGGTAAACGCGAGCAGGTTGTAAAGGTAATGAATCGCAAGGGGAAGGATATACAAGTCCCGTATTTAGTTGATCCTAATACAGGCGTAAAATTGTTCGAATCGAAGAAGATTGTAGAATATTTAAGAAAAAATTACGGTTAATTTTAGTTTGAGTGCTTTTTGGTCATGAATATAGGTGTATTCGTGACCAGATGCTAAGATAGACCATCATTTTGAGTTTTCAGCTTATCTTCCCAAACTATGTTTAAAAAAATTTCTGATTTGTTTCAAAAAAAACCATCGGCTGAGCAAGTTTATTTACAGACTCATCAAATTCGTCATGATCCTGAATTAGGATATATTATCGATGACGTTGTTTTGAATGAACTAAATGAAAGATTGTCATATTTTTCGAACCGAAAGGTTACTCGTTTTGATGATTTGGAAAATTTATTTTATCGGGGAATGTTGATCAAAGAGAAAATAGATCTCGAGTTGAATACAGGTCGTTTTACTATGAGATTAGGTAATAATCAACAGAATCTAGAACAGTTAAAAAAATTCGTGATATTGCTCAATGATTATTATCGTGAATTCAAACGTGAGCGCTAATGTTTGCGACTGAATGTTTGTGATATCTAAAAATAACTCATTCTCGATTTTGAACATGATAAAATAGTGCAATGTCCTACCAGACTTTTAAAGCGATCTTCATGTTCCAAAAAGAAATTTCTCAACTTAATCTATCACAAATAAAATCTGGCGAAAAAAGATGGTTAGGGGCGCTTAAAGGCTCTGCCATCGCTTTGCTTTTAAAAGAAATAAGTCAAAACTCTGATCGACTCTTTGTTCTGGTAGCTAGAAATAATCAACATTTAGCTCAACTTGAGAGTGAACTTGAATTTTATGGTGTGAAGCCCACCATCTTTCCAGATTGGGAGATCTTACCTTACGATCGGTTGTCTCCGCATCAAGATATTGTCTCAGAAAGATTATCAGTGCTCTCTAATATGCCAGCAAAAGGGATACTACTCATTTCAAGCACAACTTTGGCACAACGTGTTGCGCCGACGTCTTGGGTGTTAGGTGAGCATTTTGATATTAGCGTTGGGCAAAAATTTGATTTAGAAAAGCAGAAACAACGCCTGATTCAGGCTGGTTATCATTTGGTCGATACTGTATATGATCATGGAGAATTTGCTGTTCGGGGAAGTTTAGTTGATATTTTTGCTTCAGGGCAAGATGCTCCAATTCGAATAGATTTGTTTGATGATGAAATTGATTCTTTGAAATTTTTTGATCCAGAAACTCAAAGGACCACGACGAAACTTGAACATTTTAAGGTTTTACCAGCTAAAGAGTTTCCTTTAAAAGAAGGTAGAGCTCAATTTCGAGACCGTTATGCTGAAGAGTTTCCAACGGCGAACCCGAAAAAAAATCCGATTTATCAGGATGTAATGGAGGGTATATCTTCACCCGGATTGGACTATTACTTTCCGCTGTTCTTTTCAAAAAAAGAAATGCTAGAACAAAGTAGTATTACATCATACTTACCAAATCATTCCATTGTCATTACAGATCGAAATATTGAAAGTGAATTAACTCAATTTTGGAAAGATATTTATCAGCGTTATGAAGACCGACGTCATAATGTTGATCAACCTTTATTAGCTCCAGAACAAATCTTCTTTCAACAAAATCAAATTTTTGAACAACTCAATCAGTTTCCTCGTATTATCGCATCTGACGAAGTTTTTGAACCTAAAGCGGGTGTAATTAATACCTCTGCTGAACAGCCACCTCGTTTAGCGGTAGAGCCTAAACATCAACAGCCATTTCATGCTGTAAAATCATTTATTGATGCTGCACAACACCCTGTCTTACTCGTTGCTGAAAGTGCGGGACGTCGTGAATCGTTAAAGGACTCCTTGCGAGCAAGTATGGGTGAAATTCCTGTTGTAGAGCATTATCAGGAGTTTATTAATCAACAATATTCAGTAGCAGTAACGCATGCACCACTTGAACGTGGCTTGGAGATTAAAGGACAAATATCTGTCATTTCAGAAAATCAACTCTATGAGCATCGTGTTGTACAACGCCGTAGAAAACGCCAGCATGAAGTTTCTGAAGAGTTCTTAGTTAAAAGTTTAACTGAATTAAGTATAGGTGCTCCTGTAGTTCATATTGATCACGGTGTAGGTCGCTATGCGGGATTAGTGACTTTATGTATTGATGAGCAAGACCACGAATTTTTGCAACTTAATTATGCTGATGATGCCAAAGTCTATGTTCCTGTCACCAATTTGCATCTGATTAGTCGATACAGTGGAGGTGATCCTGATTTAGCACCACTACATAAACTTGGTACTGATGCTTGGAATAAAGCTAAGCGCAAAGCACTAGAGCAAATACATGATGTTGCAGCCGAACTTCTTCATATTCAAGCAAGACGCCACTCAAAACCAGGTATTCAATTTGAATTAGATCACACTACTTATATGCAGTTTGTTAGTGGTTTTGCTTATGAAGAAACGCTTGATCAAGCGAATGCTATCGAAGCGACTTTATACGACATGCAACAAGCTAAACCAATGGATCGTTTAGTCTGTGGTGATGTTGGATTTGGTAAGACAGAAGTGGCGATGAGAGCTGCTTTTGTTGCTGTACAGAACAATAAGCAAGTTGCTGTTTTAGTTCCAACAACTTTACTTGCACAACAGCATTATGAATCCTTCAAAGACCGATTTGCTGATTGGCCTATCCGTATTGAAGTGTTATCTCGATTTGGCTCAAATAAAACACACTTAAAAACGATCGAAGATTTGGCAGATGGTAAAGTCGATATCGTTATTGGAACACATAAAATTTTGCAGGAAAATGTCCAGTTTAAACAACTTGGGTTGATGATTGTTGATGAAGAACATCGCTTTGGTGTGCGAGATAAAGAACGTATTAAAGCGATGCGTGCCGATGTAGATATGCTGACGCTAACCGCTACGCCAATCCCGCGTACCTTAAATATGGCGTTTTCAGGTATGCGTGACCTCTCAATTATTGCTACACCACCTGCACGCCGTCTCGCTGTTAAGACCTTTGTCAATGAGCAGACCGATGCCACGATGAAAGAGGCGATCTTGCGTGAACTATTACGTGGTGGTCAGGTTTATATTTTGCATAATGAAGTGGATACCATTGAACGAGCGGCTGAAAATATTCGGTTGTTAGTTCCTGAAGCTCGGGTTGCAGTTGCGCATGGTCAAATGCGTGAGCGTGAGTTAGAACAGGTCATGCAGCAGTTTTATCATAAAGAATATAATGTATTGGTGTGTTCGACCATTATTGAAACGGGAATTGATGTACCAAATGCCAATACAATTATCATCGAGCGAGCAGACAAGCTAGGTTTGGCACAACTTCATCAACTGCGTGGTCGTGTGGGGCGCTCTCATCATCAAGCCTATGCGTATCTGATGGTTCCGTCTATTAAAGGCTTAAAAGGTGATGCTGAAAAACGACTCGATGCCATTCAGCGTGCTTCTACTTTAGGCGCTGGTTTTGTATTGGCGACAGAGGATCTGGAAATACGTGGAGCAGGCGAGCTTTTAGGTGAGCAACAAAGTGGTTCAATGCATGCAATTGGATATAGTTTATATATGGAAATGCTTGAGAAAGCGACTAAAGCCATCCAAAGTGGTAAGACTCCTAACTTTGATGCACCTTTGTCACTCACTGCAGAAATTAGTTTACATATGCCTGCATTAATTCCAGATGAATATTTAGGTGATGTGCATCAGCGTTTATTGTTCTATAAGCGAATTAGTAATACGGATACACAAGAAAAACTCGATCATATCCGTATGGAGCTTATCGATCGTTTTGGTGTGCTACCTCAACAAGTGAAATATCTTTTTACTGTTCATCAGGTGCGTATAAAAGCAGAAAAATTAGGTATTACCAAGATTGACTTGAGTAAGCAGGGTGGCCAAATTGAATTTTCACCTGATACTCCTGTTCAAGCGATGAGTATTATCCAAATGATGCAAAAACATCCGACATTTTTTAGAATGGACGGTGGTCAACGTCTGAAAGTAATGGTTATGCTTGAGGAAAATGACAAAAGAATTCAGTTTATTAATGATCTTTTAGATGAATTGATGAGAGGGCTCAACTGATCTAAGTTGGGCTTGAATCAATACTTGTTCATTGCTCAAAATGCACTGGCTGACAGTCAACCTTATAGGTTGATTTTTTAGCGATGCATTGCAATGAATGAGTGAGATTCAAATCAATGAAATACATATTTTTTTGTATCGAAACACATGACTAATAATACTCAGTCTAAAACTGTTGTGTTAGTATTAGCTATCCATTTAATTTTTGCGTCATTTATAAATATATGTTTAGTTTGCATCCACAACTTGCTCAAGATACTTTTTTTGTTGGCGACTTTCCACTTTCAACTTGTCGTTTAATGAATGACATGCAATTTCCATGGTTGATTTTGGTACCGCGTGTTCCTGGTGTAACTGAATTATATGAATTAAGCCAAGCAGACCAAGAACAATTTTTAAGAGAATCTAGCTGGTTATCTAGTCAATTATCTCGAGTTTTCCGTGCGGATAAAATGAACGTTGCAGCACTAGGAAATATGGTTCCTCAACTTCATTTTCATCATGTAGTTCGTTATCAGAATGATTCTGCATGGCCTAAGCCTGTTTGGGGTGCTTCACCTGCAGTTCCTTACAGTAATGATGTTTTAGCGCATATGCGTCAAACGCTCATGCTCGCGCTACGTGGTCAAGGTGACATGCCTTTCGATTGGCGTATGGAGTAAATACGTCAATTTCAAGGAAGAATAAAAATAATGTGAATTGAGGTAATAGCAATTGCCATTTGAACGAATGCTGGATAAAGAGCCACAGCAGTTTGAAGTACTCCTCAGGATGATGGGGTATGTGATGATCGCGATTCTTGTTGTGATCTATTATTTCACTTCACAAAACCAAAATTATCAGATTTTATACCCTCTATTTATTTTCTTGCTGATTCTATTGGCACCCCGAATTTCACACAGTATCCAATATCGTTATGGTAGTAAAACCAGACGTTTTGCGTTCTTTATTATTGATGTTGTTGTTGTAGCTACCGCCTTAGCAGCAGTGCATTTAAGTTTGTTGCCAACATTTGTTTTCCTGTTTGGATTGGTGTTTACCGCCGTTAATAATAAAATTTCGATGATGGTGAGTTCGATTGCAATTTTAGTTGCGATCATTGTTTTTTATATTTGTACAATTTTTATTTTTGGTTTTGAAGATTATTTCCAGCAAACTTCAATCGAATTGTCCGTAGTCTCGTGTATATGTGCGATTCTTTTTGTGAATTTTGCCAATTATTATCAAAATCGACGTGTAAAAAAATTAGATGTTCAACGTCAAACTTATTTTAAAGAAATGAATCGATATATTGAGTTATCGAATCAGTTAAGCCGCTATGCACCAATTCAATTGTGGCAATCAATCATGCGTGGTGAAACTGAAGCGAAACTTGAATATAAACGAAAAAAAATTACGATTTTTTTCTCTGACATTCAGGGATTTACTGAGCTTTCAGAGACTCTTATTCCAGATGACTTAGCTTTTGTTTTGAATGACTATCTGAGCCATATGACTGAAATTGCCAAGCAATATGGTGGAACAATTGACAAGTTTATGGGAGACGCGATTCTCATTTTCTTTGGAGATCCAGATTCGCAAGGGGTTGAGCAGGATGCCAAAAATTGCATCGATATGGCGATGGCAATGCGTCAACAAATGAAATTTTTGCGTGAACGCTGGGTGAAAATGGGATACTCAGCACTGCATATACGTATGGGCATTAGTACAGGTTATTGTCACGTTGGTAACTATGGCGCAGTTCATCGAATGGCATATACCATTGTTGGGCGGGATGCAAATTTAGCTGCAAGACTTCAAAATGCTGCAGAAATTGATGAAATTTTAATCTCGGATGAGACTTATAAATTAGTTAAAAACTATTATCTCTGTGCACCTCAGGAACCTATAGAGCTGAAAGGGATTCATGGTTCAATTAAAAGTTGGCAGGTCATGGAAAAATATAGCACCAAGCAAACCCATCAACATTGGTTTGATTATGAGTACAAAGGGTTTCAACTGGTCCTGAATATGGAAGAAGTACAAAATTACGAATATGCTGAATTAATCGCAGTTTTAGAAAAAATGATTGAACGTATTAAGCTTCAGCAGGATTTAACCAATTCTTCTGGTATTGTGAAGTTAAAACTGTCCGATGAAGTAAAATATCTAAATTAGAATTTTATATCTACATAAATAAAAAGGTCACTTAAGTGACCTTTTTTATATAGTTTTACAAATGATTAATGATTTTCAGAAGCATGGTTAATTGTGTACTTCGGAATTTCAACTTCTAAATCATCATTTTCAATTTTTACTTGGCAAGAAAGACGTGAATCTGGCTCTAGACCCCAAGCACGATCGAGTAAATCTGCTTCTACATCATTCATTTCTTCAAGGCCGTCAAAACCTTTACGAACAATGACATGGCAGGTCGTACAAGCTGCAGACATATCACAAGCATGTTCAATTTTAATACCATTTGTTAGAAGGCTTTCGCAAAGATTGGCATTTTGCTCAACTTCAAACTCAGCACCTTCAGGGCAAATTTGCGCATGTGGAAGAACTTTAATACGTGGCATAAATTTTTACCTATGTTTAGTTTGAGTTTGACCAATCGTCAAGCTTAGTGCCTTTGAGAGCATGATCAATATGTTGATTCATTCGTTTTGCAGCAAATGCATCACTATGAACTTTTAACGCAGCAACAGCAGCTTCAATTGCTTCAATATCAGAAGTTTCAAGTTGTTGAGCCAAATGAGTTTGTGCAGAAATTAAATCCTGAGCTTCCTGTTCAGTCAAGAGTTTAATATCAGCTTTAAGCGCTTGAGAAAGAGCTTCAAGTTCTCGTTGAGCTTCAACTTTAGTTTCATGTAAATGACGAAGGGCTTTATCTTCTGCTGCAAATTTAAAACCATCAACCAGTAGGCGCTCCATATCAGTATCAGATAAACCATACGATGGTTTAATATCAATCTGAGCTGAGACGTTAGATGTTGTTTCACGAGCAGATACCGATAAGAGACCGTCAGCATCGACTTGATAAGTCACTTCAATGCGTGCTTGACCAGCAGTCATCGGTGGAATGCCGCGTAAAACAAAACGTCCGAGACTACGGCAATGTTCTACTAAATCGCGCTCACCTTGGACAACATGGATTAACATCGCAGTTTGACCATCCTGATACGTGGTGAACTCTTGACGACGAGCGACAGGAATTGCAGTATTGCGTGAAATTAATCGTTCTACTAGTCCACCCATGGTTTCAATACCAAGTGATAATGGTGTTACATCAAGTAGTAGAGAACCATCGGTGCTATTACCAATTAATTGGTTGGCAGTAATTGCAGCACCGATTGCAACGACTTCATCTGGATTAATGGTACACAGGGGCTCTTGACTAAATACTTCTGCTACAGCTTTTTGTACCGCATAAGAGCGAGTAGAGCCACCTACTAAAACGACATTTTTTATATCGTCTAATTTCAATTTAGCGTCACGTAATACTCGTTTGCACACTGAAATCGTTTTATCTAGAGCAACTTTAATGATGCTTTCAAACGTTGAACGATCCAAAGTTAATTCGTTTTCTAAAAGCTGAAGATTAACTTGATCTTGGTCCGATAAAGCTTCTTTCGCTTTACGTGCTGCAACAAGGAAGTGTGCATACTCGTTATCATCTAAGGTCTCGATATTGAGTGATTTTTTAGCCCACTTGACGATAAGACGATCTAAATCATCGCCTCCAAGTGCAGTGTGTCCACCTGTAGCGAGTACCTCAAATACACCCTGTGAGAAACGTAGGATGGAGACGTCGAAAGTACCACCACCTAAGTCGTAAATCACATAATTTTGATCTGTACTTAAATTTGTTGCTTGATCTAAACCATACGCTACAGCTGCTGCTGTAGGTTCGTTTAATAATCTCAGTACGTTTAAACCAGCGAGTTGTGCAGCGTCTCGTGTTGCTTGGCGTTGTGCCTCATCAAAATAGGCAGGTACTGTAATGACAGCACCATTTATGGGATTCTTTAAACTTGCTTCAGCGCGATCTTTTAGATTTTTTAGAATTTCAGCAGAAATTTCAACAGGTGTTTTACGACCTTGCGCTGTTTCAAAAGCAGGCATCTGATTGTCTTCACCCACCAATTGATATGGGTGTTGAAATTTAATATCAGCTTTTGAGCGTCCCATAAAACGTTTTACAGAAACAATAGTATTCTGCGGGTCACGAGTTATAAACGGTTTTGCGTCATTGCCGAGCACAGTAGAGTTTTCAGCATAATGTACGATAGAAGGAAGTAACACTTGACCTTGTTCATCATTTAGAACTTTAGGTTTGCCAGAAAGCACAGTTGCTACAAGAGAGTGGGTCGTACCTAAATCAATACCAATAGCAATGCGATGTTCATGTGGCGCACTTGATTGTCCAGGTTCAGCAATTTGCAAGAGTGCCATGTGTTAAATCCCTTGAAAATAAAACAAAAAAATAAAATTAGAATTCGTCATCTAAGTCAAAATCTTCATCATCGAGAATACGATCTTCAGCTTGATGTATATCATTCATCACTTTTTGGAAGAAACGTAATTTTCGAACAGTATCGCGAGACTCAGCCCAATCTTCAGCTTCATAGTCTATTTTGAATTCGCGAACTAAACCATCAATCCATTGTTGCACTTCAGTTTTTAAAGATGAAAGTTGTTCAGAATTTTGAGCTTCATCTAACTGTTCACGAATTTCTAATGCAGATTGTAAAAATTCGAAATCATTGATGGATTGATCTAAATGATAGTCTTGTTTTTTGAGTGTAAGTAAATATCCAGCACGGCTGTCAACTTGAGATAAAACTTTATAAGCTTGATTGATTTCGCTAGATTTGATCAAGGCTTGGTCTTTATTTTCAGCTTTATCTGGATGATATTGTTGCTGCAATTTTAGAAAGTTAGCTTTCAAACTTGCTAAATCAATATCGAGTGCTACAGGGAGATTAAACAACTCAAAATGATTCATGGATTGGAAATTCCAAAATAGTGAAAAATAAAAGTGGGCGCTGAATAGAATTAAAACAGTGCAGGGCACTGTTTTAATCAGGTAAAAAGAGAATGATTATCTTAAACAGTGAAAGATTCACCACAACCACATTCACCTTTTTTGTTTGGGTTGTTGAATTCAAAACCTTCGTTTAGACCATTTTTAACATAGTCCATTTCCATACCTTCTAGATAAACAAGGCTCTTCGGATCAACGAAAACTTTAACCCCAAACTGTTCAAAGACTTGATCATGTTCGTCAACTTCATCAACGAATTCGAGAACATAAGCCAATCCAGAACAACCTGAAGTTTTCACACCAACGCGAATACCTTCACCCTTACCGCGATTCAATAAATAATTGCTGATATGAGTTGCAGCATTTTCAGTTAAATTGATCATGAAAACTCCATTCAATCATCAAGCGCTAAATTAAGCTTTCGCTTTTTTGCTACGGTAGTCTTCTACAGCAGCTTTAATTGCATCTTCTGCAAGTACAGAGCAGTGTACTTTTACAGGAGGAAGCGCAAGTTCATTTGCAATATCAATATTCTTGATTTGCTGTGCTTGGTCTAAAGTTTTACCTTTTAGCCATTCAGTTACAAGTGAACTTGAAGCAATTGCAGAACCACATCCGTAAGTTTTGAAGCGAGCTTCTTCAATTACACCATTCTCATCCACTTGGATTTGAAGACGCATAACGTCACCACAAGCTGGTGCACCGACCATACCTGTACCTACGTTTTCTGCGTTTTTATCTAAAACACCAACATTACGAGGATTTTCGTAATGATCAATCACTTTTTCGCTATAAGCCATGATGCGTCTCCAAACCTCAGGGTCGGCTGATAATATTTAATATGGGTGCATCTTATTAAATTTCAATATTTAAGCTCAATAAGATGCATGTGTTTGGTTTAAATTAGTGTTCTGTCCATTCAACTTTCGACAGATCAATCCCTTCTTTGTACATATCCCAAAGTGGAGAAAGGTCACGTAATTTTTCTACAGCAGCTTTTGTCACTTCTAGTACGTGAGCAATGTCTTCTTCAGTCGTATATTTACCAAAACTGAAGCGAATTGAGCTGTGTGCTAACTCATCAGATAAGCCTAATGCACGAAGAACATAAGAAGGTTCTAATGTTGCAGAAGTACAAGCTGAACCAGATGAAACAGCAGCATCTTTAAGTGACATCATTAAAGATTCACCCTCAACGAAGTTAAAACTTACGTTTAAGTAGTTTGCTACGTTTTGAGTCGGATGACCATTTAAGAAAACTTGTTCAAGATCTTGTAGACCATTCCAAAGTTTGTCGCGTAGAGTGCGTAAGCGAGTTTGTTCAGCAACTAGGTTTTTACCTGCAAGTTCAAATGCTTCACCCATACCAACGATTTGGTGAGTTGCAAGCGTACCAGAACGCATACCGCGCTCATGACCACCACCATGCATTTGAGCTTTAAGACGCACACGTGGACTACGACGTACGTAAAGTGCACCGATACCTTTAGGGCCATAAATTTTGTGAGCAGAGAAACTCATTAAATCAATTTTCATGGTTGATAAATCGATTTCAACTTTACCAGCAGCTTGAGCGGCATCTACGTGGAAATATGTCTTATTCGCACGAGTTAATTCACCAATAGCGGCAACATCAGTCACAGTACCAATTTCATTATTGACCATCATTAATGAAACAAGAATTGTATCTGGACGTAAAGCAGCTTGAACCATTTCAGGAGTAATTAGACCTGTTTGAGCTTCTGGTTCAAGATAGGTAATTTCAAAGCCTTCTTGTTCTAACTCACGGCAAGTATCTAAAATTGCTTTATGTTCAATTTTACTCGTAATGATGTGTTTGCCTTTTGAAGCGTAGAACTGTGCAACACCTTTCAGTGCAAGGTTGTCAGATTCTGTAGCGCCAGATGTCCAAACGATTTCGCGTGGATCTGCTTTTACAAGATTTGCAACTTGCTCACGAGCGTATTCAACTTTTTCTTCAGCTTGCCAACCATATGCGTGCGAACGTGATGCAGGGTTACCAAAAGTCCCATCGAATGTAAGGCATTCCATCATGCGCTCAGCAACTTGTGGGTCGACTGGAGTCGTTGCAGCATAATCAAGATAAATTGGACGTTTCATGTCAAATACCTGTAACCGATAAAAGGGCTGAATCTAATGGAGCTGTATTCTGGCGGATCGCAACAGTTTGAACGTTATCGCGAGCAACTAAATCAGCAAGAGAGATTTTAGCTAAGTAATCGGCAATGTGGAGGGAGAGTTCTTGCCATAAATCGTGAGTTAGACACATTGCGCCATTTTGGCAGTTACCTTTGTGGTCACAACGTGTTGCATCAACAGTTTCGTTTACAGCTTCAATAATTTCTAAGACCGTAATATCAGAAGCATTACGCGCTAAATGGTATCCACCATTAGCACCACGTACACTCGAAACCAAGCCATGACGCTTTAATTTAGCAAATAGTTGTTCTAAATAAGCCACAGAAATAGTTTGGCGAGTAGCAATTTCTGCCAAAGTAATGGTTTGTTCAGTCGGCTGCAAAGCTAGATCAAGTAATGCAGTCACTGCGTAGCGACCGCGAGTGGTTAAGCGCATGATTCGATACACGTGTAAAAGGCTAGATGATGAAATTTTATGAATTCCGACTAATTTAGTCAAGTATTTTTTCTAAAAACCAACTAAATTAATCGGAATTAAATATGGCGAGGATTCAAACAGATAAAACTTTATTATTTTAATAAATATTCAATAAATTATACACGATTAAAGCCACGAATAGAACCGAAACTATCCCGAACGCAATATTGGTGCGTTTTTGGTTGGTTTGCATGCGACGAATACGATTTTTATATTGTTTTACCTCTACTTGAAGTGTATTGATTTTAGATCTTTGTAAGTCAATTTTTTCAAGTAATGGTGCAATGCGTTTTCTCGAAGCCTTTGTGTTTTGGTCTTCAGAAGCTGTTGTTAACCAGTTTTTCCAATCTGAAAGTAATTTCGGTGTTGAGAGATGTAATGCTAAATCTCTGAATTCGTCTTTAAGGGTTTGATCACCTTCAATACGCATTTTTTTCAAACTTCTGCGGTTTGCAAACCCGAAAATTTGAATGATATCGACTAAAGTACTACTTACCTTGAGGTCAGGTTCTTTTTCTGGCGCTTGAAGGTCAAATAAGATGCCTTTATCCGTAAATTGGATATAAAAGTCAAAATAGGGGATATAGCTATTCATTTTAATTGTAATTTGTTGTTCTACAAATTTTTTTGCTTGAAGGCGAACAACACGGTCATGTTTTAAGACGAAAGAATAGAATGTCTCTAAAACTAACATAACAATGTTAAGCAACAAACGGGTATGACCTTGTTGTTGTTGCGATTCACTCATAAATAAATCCTATTCAAATTTAATAAATCTAAAAAGTTCTATTAACACAAACTTAAATTAAGTCTAAGATTACATCATTTATCATTGCTTTGTAGAACAGTTTTGAACAAGGTTCAATAGCGATATTTGATATTATCAATGTATTTTATGCACGAATAGTCAATTTAGAGGCTAAAATATACAGGAGTGTAACGGTGGATCAAGATGTAAATAACAATAAAGAACAGGAATTAATGGACAACTCACAACCTGCAAACTCACGTAAAACAAAGCATCAACGCAAGTCCACACTTGATTTTCGTAAATATACTAAACAAATTTGGCTTGCTGGTTTAGGTGCTTTTTCTCGCGCAGAGGAAGAAGGTAATAAAATGTTTGACTCTTTAGTCAAAGTTGGTGAAGAGCTTGAATCAAAAACGGTTGAATTTACAGATCAAACAGTAAACAAAGTTGCGGAAAAAACTAAAGAGTCTGTTACGGATAAAAAAGATAAGGTCGAAAAACTTTTAGATCATGGGGTGAGTACTTCGCTTAATCGTATTGGGCTCGTCTCAACTAAAGATGTACAACATCTTGAGAATATGATTTTAGATATTCACCAGAAATTAGATGTGCTCATTGCTGAAAATCAAGCTTTACGAGCTAAACTCGAAAAAAAATGATGGATTTAGAGATAAAACTGTAATTTTGGTATTTTTTGTCGCTTATTTTGATCAAAACAGGTCGAGCAGTATTGCGTTTCCCCCCAAAGCATTGCTATAAAGTCGTCATGGCCTTTTAAAATACAAGCCTTGGATTTTAAACAAACGATATAAGAGGACGTAATCTTCATGAATAAATCAGAATTGATTGATGCGATTGCAGAGAAAGGGGGATTGTCTAAGACTGATGCTGGTAAGGCATTGGACGCGACTATTGCTTCTATTGGCGAAGCGCTGAAAAAAGGTGACTCTGTTACTTTAGTAGGATTTGGTACTTTCAGCGTTAAAGATCGTGCTGCACGCACTGGTCGTAACCCGAAAACTGGCGAAGAATTACAAATTAAAGCAAGCAAAGTTCCTAGCTTTAAAGCTGGTAAAGGTTTAAAAGATTCTGTAGCTTAATTCTTATTAAGTCCAAAACGCGCCGACTTGGCGCGTTTTTTATTAAAAAGAAAATTTATGGCTTCATCTGATATATTCGGTTTAGATTATCAGTTAGAATCGCTTTGAAATAAAATATTGGAATACCTATGGAATCGTTTCGTAAACTCATTAAAGGGTGGCTCGGCAAAGTCCTTCTAGTATTATTTTTGACACCATTGGCATTGGTCGGTATTGAAGGCTATTTCGGTGGTGGAAACAAAGATGGGATTGCTAAAACCGTTAATGATTTAGAAATTTCTAATAAAGAGCTAGAAGTTCAAACGAAGAATTATAAAGATCAATTCTTACAAATGGTTCAAGGTGATGAATCACTTCTGAATCAATCGTATATTGAACAAATGGCTCTAGATAGTTTAATTGATCGTGCTTTATTGGTTCAGCAGGCTGAAAAGTTAGGCATCAGTTTAAGCGATGCTCAGATTGAACAAATGATTGCTCAACAGCCAAGTCTGCAGGTTGATGGTAAATTTTCACAACAAGCTTATGAAAACTATCTTCGATCAATTAATATGACGAGCCAGGGTCTAATCCAAAATTTAAGACAAGATCATGCGCTTCAAATGTTAGTTTCAAGCATTCGTGATAATTCTTTGGTAAGCCAAAGTGATATTCAGCAAATCGCAAATCTACAAGGTGAGCAACGTACGTTATTTATGTCATCTGTAAAATTGGATGATTACAAAACGTCTGTAAAAATAACTGATGCTGAAGTCGCTGCTTATTATGAAAAACATAAAGTGCTGTTTAAGCAACCTGCCTCAGTTGATCTTGATTATGTATTGGTAACGCCTGCTATGGTAGCAAATGCCACAACAACTGTTACAGATGCAGAATTAAAACAAGCTTATGATCAATATGTAACTCAACAAAATAAAAATGCCAAAGTTGAAGTCCAACATATTTTGATTACAACAGATAATCGTACTGCGCTTGAGGCTGAAAAAATAGCCAATGATGTTTATGCAAAAATTCAATCAGGATTATCTTTTGCAGAGGCTGCTCAACAGTATTCTGAAGATTCTAGTTCCAAAGATAATGCGGGTCGAGTTGATGGTTATGAAGCCGGTGTATTCGGTGATGCTTTTGATAATGCAGTTCAAGCTTCAAAAGGTACGATTTCTAAGCCAGTAAAAACCGATTTTGGTGTACATATTATTCAAGCTAAAGCTGCTCAAGTAAATGTTGCTAGTTTTGAGTCTGAAAAAGCACGTCTTGAAGCTGATTTATTAAAATCTAAAAATGCCAATGCTTATTCTGATCTAGTAAATGGTTTGAATGAGCTCGTTGTAAGTAGCGATGCATTAGATGTAGTCCCTCAGGAATTAAAATCGGCTAAATTGGTTACTGCGAATAATGTAACTCTTGCCACTCAAAATACAGTCCTAGCGGATCCTGCTGTAAAAGCTAAGATCTTTAGTCAAGATGTAAAAAATGGTGATCGTAACGCGACCAGCAATATACAATTGGCGAATGGTGATACAGTTTGGTTGAAAGTTCGTGAATACCGTGAAGCTGGTGTTCAACCTTTATCAGTAGCCAAAGCGAAGGTTAAAGAAAAGCTGTTGAATCAAAAGGCATATGAAGCTGCTCAAGCAAAAGTTGCTGCAATGTTAAAGGATTTTAAAACACTACCTTCACAGCAGGTTTTAACTAAGCATCAGCAATCTTTCGTAAATGCTGGTGTTTTTACTCGTTCTCAAGGTCTTAAACGAGAAATTGAACGTGCTGCATTTAGTGTGCCTGCACCTAAAGCAGGAATGTGGTCTGTGACTACAGCTCAATTACCAAATGAAATGGTAATTATCGGTGTGGCTGAGGTAAAAAAACCATCTATGGATTCGATTTCGGCTGAAGAAAAACAGCAGCTTGCACAGCTTTATCAAAACTATCGTGGTACACAATTACTTAAAGATTACACTGAGTATTTAAAGTCAGTTGCAAAAATCAAGTAACTTACCAGTAATTCTATCTTCATAAAAAAAAGCACTTCGGTGCTTTTTTTATTTTGCTATGATTTATTCAATTCGATTAATTCAAATAAGTATTACGATATTGGCTTGGACTGCATAGATAATGTTTTTTGAAGGCTTGACTAAATGCAGTCTCTGATGAATAACCAACTTTATGCGCGATTTGTTGAATCGAAAGCTGGCTCAAGCGTAAAAGTTGACTGGCTAATCTTAAACGGTGTTTCTGTAAGTATGCTAATGGTGTTTCATTCACCATATTTTGAAATAAATGAGCGAATTTTGAACGCGACATAAAGCAAGTTTCTGCCAATGATTCTACAGTCCAGTTTCGTTCTGGTTGGCTGTGAATCGCTGAAAATGCAGGGCTCAGTTCTGGGTGAGTCAGTGCATTTAACCAGTTATTCTGATCTGTAAGCGTGGAAATGTAATCTCTCACGCATTCGATTAACATAATACTCACCACGTGATCCATAATCTTATGGCGACCAGGTCGGTTCATCTTGGTTTCATCAGCCACGAAATAAAGCCCGATCCTTAACCACTCCGGCTCTCTAGCATTCAGTGCATTGTTTAAATGGATATAAGTGGGTAAGGCTTGAATCAATGGTCCACCCATAATGCTGTCCATGTTAGATCGTATACTGAAGATGAGAGATTTCTCAGATTTATCATCTTCGTCACCGAGGATAATTTCATCATCTCTTAAACCTTTAAATAAATGATCTATTTGAGTAATGTTGACTAATCTTTGTTCTTGATGGCTATAGGCTTGATGTGACATTCCAGAAGGAATAATTGCCATATCTCCAGCTTTTAAGTGTAGTTGTTCGCCATTTTGAAATTTAAAAAAGGCCTCACCGTATAATAAAATATAGGTAATCATGGCTGTTTGATGACTTAACTCAAAAGCCCATTTACCTTGTGCTTGAAGGTAGAGATATTCCGTATTTTTGAGGTGAATATCTTCAAAAACTTGACTGAGGGCATCCATGTTTTTCGTATATTCCCTATACGCTTACAATTGCTGAATCTTAACATGTGTAAAGATTTCTATAATGTATTTTAGCTTCAAAATCGTTGTGGAAATACGACTCAATAGCTTTTTTGGACGATTACGACTGTATTTGAAATTTGAAATGAACAAAGATAAAAATAAGAAATAGAAAAGGAAAATTGCAAGTGAATGCAAAGGTAAAAGTTGAAGAGTTATTGAGTCAGAACCCGATAGCGCAAGGCTTACAACTGGATAAGAAGCGTTACTTATGGTTGCTTAGTCCAGCACTACCTGTATTAGGGATGGGCTTTTTGGCTGGATATCAATACGGACCTAAAGCAACTAAAAAATTGTTTGCATTAGGTGGGCCTTTATTATTACACGTAATTATTCCCACCATTGATGCTTTGGTCGGTACTGATGAGAATAATCCGAGTGATGAGCAGATCAAAAAATTAGTCAGTGATCCTTACTATGATCGTATAGTAAAAATGTTTGTTCCTTTACAATATGCAGCCAATTTTTTTGCTGGATACGTGGTCTCTCGTAAAGAAACCCCATTGTTGGATCAGTTGTTGATTGGTTGTACTATGGGGTTGATCAACGGTATTGGTGTGAATACTGCCCATGAACTATGCCATCGACCGAAGCGTGCAGATCATTATTGGTCACACGTGACACTAGCACCACTTGGATACAATCATTTCCGTATTGAGCACCCATATGGGCATCATAAGCGCGCAGCTACTCCAGAAGATCCAGCGACTTCAAAGATGGGTGAGACCTTTTACGAGTTTCTTCCAAGAACCATTAGCGGTGGCTTGAAGTCAGCAATACAGATTGAAAAACATCGATTAAATCGTAAGGGTGAGTCGTTCTTTTCACTGAAAAATGAGTTATTTCACGGCGCAGCCATTAGTGCAACTTTTCACGCAACGATGCTAAAACTGTATGGTAAGAAAATTTTACCATTCTTAGCCATACAGTCACTTTACGGTGTGACTTTATTTGAAATGGTCAACTATCTTGAGCACTACGGCTTATTGCGAGAAAAGAAAGAAGATGGAAGTTATTCGCGTACTATGCCTGAACATAGTTGGAATAATAATAACATCACAACCAATCTATTCTTATACCAGTTGCAGCGCCATTCGGATCATCATGCTTATCCGACACGACCATTCCAAGCATTGAGAAACTTTGAAGAAGCGCCAGTGTTGCCAAGTGGATATGCGACGATGTTGATCCCAGTTTTAATACCTAAGTTATGGTTTAAAATTATGGATAAGCGCGTATTTGACCATTATGGTGGCGATTTAAATAAAGCCAATATTCATCCAAAACGACGAGCAAAAATTTTTAAAAAATTTGGTGTTATTGATAAATTATTGGGCTAACACTCAAAAATAAAAAAACCGACCATGGGTCGGTTTTTTTATAATACTTTTAACATGCGTATTTCGCATGCATCACTATGTCCAGTATTTCCTAATGGGTATTGTAGATGTTGAAAACCTAATTTTTCATATAATTTTACAGCCTGCCAGAGAGATGCTGTGGTTTCGAGATAAATTTGCGTGTAACCCTGATCTCGTGCAAATTGGATACATTTTTCTAGAATTTGTTTTGCAAAACCCAAACCTCGTATTGAGGGCATAAAATACATTTTTTGTATCTCTAGGGTGTTTTCGTGGCCCAGCAAAGGTGCAATGCCCCCACCACCAAAGACCTCGTGTTGGTCATTGCTAATAACCCAATATATGGAGTGAGGTTTTGTATAAACGTCATAGAGTTGATCTAGAATTGGATCTGCTACTGCGAAGCCTGATTCAGCAGCGAGAGCAAACTCCACTGAGACTTCACGAATGATTTTTGCAATATGGGGATTATCTTGGGGTTGAATAGTTCGAATAAAGTACATAATCGATGAAACTTAGTAAATCTTCACAGAGTATATCTAAGTTTCATCGGAGTTGAGTTTAATTCAACGTGATTTATTTCAATTCGCTTGATGATTTTCCAAGTTCACGGCGCGCAACAATAAGCTGTTGAATTTGTTGTGTACCCTCGAAGATATCTAGTATTTTGGAGTCACGCGCCCATTTTTCCAACAACTCATCTTCGGTATAGCCTACACTTGCAGCAAGTTCGACACACTTCAATGTAATTTCATTACAAATTCGTCCAGCTTTCGCTTTTGCAATTGAAGCTTCACGCGAGTTAGGCTTTTTATTGTCAGCCATCCATGCAGCTTTTAGGGTTAATAAACGAGCAGCTTCCCATTCTGCTTCCATACGATAAATCTGAGCTGTAATATTTGAGGATTGAAGGTAGGGGGTGGCATATTCAGCATCTAGTTGGTCTTTAAAAATTTCCTTGATACGCTCTAAAGACGCTTTAGAGCACCCAACTGCCATTGCGGCCACAAGAGGGCGTGTATTATCAAAAGTTTCCATGACGCCAGCGAAACCTTTTGCAACATCGATTTCAGCATTGCCTAATAAATTTGCAGCAGGGACACGACAATCGATAAAGCGAATGACAGCAGTATCTGAAGCTTTAATTCCGAGTTTATGTTCAAGACGTTCAACGGTCATGCCAGGCGTGCCTTTAGGAACAACAAATGATTTGATTGCTGCACGCCCAAGTTTTTTATCGAGTGTTGCCCAAACCACGACTGAATCAGCTCGTTCACCAGAAGTGACGAAAATTTTCTCGCCATTTAAAATATAATCATCACCATCTTTAGTCGCTGTGGTGCGTATTGCTGCGGAATCAGATCCACAGCCTGGCTCGGTAATTGCCATCGCAGCCCAAGTTCCTTTGAAGCGTTCAAGTTGCTCTTCATTGGCTACAGCAGCAATTGCAGAGTTACCTAATCCTTGGCGAGGCATGGTAAGTAATAAACCAGTATCGCCATAACACATCTCAATTACACCCAAAGCAGTAGACATGTTCACGCCATTTTTGTTGCCTTGAGTCGTATCTCCACGTTTATTGACGGCAGCGCCAGCATTCATGCCATCGCCACCTTCATTCATACCATCCAATAGGGATGCTAACATGTCGAGTTCTTTGGGATAAGCATGTTCAGCTTTATCATATTTGCGTGAAATAGGGCGAAGCACGTTTAACGCTGTCTGATGAGCTTGATCAACAAGCATTTTAAATTTTTTCGGATTCTCTAAATTCATCATCTTTGTCCTTAAATTTTTATTATTTGATTAAGCATGTAAACCAGAATGCATAATGGCAGTAGCACGCAAATCCCGATACCAACGTTCAACTGGATGTTCTTTGGTAAAGCCATGTCCACCTAAGAGTTGTACGCCATCAGTGCCAATTTTCATTGATTTTTCTGCACACAAAATTCGTGCTAAGTATGCTTCACGATGGAAACTTAAACCTGATTCTGCGCGGCTTGCAGCATTCAAAACCAACATTTTCATAGCATCAATTTCAATAGCCATATCCGCGATCATAAATGCAACACTTTGACGGTGGGATATTGGTTCACCAAATGCGGTGCGTTCATTGGCATACTGAATGCAATATTGTTTAACCGCTTGGCATGTACCCACTGCCATTGCACACCACATTAAATTGCCCAGATCAATGAACGCTGAATAATCAAAATCTTGCTCATTTAGTTTAAATGCTGGAGTGTTGTTAAATTTTAGGCTCACAGATTGGGTTGCTTTAAGCCCCATTGCTGGATTTGCTTTATATGAAATCGTTTCATTTCGCTCAACAATGAAAACCTGAGCTGTTCCATCTAAATCTGCGGAAACCAATAAAAGATCTGCCTGCTCACCTAGAATAACGATAGTTTTTTCACCATTAATGACAAAATGATCGCCTTGGCGTGTCGCTTTTGTTTTTAATTGGAAAGGGTTGAAAGCAGGTGTATTTTCCTGAACAGCAAAAGTTGCAAATAGATCATCTTGTTCGCTAAATGCCGACAAATACTTATTTTGAATCTCTGCTGAACCCCACTGTGTAATTGCATTAATGACTGAGAACGTGGAGAGTAATGTAGCTGTTAATGAGAAGTCACCTTGTGCAAGTTGCTCTGCGATCAGCACATTTGTAACCACATTCTTTTCTGAAGCAACGCCGCCGTATTGTTCAGGCAATGCATAATAATTGACACCTAAATCTTTAAATTGAGCCCATAAGTTTTCTGGAAAAGTAGCTTGGTGGTCGGCTGTATGTGCTAGGGGGTAGAGAACTTCATGAGCAAATTGTTGCATCGCATCAACAGTCATCTGTTGTTCTTCAGAAAGGCTGAGATCAAATAACCCTTTCTGCTGATTGGATAGACGTTGAGTCGGAGTATTGGATTTTTGTTTAAAAATTTTCTGTGTAGAGCCCAAGGTTTTAAATCCAGCCTTAGAACCTTGATAAAGCGAGCGTTCGATAATTTTTCTTAGTTTTAATTGATCGATTAAATCACTGCCTGCGAGCTTAGTGATCAAGGCTAAGCCTAAACCTTGCGCTTTGTTTGCGATATCATTCATTGTTGTAAATTCCCTGATGGTTTTTTTATACAACAAGATCGTGACATGTGTTTAGTGAAATGACTATGTCGAAAATGACTAGCTTAAAAGACTTTTTTGACCAAACAGATAAATGGTAATTGAATAGGTATTCTAATGAAATTTAAGATATATTCTTTTTAGTAATTAAATTTTTTATTTAATAAATTGACCATAGTGACACGATAGATCACTATGGTCTTTGTTCCTTAAACATATGATTGGATCATTTTGCGCACATTTGTTTTTGCTTCGATCACAGTCATGAATGTATATGCACCTATAAACTTACGACTGATGAACATAAATTCTTTCGGTGGAACTGAAAAATAGCGCGATGCCATCGACTTGGATGCTCGTTGCATCACACGGCTATGCAGTTGGCTTTGTTTCCAATCATAGCGCTGCTGTTCATCCATAATGCCTGTTGGTAGGTCTGGATTATTGCTATAAGTACTAAAAGCTTCAGTAGCTAGAAGGAACACTTTTGCCATGTCAGGTTTAATGCTTAATGGCATTGCATCGAAAAACTCATAACCTGTCATAGCATTGACCATGGCTTGAGCATCATGATGATAGCCCGCGGTAATTAAATTACGAGCTACCTTGAGGAGTTGATCATCAAATTGACGGATCGCACCGAAGTCTAAAAGAATGATTTTATCTTCAATTTGCGCGCCGTCACCTAAGCGTACTAGGTAGTTACCAAAGTTAGGATCAGTCTGCATCTCGCCCCATTCAAACACTTCACGAACGGCAATTTCAAGCGATGCTTCACCTAATTTGTTGCGACGCTCCTGAGGGAGTGAAAGCATGACTGGGCTATTAATCGGAACACCACGCTCAAAAGTCATACAAAGCACTTGATCTGTACAATATTGATCAATAATTTGTGGAACAACATAACGCGGATCATCTTTTAAACGCGCTCTAAAACGACGTGTTGTTTCAGCTTCAATTTTGTAATTTACTTCACGATGCATCATTTCGCGAACCTCATCAAACCATTGATCAAATTCACGAGTTTGAGGAACCATGCGTGTAAGTTTGAGCATGTTCTTAAACAAGCTCATATCTGAGTCAATTGCGCTTGCTACACCTGGATATTGAACTTTGAGCACCAATTCAAGACCATCAGACTTACGTGTTGCACGGTGAACTTGCGCTAATGATGCGGTGCCTAAAGGCTCATGATCAATGGTAAGATCTTCGAGTTTAGAGCCAAGTTGGTTGCGCAGTTGCTCATGGATCGCAGGCCACGCGAGGGCAACGGTCTGATTATTTAAAGTGTTTAAGGCTTGCGTAATCTCTTCAGGTAGAAAATGTTCACCATATAACGCCATCATTTGACCAATTTTGACGATAGAGCCTTTTAATTTACCGATTTCAGCAACGAGATAGTCAGCTTGTTCTTTCATCGCTTGTTTACGTTTTTTTTCTTTTTCTTCTTCGCTTGAAAAAATAGAACTCGCACTTGAAGCAGCCCAGCGTGTGCCAGCCAGTAGAGAAGCTTTCGCAATCGAAAGACGGCGATCTATTGAAGAGGTTTTTAATTGTTTAAGCTTTTCATTCTGATCTGACATGAAGTTTAGGTCCTTTAAGCGAATCGCGCAGAGAAATCATTGTATTGAATATTACATGTTATGAACGTATTAAAATAGTTCAAGTATTTCAATATCAGGTGTATAAATGGTCAATTTATTCAAACTTAAATAGCCTAAGCTTTCTAAAGTCGATATTTAACTGGGAGTTGAGCTCGAGTAGACAGAGACACGCGATACTCAGAGATGAATAACTTCATTAAGTTGACAACAGTTTCATGAATAAATCCAAGGGCATATGCTTTGATAATAATGACGCTAGGTAAGCTGAAGAAAAAATATTTAACATCATCCAAACTTGGATTTTCAAAAATTTGATGATCCATCAAAAATTTCTTAAGAAATTGTTTTTCTGTTGTGACACGAGGGGAAGAATCATCACTCCAGTAATTTTGACGCATTGCCATTAAATTATTGTGTTTATAACTCATACTTTAACTTTTGAAATTCACTTTAACTTTTATTAGTTTGAGTCTAAATTTTCTTTTTCAAGTCTGGTGAGCTTTTCGAGAGACAAAAAAAGCGGGCAAAGCCCGCTTTTTTTTAACAGTTAATTAAACTGCTACGATGTCAACAGCGTTAGGACCTTTAGGACCTTGAGTTACGCTGAATTCAACTTGTTGGCCTTCAGCCAAAGTTTTAAAGCCTGAACCTTTGATTTCGCTAAAGTGAGCAAAAACGTCAGGACCGTTTTCTTGTTGGATGAAACCGAAACCTTTAGTTTCGTTGAACCATTTAACTGTACCTTTAACAGTATTAGACATAATAGGAATCCTAATAAAACTTTAATGTTATGAGTTTGAACTCAATGATGTAACTTGGAAAAAAAATGAAACTTAAAATCTGAAACCAAACGTAGGATTATGACTAACACTGCGAAATAAAAGATTTAATGAAACAACATAAATTTTCTAGTTGGCTTCGAGTATACACGATTATTTTCAATATCGTTAGTTTTAATCAACTTTCTCGCTATTTTAAAACTTGAATGAGTAGACCTTATTCAATGGATAATTCTAACTATTCAAATTTTCAATACAATTTTGCCGAATAACACGGATAGAACTTTTTATTAATAGGACAAAACAAGGTATCATAGACCGTTTTTATAAATTCGACCTTGGAGACGCCTTAAGTGGATCGACCGACTATTAGCCCTGAACATCTACAGGAAGCCGCTGAAAACTTAACAACTATTCGAGATTTTATTCGTTTTGGAGTTACAGCATTACGTCAATACGATGCACACTTAGGTCAAGGTACTGAAGATTATTTTGCTGAAAGTTCTGCTTTAGTTTTACAAACTTTGTCACTAGACTGGAATGCCGATGCTGAGATTTTAGACTCAAAATTGCTGCCAAGCGAAGTTGCGGAATTCTTGAGTTTACTCGAACGTCGTATCAATGACCGTGTTCCTACTTCATATTTATTAAATCTTGCTTATTTCTTTGGTAAACCATTTTATGTGGATGAGCGTGTACTGATTCCACGCTCACCAATCGTTGAGCTGATTGAAAATCGTTTTGCACCTTATTGTTTGACTGAAAATGGTGAAATGGGTGAAGCGGTCAATAATTTGCCAGTGAATCCAAATCCTAAAACTCCACAGCGTATTTTGGATATGTGTACTGGCTCTGGTTGTATCGCAATTGCTTTGGCATATGCATTCCCTGATTCTGAAGTCGATGCTACTGATATTTCAAAAGAAGCCCTTGAGGTTGCTCAAATCAACTGTGAGCATCACAATAAACAGTATCAAGTCGCTTTATTGGAATCTGATCTTTTCGCTAAAATACCTGCTGAAAATCAATACGATTTAATTATTTCTAATCCGCCGTATGTCGATGCTGAAGATATGGCAGATTTACCAGATGAGTTTCATCACGAGCCAGAATTGGCATTGGCAGCGGGTCAAGATGGTTTGGATCTTGTGCGTAAAATGCTGGCTCAAGCCGCAGACTATTTAACTGAAGATGGTTTAATCGTCATTGAAGTGGGCAACTCAGAATGGGCGATGAAGCAAAACTTTAATACTGTTGATTTCTACTGGTTGCAATTCCAACGTGGTGGATCAGGTATTTTTGCACTGACTGCAGCACAATGCCGTCAATATCGTGATTTATTCATTCAATCTGTTCAAGTATAAAGGAGTTGTTGAACATGGCTGGCAATAGTATTGGACAATTGTTCCGTGTAACAACTTGTGGTGAATCTCACGGTGTTGGTTTGATGGCGATTGTAGATGGAGTTCCTCCAGGTCTGAAGTTATCAGCTGAGGACTTACAAATAGACTTAGATCGTCGTAAACCAGGTACCTCTAAATTTGCAACACAACGCAAAGAACCAGATGAGGTTGAAATTATTTCAGGCGTGTTCGAAGGTAAAACCACTGGGACATCCATTGGTCTTTTAATTCGTAATACAGACCAAAAATCTAAAGATTACGGTAATATCGCACAAACCTTCCGTCCAGGTCATGCAGACTATACTTATACACAAAAGTATGGTTTCCGTGATTACCGTGGTGGTGGTCGCTCAAGCGCACGTGAAACAGCGATGCGTGTTGCAGCGGGTGCAATTGCTAAAAAATTCTTATTTGAAAAATTTGGTATTGAAATCCGTGGGCATGTAACTCAAATCGGAACTGAAAAAACAGCAAAATTAGATTGGAATGAAGTGCCGAATAATCCATTCTTTTGTGGTGATGTTGATGCCGTACCACGCTTTGAAGCACTTGTGACATCATTGCGTGAAAAAGGAACAAGCTGTGGAGCACGACTTGAAATTATTGCTTCTAAAATACCCGTAGGCTGGGGAGAACCTGTTTTCGACCGTTTAGATGCTGATATCGCTCATGCGATGATGTCAATTAATGCGGTTAAAGGTGTAGAGATTGGTGATGGTTTTGGCGTGGCTGAACAATTTGGTCATGAAACACGTGATGAACTGACAACTGATGGCTTTTTAGCGAATCACGCTGGTGGTATATTAGGTGGTATCTCAAGTGGTCAAGATATTCGTGTATCAATTGCACTAAAACCTACTGCTTCTATTACCACACCAGGCAAAACGATTACCATTAATCGTGAAGATACGGATGTTCTTACTAAAGGTCGTCACGATCCTTGTGTGGGTGTTCGTGCGACACCAATCGCTGAAGCGATGCTTGCAATCGTGTTAATGGATCACTTTATGCGTCATCGTGCCCAAAATGCCGACGTTGTTGCGCCATTTGAGCCAATTTAACCAAATTAAAAAAGCGTATGATGTAAAAGCCAGATGATTGATCTGGCTTTTTAATATAATTTTAAAATTGCAATTGAACGTTTTATGGGGAATTCAATTGAAAATAAGGATATTGGTTGGGGCGATGGTCCTATGCGGATTATCGTATAGTTATGCGAATGGCTTAACACAATCTCAGTTTGATATTGAAGTGAAGTCAATTTATAACGAAATTGAAGCGAGTCAAATTCGATTACATCAATCGGTCGATAGTAAGCAGAATATTTCGTTGATCATTCAAAGAGCTTGTGAATATGCAGATGCATTAAATGCTTTAGAGCGAATAGCACAAAAGAATATTCATATGGCTAAAGCAAAAGAAGAAGCATTATTTGCAAAAAAAATGAGCAATTCTTTTGAGTTATCATTCCTAGATTTAGGAACAAGTTATCAAAAAAGTTGTAAGCCTTAAAAAAAGCCAGTTCAACGAACTGGCTTTTTAGTGAATAATTCATTTATTCGATAGTTTGACCTGTATAACCTTTGATAAATGTTAAGTAAGCAGAAGACTTCTGACCGTCAGCTTGCAGGATGGGACGAGTCACTTCGCCGTTAGCTGTCACGATTTTTAGATCAATTTGTTTTGCGTCTCTAAATGAGTTTAAAAAACTTACAGGAACGACAATAAAATTAGATGAATTCGTTACACCAGCTGCAGTTGCATATTGGGTTGGTTGAATTGTTGAATAGACATAAGGCTGACCATCAACAATAAAGTTCAATTGTTTTATATCGTGCTGTATAGTGTCATTTACATCTGCAGTTATTTTAAAACCATTACGCTTTTCATCATTCCAACGGAGTGCAAGCTCAGGGCAAATTTCATCAGTAGCACAGATGAGAGGTCCTTTGGTTACAACACGTTCTGGATAACTTCCTGCACAACCTGTTAATACAACCAATGCTGAAATAAGCGCTAGTTTGATTTTCATGATTTTACCTATTGTCTTGTTTATTATAACTGTGTACACAATTTGTTAAATCTAACGAAAAATTCTAAAAAATGAAATGCCTAGCAGTCTAATAACACGTTGCAGTTTTGTATCGATGATTAAAAAAAGACCCATAGTGGGTCTTTTTTTACTTTTGCTTAAATTGTTGGTAGCCACTTTTAAATGTTTGATAGGCAAATGATGCATGCCCATCTTTTAAAATGCTATGCGTAATAGCACCTTGATCTGTCACTACAGCAATATCGATAGATTTAGACTGATCAAACATAACGACAAAATTCATTGGTACATCAATGTAATTTGAAGAGTTAATGAGATCGGAATTGTTGACTGATCGTGTATTGGTTTGAGTTAAAGTTGTGTAAGGATAAGTTTGACCATCTAGCGTGAAAATCACTTGCTTGATATCAAAAGATTTTCGATCAAATAGATTGGTATGTACTCTAAATAAATTATTGCTCTGCTGTTTCCAATCAAATGTTAACTCAGTACATGGTTTTGATGGTTCACAAATCACCTGACCACGTGTTTCAATTCGCTTGGCATTTTCTGAAGGTTTAAAATCAATAACATTAGATGCATAAGCTTTTGCAGAACTTGCATTTGGTTTATTGGATACAACGATACACCCACTCAGTGAAAGAGCAGTAAGAATAGATATAAATTGAACTTTCATTATTATCAACCAGTTAAATAGATGTTGTTTTTGTATATGCTAAATTTAGCATACAATCCATATAAATGTTAACCAGTTATCAAAAAATATATATTTATTGTCGTGTTTTGCTATTTTTCTTTTTGTGATGCTTGTCAGGTTGCTTGAATTAAGTTTAAAGGTGGTAAAAAATAATTGATTGAGTCCTTTATGGTCAAACGTTTCTATTTTTGATTGAACACTTTTCAAAAGGTGATATAACTAAAAATAAAGCGTTAATAAAAGAGTATGAAATGAAAACGACTGTGAAATATGTGGTGCTGAAGAGCAAAGACTATCAATTGGGCACTCCATTGTTTGAAGAAACCATCGAGGCAGACTATGCGTATTTCGATTCAATTCCATCAGTCATTCAGTACCAGAATCATGAGTTTAAAGTGAAGTCAAAAGAACTTAATCGAAAGCAAATATTTGATGACTTTGAAGAATCACAAACAATCTTAGTTAAAGTCATCGCACTGAATTAATTTAAAGGCGGCCTTGAGCTGCCTTTCTTATTCTCATCACTATTCATTATCTATTTTATAATATAGTTCTATTTGAAATTAAGCACGGTTCGATATGCACCAAACATTCCCAATCCAAAGTAGGTTAGGTGGATTCTACTTTTTCTATAACACCATTGTGGATTTTTATTAACTTATAATTATATATTTATCAGTGGTTTGTATTAGTTTTAACGATGCTATAAAAGTCTTAAAAAATCACGTGTAGACTATTTGTAGACTGTTGAGAAGCATGATTTAATAAACTTACTGAAGGTTTATTGGATTAATCATGAAACTCAACAAGTCTAATGTTGATGCTATCCCATTGACGGATTTTGGTCAAAAAATTATCAGAGATACAGATTTGATCGGTTTCGCGATTCGAGTCACCACGAAATCAAAATCCTATATTGTAGAACGGAGACACGAGGGGAAACTTTATCGAGTAGTGATTGGGAAAGCGAACGAAATATCTGTTAATTCTGCTCGAGCAAAAGCCCAAATGATTTTGGCTCAAATCTCCAATGGGGAATACATTAGTCAAAATGAAAAAGTTAGCGTAAATAATTTTTTAAATATCACTGTAGATGAAGCCTTAAAAATTTACATTGATAGAAATGATTTCAAACCTAAAACAATTAGACAGTATAAAAAATACTTTGATTTATACTTAAAGTGGTCAGATCGAAAGCTCTTTGAAATTACAAAAAAAGAAGTCCTAGATAAATTTATCGAAGTATCTGAGCTCAGCAAGTCATCAGCCAATGGTGCTATTTCATTGCTTGGCACAGTCTGGAAATATATTCATGTGCTTTATTCTACCGATGAAAATCCAATTTTAAAAAGCAATCCAGTTGATATTATTGCCGTAACTAAAGGTTGGAATAAGATTGAAAGTCGTAATAGGCACTTAGATAAAAGTATCATTCATAAGTACTACAACGCCGTTTTAAATTATGAGGATGAGCTCAATTTAGAAAATACTGCACGATCCAACACTCATCGAGATATCATCCTATTTACCATGTATACCGGTTGCCGTCGCCAAGAAGTCTGCGGTCTTAAATGGGAAGATGTGAATTTTAAAGAAGGTATAGTTATTTTTAGAGATACGAAAAATGGTTCTAATCATGAATTTCCAGTAGGGGACCACTTACTATCCATACTTAAAGAAAGATACTTACTAAAAGAAAATGATTGGGTATTCCCAGCGACTAAACTCCCAACTTCCCATAATATTCACGCTACTGTTGTAGATACTGCACTCAAGAAAATAGGTGCTCAGGTTAACTTTTATGTATCGATGCATGATTTTAGACGCACCTTTGCGACGATATGTAATTTGCTAAGATTTAATATCTATGTCACTAAACGTCTGCTTAACCATACTGCTAGACCGCGTTTAGATGTCACGGGTGGCTATGTTCAAATACCGATGGAGGAGTTAAGAGCTTCCATGAATATGATTGAGGCTGTATACCAAGGAAAAATTGATTGTTTTAACTACGAAAGTGTCTGGGATGAAAGACTCAAACAATTAAAGGCAGGATAAACCTGCCTTTTAAATTATGCGTATTGTGCTGTGCAGGTGACAGTTCTTCTTTTTTCGAAAGCGAGTACATCAGCTTTTCTATAAGCAACTCGACGACCTATTTTGGTGTAAGGAAGTTCAGACCCATCACAGCGCATTCTTGCTAAAGTCCACGGGGAACAATCTAAATATAGAGCTACCAAATCTTGTCCAAACTTTTGATCATTAGGTGCATCTAAAAATGGTTTTAATAATTTAGATCGTTCATCTTCATTGATATTCTTAAAACTTTTCAAAGCCATTAAGAAACCTCCTTTAAACTCTCAACCACACTCTCAGGTAAATCATGTTCAAATAACCACTCTTGAACGATGTGATATAGAGCGCCTAATTCACCATCTGTTAATGTGCCTTGAATACCAGTTCCATTTCCTACACGTGGACCAATCAATTCAAGAAAGTTCTTTGCAAAATCAATGTTAGTGCGTTGAATTTCAGTCATTAGCTGGCTCCTGTGATTCGAGCATGGCTTTATCAATTGCACCACGCTTAGATTGAGAAGAAGAGTTTTCGTGGTAATCCCATCCATCAATCCAATAGACTTCGGTGAATAAATAGTGCTCACCAATTTTTTCAAAGTCTTCATTTTGAATGTCACGATGAACCACCGTTCGAATATAGCGATCATCGCCAAGAAGAAAGTTCAAACGATCAGTATCTTTTGCCTTATCTTGAGACACCAAAACAAACCCTTCAGGCACCGCATTCTCTTTAGCTGCTTGCCACATTGACCACATTTGACGAGTTTGCTCTTTCATCCAAATGACTTTAGTGTCTTCAACCACATGATCAAATAGCTTTTCGTCAGACACGTAATCTTTAAGCATGTCGTAAACGAAAGTCTTCTTAAATTCAGCTATAAAATTTTGAATATCCATCACGCCACCTTCGCCTTTTCTTTAATACGATTAAATGTATTTGAGTCCAATTCTTTCTGAGCAACTTTAAAGAAACGCAAAGCAAGCTCATGTTCTGGGTTGCTGATTTCAGCCTTAGGCTTGCCATTTAAAAAGAACACGCCGTCTTCCTGGTCAACTTCAATCACTGACAAAACATTTTTAACTGTCTTGATGCTGAGCTGGCAGATCGTCATAAGCTGAGCCATAGACAAACCAAGCGGATCCTTTTCCAAAGCAGCAAAGACTTTGTTTTTAGCTTTCTGTAAGCGTTGCTCGTTTTCTTCTTTTTGGATGTTTTTTACAGAGCTCATTTCGTTCTCCAAGTCGCTTCTTTAAACTTTGCATTGATGACCAAAGAATCAATTTCACCAATACCAACATTTTCGAAAATATGGGTCATTCGCGTCCCGAACACTGTCAATGTTCGGGTAATAGAGGAATAATTAAATTTCATGTTTTCACCATACTTTTCGCATAGTTATCTATTTCGACTTTAACCGCTGCAAATTGCTTTACCTCAATCTGTGCCAAGGCATCTAAGCCTAAGTATTCACAAACGGTTTTAGTGTCTAAGCCACGTTCTGCAATGAAGTCTTGAAGATGAGCAAGTTGCTCATTTGAAATGCCATTGAATTCAGGTGAATTGAGCCATTTCTTTTCATCTTTGTTGTATGGACAGCCTAGTTCTTTAGCCCGACGCTGAACTGCGTACCACATATCCATTACGTAACGATGGCCCTGAGGTAATGATTCAGTGAGTTGGTTTAAATCCCCAGCATGTTGAGCTTCATTGCAACTTTGTTTCCAATTTTCAAAGTCTTCATCCGCTTTGATAGTTTCTAACTGCTCAGGTGTCATCGTGTTGATATGGTCTTTTGCTTGTTTAATGATGTCAGCCAAGAATGTAGGATTTTGTTTTAAGTCAGGTACCCATACTTCACCAGTTTCACCACCTAAGCCACCAGCATTTTTTGCATGGTGAGTAGGGCAAGGCTTAAAGCTAATGACACGAGCATTTTTACCTTCACCAGTGGTCACAGTCGTTAAATAACCCATAATGTCGGCTATTCGATAAAGCTCGTTACGGTTCTTACCGCCTAGATCAGGACGATATACAATTTGATCGCCGTTTTGATCTTCAGAAGCATGTGCTATGAAAACCACGTCCTTGCCTGATGCAATCAATGTATTTACATATTGTTTGAAGATATTGTTCGCTAAACCTTGAGCTTTTAATTTCAGTGAACCATCTTTTTGTTTGTTGGTATTGTTCAAAGCCAAGTGTGTCTTGATGCTTTCAAGCATGGCGCCAACAGTATCAATAACCACTGTGTTATATGGAGCTAAATCTTGAGGTGTGAGATTTGCTACATCCGACCATTGTTGAACTTGAACTACTGCACCACGACGAAGCTCACCAGTACGATGTGCACCTTTATCAAAGTCAAAGGAAATGGCTTTATCACCTGTAAAGCCAATTGAAGTTTTGCCAAGTCCTGGATCCGCATAGAGATAAACAATGATGGCTTGAACCAATAATGTTTGGTTCGCTTCAATGATAGGAAGGGCCATTACACACCCCCTAACATGCGATTCTTATGCATGTGAGTAATCAGCATTTGATTAATGTTGTAATGGTCATTGTGATCTGTGAAATCTGATACTGAATTACCTAATACATCGTGAATTTTATCGATTGTCAGCGACGTAATCATTGCATCGTCAAATTCACTACCAGGAACGCCGTAATCATTTGTGAATTTTTCATAGTCGAATGACACGTCGAGTGTGTATTCATCAAAACGTATTACAGCATAGCCAGTCGTTTCAGAGGTCAGTTTTAGTGCTGCGACTGATGTTTGATTAGGAACATAGCTTGAATAGCTAAGCTTTAAATCCGTCGCTTGAGGTTGTTTAGTGAAGACTAATGCACCAATCGTTACACTAGAAACTAATAAACTTACCGCGACGGTATTGAATGGGGTGAAATTTAGATTCATAATTGATCTCGCAGTTTGCAAAGCACCCATGAGTTCGAAGGCAGGGGTGCTTTTTTGTTGTCTGTGAGATAAATATTACCTAAAAGGTAATTAATTGCAACTATTAAATTATCTTTTTATTATCTTTAAGGTGTTTTTATTTTATACTAGGCAAAAGAAAACCCACACTGGGTGGGTAAATATTTAAAGTCTACTATGTATAATTACGAATTCCTCATTCATGGAGGATACGGACTCATTGTTTACTTTGGAGGTCATTTTAGGAATTCTTTTTAAAGGGATGTTTCTACTTAAAGTATCTAAAAGTTTAAAGCCTTTGGATTCTAAATAGGTAGACGTTATATCAGTAAGATTTATATTAATTCTATCAACAGTACGATTACCTAAAGTCATTACTATATATTTATCAGTAACACGACATATATCATCAAGAGAAATAAAGTAATCAGCAAAAAAATTAATTACCTTTTGTTGTTTAGATTCTGAGATTTTGATTAAATATGGTGTTAATAATTGCATGCCAAAATCAGATAAAATATTTCGATTATCTCCACCAAGACTCATTTTATCAATTTTTGAATAATTTAATAATTCCCAACCTTCTAATTGTAAGTCTTTAGAATCTATCCAAAATAAAGGTAAAGTAGAGAACTGACCATAAGGTACAGTTGTTCCATTATCACCATAGGGTGGAGATGTAATAGTTAAGTCAATACTACGGCTCTCCAGCTTATGAGATACTTTTAAAATATCACCTTTTAAAAGAGTCACATTACGTGCCCTTAAATTAAACTTTGGATAGTGCTTTTCAACCTGATTCATAAAATCTTGGATAACATTGTTTCGAGGTTTATTAATATCAACTATATTTTTAATATGGAGTTTGTATGTAGATGAACGACTGTTGCTATATTTCCTAATAATATTTGCAAATACGATCCAAAAAAATGATCGGTTACGCTTACTTTTGATTTGAGTAATTGCCCATCTGATTTGCTTTAAAGAGAAAATAATATCTGGCCTAAACCATTTTTGAATATTATAAAAATCAAAATCATAATCTGGTACATTTTCTATATGGAATGAAAGATTTCGAATATCCTCAATAATGTTTTTAGTCACTCCTTTTAACTTGCTATAAGTTATTAAATGAGCTAGTGGGTTAATATCACAGCCTATGATATTACAATTAAGATCAAGTTTTGCTGCTTCAAATAGGGCTGTTCCTGAACCGTGATAAGGGTCATAAACTGAGCTAATATTATTGTTCCTAAATAGACTAGCCATAATTTTATGCTGAACAGGGGCAATCATCGTAGCTGGATATAAACTAACTCCATGGATGTCATTTTTTCTATAGTCACTAAAAGAAATGTCACTCACTTTTCAATCAACCCCTTAACCTTACAATGTGCATCAACAAGTTGGGCATAATATCCCGCATATTTAGCAATGTCTTTAATTGTTTCAATGGAAAGATGACTCGAGCCAGTATGAGAGCCAAGATTAGATATTGAAACTTTGGTTGCAAAAAGTCCAGGATTAAATGTGTTTTTATTGATTTTAAATCTTGCATCTAGCAGTTCTGATACTTCCGAAAAGTGTTGTTTTTCCGGAGGATTTGTAATTTTATTTACAATGCTTGATACTTGTTTCTCAAGTGAATCTGAATTAATTTCATCTCTAGTGAGCTGTTGATATCTATAAGTTGTTAAATCAAATATCAAGCGCAAAGAGGCGGAAATACACATATCAAATTCATTGTAATTATTATACAGGTCATTGATCTGTTGTATTAATCTATCAACTCCTTCAAGTTTTATTTTATATTCTTTATAACCTAAAGGCTCAATTAATAGATGATTTTCCTCACTGTGATCAAAAGAGGTTTTTTTCTTTTCAAACGACAACGTAAGAATTTCGCTACAAATAAAATTCTTTTCATGGTGATCTTTCAGAATCGGATCCTCAAAGAAAAACTTAATTTGAAGTGTTTTCGACTGATCGATTGATGGAAGGAATGTTGATGATAAGATTTTACCATCAATACTTATTTTTAGCTGGGATGAGCTTACTGTTTTCCCTGTACTATCTTTTGCTTCATGCAAATAAGTCTTTAGATCAATAATTCCAGATTGATCTGAAAACTTAATATTCTTTTCTTTTTGATGGAGTTGTATGAATGGAATGTGATTAGCTTCAATCAATCCTTCTATGTCAGGCTCAATAATTGTAACACTCTCATCTGGAGCTGGCTCAGCAGGAGTTAAATTCACAACTGGCTTTGGCTCAGTAATTGTAACACTCTCATCTGGCTCTGATTCAGCGGGGGTATCGCTCTCATCAGGGTTTATATCGTGATTGAGAGGGGCATCTTCAATGGTAGCTGGTAAATTCTTTTCGAGATATTTCCCTTTTTCCTGTATGAAAATATTTATATTTCTAAGATCTTCTTTTAAGTCTTCATTAAATGAATTGAAAACTAAGTCAGTGCGTTCATTGTTAAACTGAAGATCTGGATGTGTACATGTTATATCTATAAATCCTACAAGCTGAGAAAGTGTTTTACTACTTTTAATCTTTCGAGTTATAGATGGATCAAAAATATTATCATTATTAAATAATGCACCATTAATATAAATTAACGGAGTTAGATCCTTTCTAGAATTTAAGAATAATGAGTTTATAAATTTTTTATCACCTGTTTTAAATATAAATGCATAAATAGTCAATTTTATTGTGTAAGCCTTATTTTTTAATTCATAGGTAAAGCTTTTAAATGGTTTGTTTTGATTTTTGTAGAAGTAATCAACATTGTTATTTTTACTTGAGAAAACTATTTTAAATAAATTTCTTTTAAAAATATCTTTTTCTAGTTCTTTGTCTTTAATAGTTTTAATTGGAAAATTATCTTCGATTATTCCATCTTGTTTTATTAAGTTGAAATCAATTATTAAAGAATCGTCTAAGAAAAAATTTACCAAACGCTTTGTATTGATTTGTTCTTTTAAATGTTTATAAGTAAAAAGTATTTCTTTATCACTGGTGTCTAATTTTATAGTAATGGTAGTACCACTAACTTTTCTTTTTCCTGTTTCTAATTTATATACAGCACTATTAATATTTGATAATTTTATAACTTGCCTTTTATCAATAGTTAAGCTAATACATTCGCTATTTTTAAATTTAGTATCCCAATTAACAATATTCCCAAATTTAAATGCACTAAATAAACCTAAACCTTTTGATCCTTGTGTAAAACGCTCAATTTTTCGATCATTTACATCGAAGGTGAATTTTTCGGCGTATCTCTTATTACTTTTTGCAATATGTAATAAGGATTGGATGTTTTCCTTAGAAATTCCAATACCATTATCATCAATAGTTAGTAAGCTTTTATGCAAATCAAATGTAATTTTTATATACGTTGCTTGTGCATCATAACTATTTTTTATAAGCTCTCCTAGAGCAAAGATATGGCTAGTTACTTGTTTCGAAAGCTCATTTAAAATTTTACCATCTACTTGAAATTTAACTGATTGATTATCTGGTTTTTCATTACTATATAATGATAATTGGCTCATGATTACCCCTAATTTTTTAAAATAACTAATATTGAAAAACGAAACATCCCGATAAAACCCAATAACCAAGCCGCATATAGCGGCTTTTTAGTCACTGGTGACTTACTTTTAAACATCCCTATACAACCCAACAACCTTACCAACCAACTTACAGCCATCAACTAAAGCTATAGTTTGTTCAGGCCAGTGAGGGTTTAACGGTTGTAAGTAAACATTCCCACTTTCTAATATTAATTTTTTAAACGTGGCTTCAGCATCACCTTCACAAGCAACGATTACAAGATCACCTGTTCTCAAATCCGCCGTTTGAAAATCAGGATTTACATAAATCTTATCGCCTGGTCTAAAGTCAGGCATCATAGATTCTCCGACGACTTCCAATCCATATCCATTCTTTCCGCATTTAGGGTTAGGGGGTAACCATTCTTCAAATTGTGTGCCATTAGGTACTGAGTCAACTGAAGTCCAAGATCCTGCTTGAACCCACGAAATAACTGGAACTAGAAGACCAGCGATAGGGATTGGGGAAGAAATATTTGGTTCTAATATTGCTTTTTCATCTACATGCGGAATGTCTAACCAACCATGTGGTTTATCGAATGCATCTTCGATTTCACGAGCAACCTTATTACCAATTCCTTTTATAGGATTTGTACCTGCGAACTGACTGGTTTGAGATTGTCCTTTACCAATTTTCTCAGCAAAACTGGATACTCCGCCGACTTGATCAACAAGGATTCGAGTGTTTTTGTATCTGATTGATTTGCTGTCCATAGTATTCCTATTTCTGTGTGACGAGACACATTTACTAATTGTAGATTTATCACCAAAAAGGTAAACAAGAAAAAAGGTTGTATTTACATTACCTAAAAGGTAATATTTGAATTCATATGAGAGGGTCAATCTATGAATTTTAGAGATTTTATTAATGAATTAAATCCTAGTGATTTAGAGATCTATGCAAAAAATGCTGGTACTACAGTGGGTTATTTAAAAACACACTTACTTTATGGCTATAAAGAGCCAAGAAAAAATCTTAGAAAATCTTTGGCTCAAGCAAGTAATGGTCAAGTATCTGAAACCGAGATTTTGCAACATTTTGGGTTGATTCCTAGAAATGAAGTAAACAACCAAAATAGTAATAAAGCATCTGCCTAAAAACACGTTCAAAGGGATTACGAATGAACATAACTGATGCTGCATATAACACAGTTCACGATTATCCAGGCGGAGCAAATGCACTTGCGCCACGCCTTGGTATTAAAAGTCCTGCTGTGCTGAACAGTAAAGTCAATCCAAATACGGAAACACATCATCTAACGCTGGTCGAAGCTTCAAAGTTAATCGCGATCACAGGGGATTGCAGAATTTTGCAAGCATTTAATGCTGAACACGGAAAGGTCTCAATTGATCTTCCTCAGATTCCCGAATGTAGAGATACGGCGCTAACAGATCTAGTTTTAAGCATAGGTAAGGGGGGTGGGGATGTATGTGAAGTCTTTAGAGAAATGATGGCAGATGGACGTATTACGCAAGGAGAAGCCTTGGACATGTCTAAAGTCATACATCAACTGCATTTATTTTTAGCAAAGCTGGATTCGCAAATTCATGCATGCGTAGACGAAAAAGCCTGACGGTCGAGGTCAGGCTTCTTCAGGTTATTCAATTCGAGGTAAATCAAATATGAATATGAAATCAAATTTAGCACATCAAGCCTCTCAAAACAATTTAGATCAGGAATTCTTAGCTGGCAACGTGGTGACGTTCATGCGCCATATCAAAAGATATTTAAAGCTACTGATAGAAAGTAATGCAAACTGGGACGGGAAATAATATGAGCTTAGATGCAACAAACTGGGCTTGGAGAGTGGAATTGAGCGAAAAGAAAGGTGGTTGTCGTATACCACTGAAACGCCTCATTTTGCTTTCACTGGCCGATCGTGCCGGTGAAGACCATTGCTGCTTTCCAAGTATGCAACGTCTTGAGAAAGATACCGGTCTTGAGCGTAAAACCGTCCTTAGGATTATTGCTGAACTTCTGGAAGATCATTTGATCTCAGATACTGGAGAACGAAAAGGTTCAACAAAGCGTGTAAAAGTATATCGACTAAATGGCGTAAATAGCCGTGAAACTATGCCTAAAACGGCACAATTACAGGAAAAAAATTTGCCTGAAATAGTGCCAGAAACGGAACAGTACCAAAAACGGAATGATTCCGTTAACGGGACTTTGAATAGTGCCAATAACGGGACTTTGAATAGTGCCGTTAACGGGACACAGAATCTCCCAATGAATCTTCCATTAGAATCTAAAAATAAAAAAGGGTGGCTTTGCTTCAAAAAACTTCGTGAAGAAATTTTTCTGGCTGATCCTGATTTGGATTTTGAAATGCTCATGAACGCAACTTGGGGTGATCGTGAAAAACGAGCATTTGAAATATACAACGCTGGAAAGAATCTCTGTGATGAACTGATGAATTTCCATTTTGCAGATTGGTTGATCAACGCATACCGCACCAAGTACTCAAATTCCACTGGCCATCAGAAACTAAATTCTACTGCAGAACCAAAATACCTCACTGACAAACAGATTCAGGTGTTTGCTCAGAAATTAGCTAAGCATCCAGAGTTTGCTGGTAAATACGCTGAGCCAGGTGAGTCCTATGAAAAACTTGCAGCACGTATCTCAATGAAACTTGAAAAACCTGAACAGGCGAAAAAGTGGGAATCCTATTTGAAACAAGTAGGTTTCAACGGCGTGCTAATGGGAGGTGCAGCGTGACTGAAGCTGATCGCACGATTACAAACCTGATGATCTTGAGAATCATGTCTTCAACGAATGGAAGAATCTCTGTGAAACAAATTTTCGATGAGATTCAACCGAACATGGGAATTTCAATCCGTAGCCTGCAACGTTATTTGAATGGACTGGCGAATTGGGGGCTCGTGGAAAAGGATGGCCAAACTCCGCAGGGATTCAGATTGAGCAAATCAGCAAGGGAATTATTTGCTGATATCGCTTTTGGAAAATCAGTATGACAAGTATTTCCCTTGCTGAATATAAAAGCTTGTACGGCTCAAAAAGTAAAAATTTAATTAAGTCAAAATCTCCGCGCCGTGATAAGCAAATTGAAAGTATGGGAGAGTCGATATTAGCTTTACAACTTAAGGCGCACAGAATCGAATTTGAGAGAGAGTTTAGGTTTCATCCCAAACGCAAATGGAAGGCTGATTTTCACCTAATCGGCAAGAAAATATTGATTGAGGTCGAAGGCGGTATATGGAGTGGTGGACGCCATACCAGAGGCAAGGGGTATATCGGTGACATGGAAAAATATAACTCAGCAACAATGATGGGTTACCAGGTATTACGGTTTAGTACAGAACAAGTGAAATCAGGTTTAGCAATACAACAAATTGAGAAGATGGTAGGGGAATAGTAATGGTTGTAGCAGAGGCAACGAAACAACATATTTTACAAACAATAGATTGGTCACGTTTTGATTTAGAAGGATGGTTACACCAATTCGGCGCATGGATGAATTCAGTTAGTGGTACATGTAGCCAAAGTATTAATCCAATTGCAGTGGCCATGGATCATGCCACTAAGAAAAGAAAACAGAAAAAACTGACCGATCTACAGGAATCAAAAATCATTGTTGATTTCCTGACTGGTGATTATCAATTACCAAAATTAAAGCAGACAAAAATTGTGTGTCAGATTGATGATAATGAAGCACGCGCCGTACAGCGTTTAATACTAGATATGCAGGGACAATCTGAAATTTTAGATGATTGGATGGAAGCAATCATTGATCGTTATTTTTATGGGGCTTCTTGGTCTGAAATGGTACGTGAAAATCGTACTCAAGCAGATTCAAGAATGGATGTTAAGTGCGGTTTAGCTGCTTTGCATAGTCGGTATGGGTTTGTTGGATATAAAAAAAGCACCAAATAAGGTGCTTTATTAACCGTTATTGAAGTATTCATTTATTTAAATTTATTTGGGACATTTAAAAATTGACTATAGTTTTCAGGGAGGTAAGTGATTACTTCAAGTCTATCTAAGTTAATTCCATAACATTTATAGTTGCCACACAGAATAGGTTTGACTCTGAATTGTTCGTTATTTTGTTTGATATAACCAGTAGTGTATTCACAAATTTCAGATGTCTTAATCTTATCAACAGTAGAAATAATATCTTTTTTACCTTTATTATAGAATGTAAAAATGAGAAATAGACTAAAAATAAATATAAAGAAATAGATAGTAGTGGTAAACCAAAATGAATTAACCATTTTGACAAACTTAGAGTAAATAATCGGTTTCTGAAATTCAAAACTAGATAATAGTGCATCAACTCTGAATTTTTCATTTTCTTTTTCTGAAGGGTGAATCGCCAAAACATGTAATAAAAATGCTATGGCTAAATACAATATAGAAAATGCAATTAATAATACTAGTTTATTTAAATTATCTAAAAACGTAGTAGATAGATTTAAATAACCAAAAAATGAAACCTCAAAATAATTCATTCCTAAGGATGAGATGTCTATTCCCAACGGTTCACTTATTCCTGAAAAATAAGCAATTTGGCAACCATAAATGAGTGCTGGTAAATAAATAAGGAAAAAAGATATTCTTTTTAAGAAGCTTTCAAGTGAATTATGCATTTCAATCCTTAAATGTCTCATTCAAAGCTTGTTGAACGGCGTCTACACGTGATTTACAGGCTTTATATGCTGACATCGATTCTTCAACAATTTTCATCAAATTATCAATATCTGGTTCATCTTGAGACTCAAGGAGCTCGGTGTTCTTTTTGAGAATTTCATAGCCTTCTTTAAACGTTAATTCTTTCTTAGTCATTGCTAGATACCTGAGTCACATTGGCAGTAATAATACCATCCTGTAATTCTACTTGAATGCTATCACCTGATATTTGTTGAATAGAACGTATTGCTTTTCCTTGGCTACGGACGATACCAAAACCTTTGGCCATAACATTTTTGGGATTCTGAAGTAATGTTTCGCGCATGAGAGATTCAACTTGCTGAGAAGCCAGCTTAACCTGTTGCTGAGCTAAATATTGAGTGGTGTCTTTAATTAAGTCTAAATTTCGATTAGTTAAACTAATTTGATTATTCGCCAGTGTCTTGATTGACTTTATGTATTGATCATTCTGGCTTTGATACGCCGTGATCTGATGCTGAGATAACAACTTAATAGTTTGTAGAGAATCAGATACATCTTGGACACGCTCTACAATCAAATTACGTATACCTCCAATGACCTTACTGGGTGTATCAAAAGATCGATGTGCAATTTCATCTAAAATCGTTCGGTCTTTTTCATGGCCAATACCGACCCAGATAGGGACGGAACGCTTACAAAGCAGAGCTGCCAAATCAAAATCATTTAAATATGCTAAATCATTTACAGATCCACCACCGCGAATAAGAACGATGAGATCAGGGGCAACTTCATAATCTTTGACCCATTGCTTAAGGGCAGTTGTTAAAGTATCTCGGATACTTGTTGGCGCTGTATTGCCTTGGAAAGTTGCACTGTGATAAACGAAATGGCAGACACCGGCTTTGTCTAATGCATCAGCATCCTTTTTGAAATCGCCTAAACCTGCAGCATTTTCAGGTGCAATGACCAGGACATTTTGAATATCAAACGGCGTAGGTAGCTGTTTATTTTTATCTGCAAGACCTTCGGTTTGTAATTTTTCTAATGTCTGCTGATAACGCCGTGCTATGTCACCTAACGTAAAGCTTGAATCAATATCTTCTACATTAACTGAGAAACCATATTGAGTGTCAAACTTGGCTTTAACTTTTATCAGAACATTAAGATCTCGAGATAACTCAATACCACTTTCACGTTCGAACTTTAGAACCATCTTTTGAGCAGAAGACTTCCAAATAGTCGCTTTACAACTGGCGATCACTTTGTCTGAACCTTCCTCTTTTTCAGCCAGCTCAAGATAATAATGTCCGCTTTTAATATTTAAATTTCTTATCTCTGCTTTGACCCAAACAGGTTCATCAAAGGTGACCCGTATAACTTCTTGAACAGTGGATAAATATTCACTTAAGGTTAGCTTGTAATCAGACATCATTGAGCAGCGAGATGAGGTTACTAAAAATACTAACGAACATATTGTTCAAAGACAATGATGAATGTTTGACCTTGCACAAGGGTTATGGCATATTTCAGCTATAGTGACCGAAGTGTACGTTGATACATGAAGTTAATTTAAAAGCTCGCCAAATGGTGGGCTTTTTTGTTATCAATATTTCTTTTTTTTGGTGATAAAGTTACGAAGTATAGTGTTTTAAACGTTTGTTTGTTCTGAAAGCTTTAATAACAGGCAGTTGTCATTGTTTGTACTTTTAAATAAGGCATAATGGGCTTCTTAAATTTAGAGCTAATTTTTATTTATGGTAGATGTAAACCAGTTAAACAATATTTTTAAAGAAACATTAGCAAATAATAAAAAACCTGAAAGAATATTGATAGGCTACAAGCTATATGCAGAGTTAATGAAAGATAGAAGGTTTTTTGAAGAGGTGGTGGGATCCGCTATGAATCCTAGTAAGCGTACTTATCAAAATATTAAAATTAAGGTTACTCAAGATGATAGACAGCTTGAATTAAAATCTTCAGGTTAATGAATTCTTCTAATATAATATTGTAACTTATTGCTAATGCTACGCTTTTAGAAATTGAATATTATTTATGCACAGGACCTAACCTGTTCTTCAATTTTACCTCCTCACTCAGGAGGTATTTTTTTGCCATTTAAATTATTAACATAATTAATCGTTCATTGAATTAGCAAGTTAAAGCGATAAATAAATTCCCTTACATTAACTTTATTTTTCAAGTTTAAAGGGGTGTTAATGTGATCTTGGGTTGTAACCGTAAGCAATACGGAAGTGTTCAAGTTGAAATACGGAATTGCGTTTTCCTTTCAACAAACTTGGATGTTTAACATCTAACTTGAATTTCTAACGCATGCATGTATTTGCACCATGCCAACCTAAAGGGCTCGCAGGTAAGAGCAAGCCCTTTTTGAAGTACTTGCCGAACTTATTACGGCACTAAACCTCACTAACGTAATTGTTAGTGGGGTTTCTTTTGTTTGAAATATTGTATTAACGCGGTAGGGACTTATATGACAGATCGTGTGCAAGCTAAACAAGATTTACAGTTCTGTTGTGCGGAGCTGGCTAAATATCAAAACCTCAGCCGTTCAGGACTTAAGCGTCATCAAATGATTGCGATTGATGAAATCATGATTGAGCTTAAGGAGCGCATCCGAAACTTACGGAACGTATTATATTAAAAAATTTTTAAATTTATATCTTGAATTACTTGTGTTAAACCCAAAGTATTAATTTCATTAGTACTTTTAGAGAAAAAAATGAGTGAAGACAATAATCAAGAATTAGTTGTAGGAACAGTGGTTAAGTCCGTAGCAGGTGGCCCAGATATGTCTGTGAACAAACTTATGACTACTGGACAAAATATAGGACAATATCGCTGTCAGTGGTTTGCTGGAAAGAAATTGGAGTCAGGCTTCTTTTATAAAAGTGAGTTAGTACTGGTTAAAGAGGAGCAGCAAGCAGGGTCTACTCCCAGTTCAGAGCCTGAACTTGAGTGATGTGATTCATTGGATGCTTAATAATTTGGAAAAAGATGGATGTCTCTATCAAGAAGATGTGGTTGATTTCCTTGTAAAACAAAACCAAATGGATTTTTTGAAAGAAAATACAGATGGAAACTTGGTTCTTAAGCTCAATGTAAATAGTGGATTCAAAATGCAAACTGAAGATAATGTGGTTTGGGTTAAGCCAGATCGATATTGGCGTTATCGAATTGCTGAAGATGAGACTGGCAGAGAAGCTAGAGGTTAAATTTAAGCTACCGTAAGGTGGCTTTTTTAATGGAAAAATTTATGAAAGAAGTCGGACAAGCCATACCAGTTCGACCATACCCACCAAAAGAAATATTCGATTTGGATACACCTAACTTCATGCCAGCACCAGAACTATGGGCATGGATTAAAGCTGTATTCCTAAATGAACATTCTGAAGTGTTTAACCCTGATCATATTCACCTGGACTCATTTTACTGGCCACAGATCGCCGTGATGTGGGCAAACGGCGGATTTATCAAACAGGGGCGTTTTGTCGTTGGTCAAGCTGAAAAAGTCATGATCAATATGGGTGGATGGAAGAAAGCACGCCAAGAGGAACAATTTGAACAATGGTTTGGTCAAGTTCCTGAATATCTCATTACGGTTGATTCCAAATTTGCCCAAGTGGCGAATGATATTGCCTTTTGTGCACTGGTTGAGCATGAGCTTTACCACATTGCACATAAGCGTGATGAATGGGGTATCCCACAATTTAACCGTGAAACAGGTTTACCAAAGCTTGAGATCAAAGGGCATGACGTGGAGGAATTCACTGGTGTGGTACGCCGTTATGGTGCAAGCGAAGAAGTTCAAAACATGATTGATGCAGCGAAACAGCGACCTGAAATTTCAAGAGCCGATATTTACCATGCGTGCGGTACTTGCTTTCTGAAGGTCGTTTAAATTTTTTTGTCCATTGAGTTGGACGAAGTTGGACGGATAAAGAGCAATGGCAACGCTAAATCAAAAGCACAAACTCTTTATCGTACGTAGCTTAGCGCAGTGGAATACACCTACTGAAACCGTTGAGCTTGTCCAACAAGAGTTTGGCATCACTATTTCACGTCAGCAGTGTGAGGCATACGACCCGACCAAACGGACAGGACAAAACCTCAGTAAAGCATTAGCTGACGAGTTTTATAAAACCCGGGAGCAGTTCCGTAAAAATACAGATGAAATGCCCTTGGCGAATCTCGCCGTGCGCTTACGTCATTATGAGAACTTGCTGAATAACCCACAGAACAAACGCAATCCGATTTTACAGCTGACCATTCTTAAACAGGTGGCTGAAGACGTCGGTGGCAAATACACCAATAAAACAGAATTGACTGGCGCAGGTGGTGGACCATTACAAAGCGAAAATGTTACCTACGTGGATGCTAGCCCTGAATTAGTGAAGCAGGTGTTAGATGAACTCGAAAGTAAATACTAGACCGCTTGAGATAAAGATCGAACGTGAGAAATGCGAACGTGAACATTTGTTTTTCACACGCCGTTTTTTCATGCCTCGTATGGGGTTTAAGTTCTCAGTCAATTGGCACCATGAATACATAGCTTGGGCCATTGATGAAGTCATTGCCGGACGAATCGAAAATTTAGTTATTAACGTTCCACCTGGTTCAGGTAAGACTGAACTACTGACCAATTTGATCGCACGTGGTATCGCACGGAATCAGCGTTCACGATTCTTATATTTGTCATTCTCGCAGTCACTTGTAGAGGATGTGTCGTCTACGGCGCGAAACATCGTGAAATCGGCTGATTTTCAGGGCTTATGGCCTGTGAAGATCTCGACCAGTACCGATGCTAAGGCAAGCTGGAAAACGACTGTAGATGGATATGAAGCGGGACATGTTTATTCAGCTTCGATGGGTGGTCAAGTTACGGGCCGCCGTGCAGGTACTTTGGCAGATGCTGGATTTACCGGTGCGATTATCCTGGACGATCCGCTCAAGCCTGAAGATGCATTTAGTAAGACGGCACGTAACAAGGCAAATCGTAAGATTCTGAACACGGTCAACTCACGTAAAGCCAAATCATCTACACCGATTATTCTGATTATGCAGCGTTTACACGTTGAGGATCCGACTAACTTTGTGATGACTGGCAACGTGCCAGGGAAATGGCATCAGATCTCGATACCGGCACTGATTGATGATGCTTACATCAATACCTTGCCTGAGCATATACGCCGTAAAGTGCCACGTGATGTCGAGCGTGATGAGAAAGGACGTCAGAGTTATTGGCCACTGAAAGAGTCGTTACAGTCATTACTGCAGTTAGAGAAGGGCGGTCAGGATAAAGACGGCGCTACAGTGTCACGTTATACGTTCAGCAGTCAGTACCAGCAAGAGCCTAAAAAGCTCGGTGGTGACCTTGTTAAGGCTGAATGGTTCGATCGGTACCATGAGTTACCAGTACTCAAGTGGCGTGCGATATGGGCAGATACGGCGCAAAAAACCAAAGAGCATAACGACTATTCAGTGTTCTTATGTGCAGGGCTTGGTTATGACAATCGCTTGTACATCATCGATGTGCGCCGTGGCAAATGGGAAGCACCTGAGCTGATTAAGGAAGCTAAGGCTTTCATCAATAAGCATAAGGAAAGCAATACCAAGATCGGCAAGCTTCGATACATGGCCATCGAGGATAAAGCATCTGGAACGATGCTGATTCAAAACATTTCGCGTGAAACCACATTACCGATCAAAGCGATTCAGCGTGATACAGACAAGCTGACTCGTACTATGGATGTAGTGTTCTATGTCGAGGATCGTCGTGTTGTTCTACCTGTGAGTGCGCCGTGGTTATTGAATTATGTTGAAGAAATCGAGGGTCTTAAAGCCGACTTCACACATGAGCATGATGACCAATGGGATCCTACCATCGATGCGATTAATGACTCACTTGCGAAAAAGCCGACTGTATTTGATTAGAGGTATTTATGGCTAAAGATAAAAAGTCTGATACAGGCGGTAAAATTAAAACGCTTGTAGCAGATGCAGTAAAACAGGCAATCAACGCCATTGGCGATGCTGGTGCATATACCAACTTGGTATCCAATATTGGTACCGAGCGTGACAAAGCCACAGGTGGCAAGTTCGTCCGTAAAGACATTGACGATGATCAACTTGAAGCGGTGTATCAGAATTGGCTTGCACGCCGTATTGTCAATCGCCCTGCATCTGACATGCTGCGTGCTGGATGGTTCTATGAAGGCATTCAAGGTGATGATTTAAAACGCCTTGAGGAAGCGTGTAAGGCGTTTCACTTAGAGCATGTGCTTTTATCGGGCCTAATTCTTTCTCGCCTCTACGGCGTTGTGTACATTCTGCTTGGAACGGCTGACGGCGCTGCCTTAGACCAACCTTTAGATATTTCCAATCTCGGCCAAGGCCGTTTGGAATTCTTCACGGTCGTTAAAAAGAAATATATCACGGCGGATAAAAACAGTTATTTACCGCCGTCGGCATGTTGTGGACTACTGAAACAGCCTGAATTTTACGAAATGAAAATGGGGAATGAAGCGAAAAAGCGCATTCACCATACTCGTCTAATTCGCATTGCTCATGCCGATGTGGTGAATGAAGAGCCTCAAAGCATTCTGCAAGAAGTCTATGAGGATCTGCTGGATCATGCCAGTGTGAAGCGTGGATCTGCTAGCCTTATTCATGAATCAAAGATTGATGTCATTCAAACGCCGAACTTGGTTGATAAGATTAGAGAGGATATGAAAGGCGTCATGGAACGTTTCATGTCTGTGGGGCTGATGAAAAGCCTAAACGGTATGTTAGTCCTTGATGCTGAAGAAAAGTACGAATCAAAAACGTATAGTTTCGGCGGCTTGCCTGACATGATGCGTGAATTCTCAGTCCAGACGGCGGGTGCCGCAGATATCCCATATACGATTCTGTTTGGCCAGTCACCCGCAGGTATGAATGCCACTGGTGAGCATGACACTCGTAATTATTACGACTCGATTGCTACTAAGCAGGAATGGGACCTTAAGCCGATCTTGATGAAATTTCTTGCTGTGATCTGTCAGTCTACATTTGGACGTCAAATACCTGAGCTGGATGTGGTATTTAATCCGCTTTGGCAATTAGATGCGAAAGTCCGTGCGGAAGTGGAAAAAGCCAATGCTGAGCGTGATGAGAAGTATCTCAATATGGGCATCATCACTGAGCCACAGATCGCACGTCAGTTGAATATCGACGGCGTTTACTCGGTTATCAGTGAAGATCACATCAAATTGCTAGAAACAATGGTGACAGCGAATGACGACCATCATACAGATCCTGAAACCACAGCTTCAGCAGATCAAGAAACGTAAGAAAGGACGCAAGGCAAAGCCTAAGGCAGTTAAGGTCAATCGCCGTATTGAGCTATTCTATACACGTCAGCTGATGGAAATATCCAAGTATTGCCAGGAACAAACCAAGGATTTTGTTTTACCTACGGTAGGGCAGAACATTGGTGATAGCTGGGTGACGGATTTATTCACGGCGTTACGTGAAAAGATGGTGAAGTACACCTTGGAAGTTTCTGTATCTTTGGCCACTAAGGTGGTCATGGATACCAGCAAGGAAGTGGATAAGCAGGTTGCCAGCCATACCAAGACCATCCTTGGTGTGGACCTTACGCCGTTTTTCCGTGGTGCTGATATTCAGGATGTAATTGATAATCAGATTGCTGCCAACGTTTCGCTGATTAAGTCCATTCCAAGTCAGTACACCGATAAGCTTGAAGCCTTGGTGATGAATGCCTTGCAAACAGGTCAGACCAATGAGGAATTGGCTCAGGAAATTAAAAAGCTAGGGCATAGTACGGATATTCGTGCACGACTCATTGCACGTGATCAGATGGGCAAGATCAACGGCGCAATCAATAAGAAGCGTCAAACGTCGATGGGTGTGGATACATACGATTACTTAACGGCAAAGGATGAAAGGGTTCGGCCATTATGTCGTCGTCACCATGGGCAGACCTTTCGATGGGATACACCTCCTGATGGTGGTCACCCTGGTGAAAAGATTGGTTGTCGATGCACGGCGGTGCCGAATTATGAAGATATCTTAATTGATTGAGTTGTTTTTGGCTTTCAAGCGCTTAAAATAACGGTATTGAACATTTCTAACAGGAATATAGTTATTAATTTTGTACGAACACCTTGGGGTGATTTCCCAAAAATCAAAGTACTATATCCCTCTGGCACACTAAGGAAAGCATCTGAAGAGCTATACTTACAAGCTAAAGGTGGTAATGTTTTATCTGCTTATGAATTACTTGTAGAACATGTTTTAACATCTGAAGACATTTTAGATATTGGGGCTTTAATACTTGGACATAATCCAATACTTGCTCCTGTTTTAGCTCAAGAGCATTTAGGCAAAAATAGAATTCCTGCTGTTTTTGCAGAGATTATTGGTGGCGATTTAGGTCTTGAAGTTTGTGATGATATTGTTCAGACAGTTAAGGCAAACCATACTGATGCAAATGCATATGAGCGAATAGTACGCCAACCAATGTTTGATGGGTACGTTGAAGTGGGTAGAAACTACGTGATCATAGATGATACTGTTTCGATGGGTGGTACATTGGCCGCTTTAAAAGGACATATTGAATCTAATGGTGGAAAGGTTATACTTGGAGTTACTTTAACTGGTTATCGAGATTTAGATCTTGTCCCGTTAGATAAAACGTTAAATTATATTCGCAATAAACATCCTGAACTTTCTGAGTGGTGGAAAAATGAATTTGGTTTCCCAATCGAATATCTCACGCAAGGTGAGCTTGGGCACTTCAAGAAGCCCAATAGCCTTGACGAAATCAGAAGTCGTCTCATTGCGGCAGGATTTCAAAGCAGCCATGAAAGAGGCTAGAGCATTAGTTGCACAAAGTAAAAGTGCTTTAAGCAAATAACCTATAACCTTTATGAAAAAAAGCCACTCTCAATGTGGCTTTTTTATTACCTACAGAAAGGTGATCTATGTGCTGTAAACACTGCTGTACCTGCTCCTGTGTTAAAGGTTCAGGGTATCAGCCGAAACCAAGACCAGTTCCACCAGATGTAAAAACGCCAGCAATTGTCATTTATCCACCAAAAAAACCATAGGTGATGTCATGCGTAAAAAGAAATTTTCCAAGAAGCGTTTTTATCGCCGTTTGGAAGCTCAAAACAAAAATAGGGTGACCAGCTGTAATTTTCATATTGAAGCATTGAATCACCATGATGTGAGTCGAGTAATGAAAAGATTAAGAGCCGATGGGCTCTTTTTTAATGCCCAAAATTCACCTAAACAGCCTGAGACTAAACCCGAATTTGTACCACCGCCACCATTGGAAAAGCTTGAATCATCGGTGCCAAATAACGACTCAGAATTGTTTGGTCGATGCTTGTTACACATGGCGGCAATTGTGGCTTGTGCACTTCTTTTATGCGGAATCCTACAAAAACTGAGTCATTAACTCATGAATAAAATTTACCAACTCAAAATTGGGGACTTTGCACCAAGCGAAAGTACACGCTCATTTACTCAAGAAGGGTATCTGAAGTGCGTCAACGTACGTTTGGCCAAAGCACCTCAGGTACGTCAGTACTACGCCTATGAATTTCCAAATTTAGAAGGCTTCACGGCGGATCAGACCATCAATGTCTATGTGGCAGCTGAGGATCTGTTTAAACCAGATGTGATGAAAGGATTCGACGGCGTAGATGCTACGGACTATCACCCACCAAAGAATGAAATCAATGCTTCTAACTGGAAGGAATACCACATTGGCGAATGCGAAAACGTGCGCCAAGAAGGTGATTTCATGGTCGGTGATCTGATCATCAAAGATCAAAACAGTATCAATGCCATTCAAAACAATGAGCGTGTCGAAATCTCATTGGGCTATGCGGCTGATCTTGTCCTTGAACAAGGCACGGCACCTGATGGTACGCCGTATCAAGCTCGCTTTATCAATTTTAAAGGCAATCACGTGGCGCTGGTGAAATACGGTCGCTGTGGCGGTGATTGTCGCGTCGGTGACCAAAACCCAAACCCAACAGAGGGAAAAACAATGGAAGTAGTTGTAAACGGTATTCGTTTCGATATCGGCGATAACAAGCCCTTAGCGGATGCCTTAAAAATCCAGCAAGACCAGATTGAAAACTTGAAAGCGGCAAAACTCAAAGTCGGTGACAAGCAATTTGCGATTGGTGATGAATTGCCAGCAGTTCAAGCATTGGTAGATACCTTGCAGACTGAAAATGCACAGCTGAAGCAGAAAGTCGGTGATCTTGAACGAAACCAAATGACACCTGAAAAACTGGATCAGGTCGTTGCAGAACGCGCCTCTGTTATTGCGGACGCTGTTGCATTGGTACCTGGTATCAAAACTGAAGGCTGTTCATGTGAGCAGATCAAACGTGACGTGATTGCAGCTAAAGCAGGTGATGCATTAGTCACAGCTGTCCTTGGTGGTGTCGCCGTCGGTGATGCTAAACCTGAGCAAGTCGACACGGTATTCCGTGCATTGTCAGCGGTCAAAACGACTACACCAGGCAATGCCGTCGGTGATGCTTTGCATAAACAGCAACAACAGCAAAACAACAATCAAGACCCGAATGAAAATAAGGGTTATGACAAGTCTGCTGCATACAAAACAATTTAAGGGGAACTTGAATCATGGTTCAGCAATTAAATGCGGTGGTCGGTCAGCGTGGCCGTTTAACCACTAAAGAGGTCGTACTGTCACTGCCATTGTCAGGCTTAGTGAATGTGAATGACGGTGATGTGGTTGTCCGCACGACTGACGGCAAGTCAGTTAAGTCTGTGACTGGTGCTACACCTACACGCTTCGGTGTTGTAGTACGCCACGGCGTTGGCAAGACTGGCAAAGATGCGTCAGGCAAGGAAGTCTATAAAGCTGGTGACATGTTGCCGATCATGTTTGAGGGTGCGATTTGGGTCAAACCGACTGCACCAGTCACAGACATTACCGCAGCGGTTTATGTAAAAACAGCAAACGGTACCACAGCGGCGCCGTTGGGTTCTTTGTCGAGCTCAGCAACTGACGGAACAGTATTACCAGGTGCAGCATGGGAAACCGTGACAGGTGCCGATGGTTTAGCCCTTCTTAATCTTCGTGGAGCTTAATTAAACATGAGCAAATTAGCAAAAATGAAAGCGCGTTTAACGCCGATTTCACCTGCCATTCAGGCACAAGTTGGCGATGCGTTCAACATGGATGCATTAGCACAGCTCTTCGTAAAGATCGAAGAACAAAACGAAATTACACCACAGCTTGCACAGGTCCTTGACTATGCCAAGTTCATCCCAGTGACCAATGTAAATGCGGTTTATGGTGGTGGTGAAATTCTGTCTCGTAAAAAAGGCGTGGGTATCGGCGAAGACTATGCTGGTACAGGTGATGATATTCCGCTTGCAGAAGTTGAATACGATACTGTAAGCCTACCAGTGAAAGTCGGTGTGATTGGCTACCAATATTCAGTGGTTGAATTGGCGACCGCACAGCAAATGAACCTCACGCTTGAAGCGGATAAAGTTCAGGCTGCAAATTTGGCAGCTGAAAAGCACATGTCGAATGTGGCTTGGTATGGTTACACCAAAGCCAATGCGAGTGGTCAACTTGAACAGGTGAATGGCTTCTTAAACCAAACAGGTGTCACTATTGTGACAGGTCAGCATGATTGGTCTACGGCGACCATTGAAGAGGTATTATCCGACTTCAATAATTCGCTGGCTGACTCAGCAGACCTGTTTGACGGTGATGCGTCTATTGAGCCTGATACCTATCTCATGGCATCAGCACAATATACGCATCTATCGACACGTGTCGTGCCAGATTCAGGCGGTAAAACATTCCTGAAGTACATTGAAGAAAACAACATCTTCACCACTCAGGGCAAAACATTAACTATTCGTGGTTCTGGTCGTGGCAATGGTAAAGGTACCGCAGGTGCTGACCGTTCAATCATCTATCGCCGTGATCCATCATGTATTCAATTCAAAGGTAACAGCGTTGAGTTCCTGACGGCGCAACCAAAAGGCTTAGATGTGCTTGTACCTGGTCATTACAAATACCAGGGCGTTTGGTTGAAACGTGTTGATTCACTTCGTTACCTTGATCATGCATAAGGATTTAAATCTCATGGCTAAATATTCATACACTTACAGCGGCTCTAATGCCGCTTTTGTTTTTGCAGGCCTGGTGACTTTACCTAAAGGGATCGCCGTAGTAGTTGATGCCAATCACCACAAAGCACTTCAAAAGAATAAGTTTGCCAAGCACCTGATTGATGCAGGTGAGCTTGCTTTTGAAGAAGTTGCAGAAGCGGTTGAAAAACCTGCTTCAGGTCGTGGCAAAGGCGCTCAATCAGGTAAAACTGATGAAGGTAAAGGTAAGGATGAATCCAAACCTGCTGAGCTCACGATTGATGACGTGCGTAAAGCGCTGACTGATCTTGAAATCACCTTTGCTGACGATGAAACCCTTGAACAGCTGCAAGAAAAACTTGCTCAAGCTACTGAATAAGGTGAACTATGGACCCACAAGCTTTTAAATTAAAGTTTAAGTACGACACAACATTATTAAATACTTCTGATGCTGAAATTGCCGATGCATTAGAAGAAGCTGGTCTTGTTGTAACGGCGCTTGAATTTGGTGATCTGAAAGAACGTGCTGTGGGTCTATATGCAGCACATATTCTCAAGGTTGCACTCAAATCAAAGTCAGGTAACAGCTTTTCAGATGCCTCGAGTATGACTATTGCAGGTCAGAGTGTGAGTTTTTCACGTTCGGGTACCGATGCATTTTATAACCAAAGTATTTATGGTCAGCGTTACCTGGCATTAAAAAATTCAATTCCAGTTGGCAATGATGGTACTAATCCCAATCGTATTGGTGTTGGTGCTTTCGTTGTTTAGGAGCAAGGCATGTCATTTAAGTATCAAGCGCCTGAAAACTTTAAAGCGACTTCGCTTGAAATTGCAGGCACCACATACAAGGTTGAAAAAGGTGTGATTGAGTCGGATACCGATATTGCACACATTCTGGCACCGCATGGTTTTAAACGTGCGATTGAAACCAAAGCAGAACCTAAAAAGGAAACTGGTGCAAAGTAGGTGATGTATGAGTGATTACCGTGTTGATGCTGATGTTGATTTTAACGAGGTCAATGAACGTGTCCGATTCGAAATACGGCGCACGGTAAATGCACTCACACTTAAACTTCAGCGCACTATTCAGGAAGACATGCTGACAGGTCAGCGTTTGAATGTGCAGTCTGGACGTTTAAGAGGATCCGTTTCATCCAAGGTGGAAGAGGATAAGGATTGGATCGAGGGTACAGTCGGTGCGGGTGGTGCCTTGGTACCGTATGCCTTTGCGCATGAATTTGGGCTTAAAGGTGCTATGGCCATTAAGGCGCATCTTCGGATGATTAAGAAAGTCTTTGGTCAGCCGATCACACCACGTCAAATCATGATTAAAGCGCATTCTCGTAAAGTCGACATGAAAGAGCGCCGTTTTATGCGTGATTCATTGGATGAAGTGGCGAAGATTGTACCGAAGAATATTGATGCTGCAATTGAAAGGGGATTAAGCAGTGAATAGTGAAGCCATTTACCAGGCATTGTTTAATCGCTTGTTAGGCATCGAGGGGATTAAAACCACCAGTCGGCGTTTAAAGCATTTCAATCACGTAGCACCTGATGAGCGTCCAGCATTATTCGTGACGCAAGGCAATCAAACCGAAGCACCTGTGAAAGGCTTGGATGCCAAGGTTGAACTTGAAGCGGAAGTGTACGTTTACATTCATGAATCAGATCCATCCATACCGCCGTCGGTACAGTTGAATCAGATGATTGATCAAGTGCGTGCCAAGCTTGCACCGGACAATCCTGACATCTGCGAATACCAAACCTTAGGTGGATTGGTCGAGCATTGTTGGATCGAGGGTACGATCGAAGTTTTTGAAGCAGTGGAAAACATGCTCGATGACCAAGGGATTGCCATCATTCCGATTCGGATCCTTACCACTACCTAATGCAATTTATAAATTCCATGACCGCCAATACGGCGGTTTTTCATTTTTAAGAGGTCGATATGGCTCAATATTTATTTGGTGCCGGTAAAATCTTTGCCACACCATTACAGGATGTGCACGGTAATCCCATCACCAATGGCACACCCGTTGAAGTGGGCTTACTGCAGTCAACGTCAGTTGATATCAGCTATGACTTAAAAGAACTCTATGGCCGTGGTCAGTTCGCCGTGGATGCCGCACGCGGTAAAGGTTCGATTAAGTGTAAAGCGACAATGGGTCGCATTAACGGCGCATTGTTGAATTCTATTTTCTTTGGTGGCGTGGTCACTGAAGGTGGTATTACTGCAGTCGCACAAACCATCAATGGTGAAGTCGTTGCAGCCTCAGTAACGCCAGTCGTTCCGAATAGCGGTACATTCGTGAAAGATTTAGGCGTGACTGATGCCAAAGCAGTTCCTTTAAAGCGTGTGGCGAGTGCGCCAGTTGCAGGTCAATACAGTGTGGATGAAGCGACAGGTATTTATAACTTTGCATCTGCCGATGTGGGTAAAACGGTATTTATCAGCTTTAAATACACGGCGACGGTGGCAGGTGCCAAATCAGGTGTCGTAAGCAACTTAGATATGGGTTATACGCCTGAATTCAGTGTTGATCTGATGCGTGACTACAAGGGTAAATTCTTTGGTATTGAATTCTTCCGCTGTGTCAGCAATAAGCTTGCGTTCAGTTCAAAACAGGATGATTACGATCTACCTGAGTTTGAATTCCAGCCAATGGCCGATGATTTAGGTCGTGTCTTCAAATGGACTACTTCGGAGTAATACCAGATGCAATTTAACCAGGTCGAAAACCCACGTGGTAACCCGCTTAAAATTAATGGCCAGATTTGGATTTTTGCGCCGTTGTCACTAGGCGCTGCTGAAAAGCTGATGCCAAAGCTTAAAACCTTTGATCCAAGTGACTTTGCTTTAGTGGCAGATGTAGCACATAGCTCTTTAAAGCGTAACTATCCTGACATTACCCGCGAATTTATTGCTGATGAACTACTTGATATTGGTCACGTGAACGCCGTATTTGATACGGTCATGGGGGCTTCTGGTCTAGTTTATACAGGTGAAGACGAGCAGGCCACTGATTCGGGGGAATAGACTGGGAGGAGCTGTACACGCATTTGGTGCTTACATTGGGCAAGGATTACGTCTATGTGCGTAATGAATTGGATTTTCCAAGAGTCAAAGCATTGAATGCGTATCACAAGCAGTGTCCTCCCAGCCATGTTGGCATTCAGCGTCTGTGTCGGATCCTTGAGGCATTTATGGGGATTGAAGACAGTACTGGTTCAGAAGATGCTCAAAGCGATGATGAAGATGATTTAATGGATGCTTTGATTAACTTTCCACAAGGATAATTTTATGACTGTAGATTATGAGGCATTAGGTCGTTACCATACTGTATTGGAGCAGTACCAGCGATTAATAACCCAGCGACATAATTTAGCAAGCAGTATTGATCGAGTAACTTTGAATGCTCGTATTTCTGGAAGTGTATCTGATTCCATACAAACACTAGATCATGCAAAGTTGGGTAGTTTGGTGAATGAAATCACTTCGATTAACCAAGAATTGATGCATGTTGTTGAGCAGGTAAATCATTATGCTGGCATTGTGGATAAGCCTAAAATCAAAATTATGCGTAATGCGTAGTCAGTTTTATTCAGGGTGGCTAAGGCTGCCCTGATTGATTAAAGTTTTTTTGTTGGTTAAAGTTCGCGGGAACTTTATAACAACTTGGATATAACCATGAAAAAAGTAATTGGATTGGGTCTATTAACTTTGGCATTGACTGCTTGCGGTGGTGGCGGGGGTAATTCATCTTCTTCTAATAATGAGGGAGATAAAACACCTGTAGCTAATGCTGAAATCACTGGTGTTTACACTGGCAAGACCAATCAAGCGCAAAATGTTATTGGGTTGGTAGATAAAAATAATAAATTCTGGTTTCTATATACACCACCTTATTCTAACGGAATTACTGGCTTCATGACTGGTGACTTAACTGTTTCTGGTAACACAGTAAAAGCGATTAAAGGGAAAGACTTTTATTTTGGTGGTAGTGCAGTTTACGACACATCTATTAATGGTACTTTTGAAACTAAAAAGAGCCTAAATGGAACGATCACTTATACGCCTTCAAATCAGGTTACATTTGACACTTTATATGATGCTGAATTAAATAACTCGGTATCCAATCTCACGACAATCGCAGGATCTTATATAGGTCAATCAGCGATAGTTGAAGGTATTGAAGAAGCAACCTTAACAATTTCAAATACGGGTGTGATTTCAGGTAAGGGACAAAGTGGCTGTACGTTCACGGGGAAAATAGCAGTTGAAGAAAATGCACCTTACTACAATGTTGATTTAGCTTTTGGTTATTCACCTTGTCTCTTAGCGGGACAGTCTGTAAAGGGTGTGGTTTATTATGATTCATCAATTAAATCACTTTATGCAGTGGCAGAAAATAGCAGTCGTCAAAATGCAGTGTTGTTCCTAGGAACAAAGCAGTAATTTAGATCCTCGAATTAAGTAAAGGGCGTGATTCCGCCCTTGCATGAAAGCACCTTAGGGTGCTTTTTTAGTGTCTCTCATATTTGAGGGGTGCTCTGCAAATTTGCAGATGCTTGATGCTCAGATTTGAGCATCATATCCAAACCTCATATTTGAGGAGTGTTGTTTCATCAAATTAACCTTTGTTTCAAGAGGGTTAATAAGCTCGCCCATCAATGCGATCAACATCTCTTCTTAATTCGGATTGATCGTATTTTAGACTATCAACTTCATTTTCAAGGCTTTCGAGACGACATATAAGATCTTTTAGATGATCGTCTTGCTCAAATGTGGTCTCAAGTCGCAATATTAATTCAGCAGTTAGTGTTCTGCCATTTTTCTTGGCAGCTTCGTCCAGCTTATCTTTGAGTTCAGCAGGTATTCTAAAGTTAACTTGTGGGTCTGTGCGTGCCATAGGTTTATAACAACTAATGTTCCAATGTACATAAACTATAGAGTGCTATAAATAAATAGTCAAAAATTTGTTGACACCAAATAAAGCACCTGCTTTAATGTGATTGTGATGTTAAATTACATCACATGCTATAAGGAGAATCTAATGGCAAGACAAGACCCACAGGTAAACGTGCGTATACCTGAAAAAACTTTAGAGCGATTTAGAGAGGAAACTCAGAAAGATCGCAGAACTATCACGGCTCAGCTAAATATGATCATTGAAGAATGGTTAGATAAGCGAGAAAAAGAGAGTGCGAAAGCATGAAATCAACAGACAACAAAAAAGCCCAACACTTGCAGGCGGCGGGCTTCAATGTTGTTAACAAAGGAATATCAACAATGAATAGTTTACAACAAATCACAGTACCTTTCCACAATGCTGAATTATTTTTAGTTGAGCATAATGGGCAACCATACACACCTATGAAGCCTATTGTTGATGGCATGGGTTTAGACTGGGGTTCTCAATTTGTGAAGCTAAAACAGCGCTTCGCTTCAACCATTGTGGAAATCACAATAGTTGCAAATGATGGTAAAGATCGTCTTATGACGTGTTTGCCAGTTAAAAAGTTATTTGGCTGGCTTATGACTATTAGCCCAAACAAAGTAAAACCTGAACTTCGAGACACGGTTATTAAGTATCAAGAAGAATGTGATGATGTACTTTGGGATTATTGGGCTAAAGGTAAGGCTGTTAATCCACGTAAAACAACTCCTAAAGATCGTGAGAACTTACGTCATGCTGTATCAAACTTAGTATCGCGTGTGAAAATCAACTTTTCAGATGCGTATATCATGGTTCAACAGCGATTTAATGTTGATCACATTGACGAAATACCATTAGAAAACTTGGATGATGCGGTCGAGTATGTTCATGGATTAATTTTGACTTTCGATAAATACCAATCTCACGCCCCAGTAGATGTAAATGCTATTCAGAATTGTCACGGCGTTTTACAGTATCGTTTGATTGAGTACCAAAAGAATTTGGAAGCCGAGGTTAAACGCTTAGGTGGAAAAATGCCTGAACATCCATCCTTTAATCCTGAACAAGTTGCTCAGGCATTAATGTCGGAGATACTTCAAGGCAAGCAAATGACTGTAAAACTGAATTATCAGGGTGGGTTTGCTATTGACCTTGTGCCCGAAAACGCCGTGATGATTGAGTCTAATAAAATCCCAGAATTGGTGAATCGTACAGATTTAGTTTCAAAAGAGCAGCTCCCTTTAATTATGCAAAATGCTATGGAACGCCTAGTTAAATAACCCTAAAAAAAATTCGAAGGTGTGGTGATTTTCACCATACCTTGACTGACTACAACCGCCTCACGGCGGTTTTTTTATGCCTGCGAGATAGGAATTATGAGCAACAATCGAGTGGAAGTGCACGTTGGTGCGAAGACTTCCGAACTTAAAAAAGGCATGAATGAAGTTGAAAGTATTGTTAAAGATACGGCGCAGGAGATTGAAGTCACAGGTAAGAAAGTGGACTTTCAGATTGACGTGTCTGGTGTGCAAAAGATCTTCGATAATCTTTCAAGCAATATCTCAACGCAGATGCTGGGCCTAGGTAAAAAAATTGCTGCTGGTATTGGTTCTGCCTTAGCTGTAGATGGATTGGTCAGTTTCACTCGCAATGCAATTAGCACCGCTTCAGAAGTTCAGAAAATGTCTGACATGCTGGGTGAATCGGTAGAAGACCTCCAATACTTTGCCAAGGGTGCTCAAACAGCTGGATTGTCATTAGAACAGTTCGGCATGATGGGTAAGGATGCGCTAGATCGTCTCGGTGAAGCACGCCGAGGTGAAGGCGAAATGATGGACTTCTTTGAAAAGGTTGCGCCTAAAATTGGTGTGACCATCGATATGTTCAAAGATTTAAGTGGTCCAGAAGTTATCCAGGCATATTACGATGGATTGGAAAAAGCCAATTTATCGCACGCTGAAACTATCACTTACATGGAGCAGATCGTCAATGATGGCAGTTTGCTTATTCCATTACTTAAAGACGGCGGTGCAGGATTTAAAAAATGGGGTGAAGAAGCCAAGAATGCTGGCGCTATCATGTCTAAAGATATGGTGGACAACCTCGGTAAGGCTAAAGAAAACCTTTACACACTAGAGCTTCATTTCCAAGGCTTTCAGGCAATGCTGATCAATTCAGTAACGCCTGCAGTGACTGCTATTGCGCAGAACTTTGACAATATTAAAGCTGTAGCCATCGCTTTAGGTGCTGCTATTTCAGCTAAATTGGTTGTTCAATGCGCCGTATTGGCTAAAGAGTTTGTGATCGGCGTAGCCCAAGGCATGGCATATCAGATGCAATTGTCTGCGCTTCAGGGGCAGGCAATGCGTACCGCGACGGCGATGGGTGTCTTACGTAGTGCTTCAGCATTGCTCGGTGGACCTGCTGGCTTAGGCATGTTGGCATTTCAAGGTCTAGCGGCAGGTGCTGCATTCCTTTACATGAAACGAAGCAGTGATGAAGCTGTTCCAGCTTTAAGCACACAAGGTAAAAGTGTTGCTCAACTTCGTGAGGAATATGAAAAGCTTGATAAAGCCCAACAGCGTGTATTGACGCGACAAGCCACGGCAGACCTATCCAAAGCTGAGCAGGGTTTCCGTAAACAGGAAATTGCATTACTTGGCTTGGTGCGTGCGGTTGTTAATCATTCCGATGCATCAGATGCTGATAAAAAAGCAGCTAAAGAGCTCCACGATCAATATATTCAAGGCAAGCTGAATTCAGATCAACTAGCCACAGGTATTAATAACCTACGAACAGTTGAGTCTAAACATAAGGCTGGAATTGATGAGAAAGCTGCTGCCGTTAATAAAGAGCGTAAAGCAGTCATTGATGCTCAGGGTGTTCTAAAAACTTATAACCAAGTTGTGACACAAGGTACTAAGGATAATAAGGAACACACCAACTCCATCAACGATAAAGCCAATGCATTAGCCAATTTGACCGCAAAGCAAATGGAGTATGTTCGTGAATCCAACAAACAGTCTGAACGAGAACGCTATATTCAACACAACATGAAAGTTGGTGGTGTGTCGCGTGAGCGTGCTGAGCACATGGCAGATGCACGTGATAAGGCAGGTATGGGATACACCGCTAAAGACGGTGCAATGCCTGAAGCTGTTAAACAGGCTGAAGAAGCGGACTGGAAGCGTAAACAAGCAGCTGAAGCGCGTGAGGAGGCTGAAAAGAAAGCTGAGGAGACTCAAAAACGTCAAACTAAGGAGCTTGAAAAACAGCAACAGATCTTGCAGGTCAATGCACGTGTAAAAGCGAATGCTGAAAAGTTTAACTATTCAGGATTTGAAGCCAAGTATGGCTTGCCGAGTGGCATGCTATCAGCTCTTAACATGCAAGAGACTAAGGGTCGAAATGTTGAAGGCGTTCAGACTAAATACGGCACGGCGAAAGGCAACTTTCAAATGCTGGATATGACCGCCAAGCGCTTTGGCGTATCTGATCCATTCGACACAAAACAAGCTGCTGAAGGCGCAGCCAAATACATGCGTTTCTTGCTAGATAAGTATGGTGATATCAACAAGGCTATTTCTGCTTATCATGCAGGTGAAGGGAATGTTGATCGTGGTACCGGTATTGGTCCAATTAATCGCCAGTACGTGAAAAACGTCAAGGGTTACATGGCTGGCGTTAACGGTGTAGAAGCAGGGACTGAATCTTCAGAATTTGATAAATCACTTCAAGAACAAATCCGCAAAGCTGAAGAAGCTGAAAAGGAAATGCTAGGACTGCAGTATAAATATGCAGATGAAAGCAAGCAGGTTGCTTTAGATCTTAAGCAAGAACTAAGTAACATTGATTCTTCTATATTGTCAGCAGAAGACAAGAAAGCTTTTTCAATCAAAGCTGAGCAGGAAGCCGCTGACAAAATCAAAGCTATTCGTATTGAGCAGCTTGAAAAACTCAAGGCGCTTCATGAGGAAGAGCTTCAAGGCAAAATGATTTTGTCTCAGCAAATATTCGAGCTAGAAATGGCACGTTTGGATGCTGATCTTGATGCTGGAAGAATCAATAATGCTGAAAAGGTACGTCTTGCAAAGCAACTTGAAGAACAGTTGTATGCTATCAAGCGTATTGGATTGGAGGAGCGCCTAGATCTTGAACAAGAGCTAAGTCAACTCACTGGGAATAGTTCTGGGGTAAGTGGCGTAACCAATGAAATCAGTGCATTAGATCATCAAAGATCGGTGTCTGATATCCAAGTACCAGGCATGATTTCTGATGCCCAAATGAAAGACTTTGAGGATAAGTTTGGGAATCTAACGTCACGAATGTCTGGTCTATGGGATAAAGGCATTCAGTCCATGATGAATGGCACGCTGACTTGGAAAAATGCCATGAATGCCATTTTTACAGAACTGGCAGGGGCATTTATTCAAAGCATGATTAGTGAACCACTGAAAAAATACGCTGCAAGTTTAGCAACTCGTATGGCGATTAAATTAGGGTTTATCAAATCAGAGACGGCGGCTGAAGTAGCTGGGCAAGCTGCACAGACTGGCGCCGTGGTAGCTGGTGAAGGCATGAAAACCGCTGCAACTTCAACAGGTGTAATTGCTCGTTTAGGTTTAAAGCTCATGGAAGTCTTAAAGTCAATTATGATGTCAGCTTGGGAGGCTATGGCTGGTGCTTGGGCTGCGCTTTCGTCTATTCCAATCGTAGGTCCTGCATTGGGTGTGGCTGCTGGTATTGCTGCATTCGCGGGTGTATCTGCAATTGTTGGAAAAGTAGCATCTGCTCGAGGCGGATACGATATTCCTGCAGGTGTAAACCCTATGACACAACTTCACGAAGAAGAAATGGTTTTACCTAAGCAGCACGCGAATACGATTCGTGCCTTAGGTAAGTCACTAAGTGCAGATGGAAGCTTTGGCACACCTCAAACTCCAAGTCAACAAGTGAGTAACCATTTCTCAATTCAAGCCTTTGACTCACGTGACGTAAAGCGTTTCTTTGAAAAGCATGGTCGTGAATTGGCGAGTGGATTAAAGGGCCATCGCCGTAATTTCGGTACCTAAGGAGGTTTTCGTGTCTGATGTATTATTTCCTGAATTACCTGGTCTTGAATGGGAGTTGTCAAAAACTCCCATTTTTAATACCAAAATAATGACTTCTGTGAACGGTCGGGAACTTAGAGCAAGTTACCAAGCCATTCCTAAGTATGAAATATCTTTGTCATTTGGCTTTCTGCGTGAATCTAAAGGACGTAACGAATTACAGCAGCTCGAAAGTTTTTTTTACGAGCGCCGTGGTGCATTCGATTCCTTTCTTTTCAAGATGCCTGATGATTATGAGTTTAATTGCACTTTTCAAGGTGATGGTGAAACCACTTCTTTTCAATTGCATAAGAAAATGGCCAGCCTAGAAATACCGGTAAGTCATACGGCTGAGTTTGTATCTGAAGACCCTCTTATGTGGAGTGATGATCTTGATCAACCAATGTGGACTGATCTTGAGGCAAAAATGTGGGTAACACAGTATGAAATTACAAAGAACGGTTTGTTAAATTTACCGATACCCCTTGCTGAAGGTGATACGTTGCAAGTTGATGGCATTTTTTATTATCGGTGTCGATTTGCTGATGATGAGCAACAGTTTACGAACTTTATGCATAAACTTTGGAAAGCAAAAAGAGTTGATCTGGTGGGATCTCTAGGAAATAAAGTATGAGAGCTGCTTCTCCAAAATTAATTGCATTGCTTGATGCAGATCGGTTTGTAATGGCAGATCTCTATACGATTACAACTGTGCAGGGTGATGTATTCAGATATACCAATTATGATTTTGATTTGACTGTTGCAGGTCAAGCATATAGTTCGAGAGGTCCGATCATCAGTCGTGAAGGAATTAGCCTGTCACTCGGTATTGAAGTTGATAATTTATCGATCAGCATTAATTGTATTGATGATAATGAATGGAATGGCATTAATGTTGTTCAAGCGTTTCATAATGGCCAATTAGATGGTGCTCGATTTAAGCTGGAGCGCATATTTATGGATATGAGTATGCCAACGGACACCAGTGCCGGCACCATTAAGTTGTTCGAAGGTCGAATCATTGAGCCTGATTTAGATCGTAATTCAATTCAAGCCAGTGTTGCATCAGATCTGGATGAATTGAATGTGCAAATGCCGCGAAATCTGTATCAGCCAAGTTGTACCAATACGCTATTTGACACGGCATGCGGTCTCTTGCGGCAAAACTTTATGGTGCAGACAACCATTGAAGCAGGCAGTACTTCAGCTCGAATTTTATGCCAGGTGAATCAGCCACAAGGTTGGTTTACCCAAGGCGTGATCGAGTTCTTGGACGGTGGTAATGCTGGTCTAAAACGGACGATTCGCATGCATGAATCGGGTGCTTTGTTATTGACTTTGCGATTGTTGGAAGCACCACAGGCAGGGCAACGTATCAAAGTTTATCCAGGATGTGATAAGCGACTGGAAACTTGCCAGAACCGTTTCAATAATTTCTCTCGTTTCCGTGGTGCGCCTTTTATACCGGTACCTGAAACCGCAGTTTAATCAAATTTGTAATAATCCATACCCAGCCTTGAGCTGGGTTTTTTTATGGGGTAGGAAAATGCCTTTACCAAATATTATTGAATTCATTGGTACCAATATTACTCAGCGTAAATTTCAAGCTGCCCAAGAAAAGCTTTTAAATTATGTAGCTACTGAGCTACCAACAAAAGTTGAAATGTCGTCAAAAGCCGAGAAAACTTATGTAGATGGCGCATTATCAAGCTTTCAAAATGGAGCAATAAAAACTTATCCAACTCTTGCTGCAGCAAATGCTGATATTGCTAATATTTCATTAAATACCAAAGTATCGGTACTTAGCGAAACAGATGGTGGTGATTATTACAAAGAATCTGTAGAGGCTACAAGCTTAACAAAAAGCTCTTATGATCCATTATCAAGTTCAAAAAATTATACGGATCAAAAAACAGCGTTTTGGCAAGTTTCCAACACGAATGTAAAAATGTTTGACTCATTTTCAGAATACTCAGTTGGTTTTGTGGGGCAAAACGGGAAAATGCCATTAGGCATTAAAAAAGATGGCACTGTAGTTTCTGAAAAAATAGAAGCTCAGAATCTTGCTGTTGAAGAATTTAATGTGAATGAATTTCAAGCAGAACAACAATCTATCGCAGGCATGAAAATGCAAGCATTAGATCCATTCTCTGGGTATGTTTTTGGCATCGGCAACGGACATAAATACCCTATTGCACTCCGCAATGATGGTGTTATTCAGATTGATAAATTGAAAGTCAATAAAATTGAACTTTCAACCGAAGAAACAAAGAGTGAAAAATTTGGAAAAGCATCTCAAGAATGGTGGATTCATCCAGTCCATACTTATACAGAGAAACCATACCCTCGCGTAATTTCTGGGGTTTATGGTGAAGATGGCTCAATCATTGTTGGTGAATATGTTATTGGCCAAGGCATTACAAAACAGTTTACAGTCGGTAAATCATCTGTAATTGATGATCATGATGCACCCTCGGTCTGGCACAAGGAGGGTCGTCGGGCTATTGTGATGTGGCAGCATCATGATCGCACAAAATATCTACTTGCACGCACTTCAACGAGAGATGGCGATATTAGTACGCTGGAGTACGCAGCGACTCAACAGATCAGCACCGGTACAAGCAATATTTCTTATACGCAACTGCATTATTCTGAGACTGAAAGTACAGAATCGGATGATATTTTCTATGTGTTTTCTCGCTTTGCTCAAACAGCGTGGGGTTTTACCAAAATTGCAGTAAACCAGCTAACCGGCATTATCACTACGCTTGATCAGCATAAAATTTTGTCAGCTTCTGGTCAGTACTATATGACTTCAACATTTGCTGAAAACAAAATCAGGATTGCTTCTTATTACAATCCATCGCAGGAATTGAATCAAATCCATTATTGGGAGATTGACTTAGAAACTGGCGCTATGACTGATCATACAGGCGCAGTGGTTGGGAATATTATTTCGCACAATAATTTGCCTGTTGACATATCAATGGTAACGCCTGTTTTGGAACATAACGCAGCAATTGATAGACGCATGTTTTATGTGCGCTCTTTGCCGATGTCTCCTGCGATTCTCTATTTAGAGTGGACGGCAGGACAGTTGCAAAGCACCGGAAACTATAAAGTAATTTCTCTTGAATCTGACGGCAGCTGGAAAATTCGCACCTATGCAGCATCAGGTAAGCCCTTTTATTCCAACTACTTCGACGGTGCATCATTTCCTGATCCATGTATGAAAGATGAAATTATTGTTTGCAGGTATGACAACGCAAACAACCAAGGTGTACTCGAACGAGTAATTAATGACAATGAAACAATGATTACGATTGAATCTGCACGCGTTGATGCAGAACATTTAATCAGACCTATTTCGCCAAGAAATGGTGGAAATTTGTGCACGTACGTTCAGTTGCATGCATACGCAACTACAAGTGCTTTCAGTTTTGAAAGTGACGTTAATTTTATATTTTTAAAATAAGGAAAAATCATGACTGGCGTAAAATTTATTATTGATCGTGACTTCGATTACGGTATTGATGTAAATGAAACAGACGTGCGCTTAAATGCTGGTTCATTAGTTTTAATTGAGCCAGCACGCGATGGAGCAGTTGGTATTCCAACCCACTTGGTGAACTATGCCGCTGATCAAGCACGCACAATCACAGGTGCAACAATTGACAGCATTGAAGTGCGCAATACTTTAGCAGAAGTGGGTGGGCTTGCAGAACGAACCTTAAAGGGTGCTTTACACGGCATCTACCCTCCGTCTGTCAGCTCTGGTACCCCGCGCGGGGTATTGTCTGGTGTTCTACCCATTGCTATTTTAGATTATATGAAAGCAAACCCCACACATGCTTACTACTTATCATTGCATGCTGTGGTAACCAAAATTTCTACGGTATCAGGTTCAGAGGGCATTACCATTGCTGGTGTAAATGCTACTGCTGATCCACAGGATGCTAGTCAAATTACACCGTTGATTTATCAAAATAAATCAACGGGTCGAGTTGCTGGCGGTCGCGATGCTGGTTCAGATATGCTAGGGCGTTCAGTGGCTGCAAATTACAATCAGCCATTTCATGTTGATGTGGGGCAGTCTAAGTTAGTCTTAAATACATCAACTTCACCCAGTAGCCTTCGCGAGGAAATATTTACAATTGGTAGTCCGTCTGCTACGTCAGGTCGCTACAACGGCAATCCTTCATGGGCGCTTTATAGTTTGTATTTAGAAGACTTAACTGTATCTGGTCAAACTTACGAACAAGCACATGAGAAATCGCAAGCTGTTTTTGATTTAAGATTTGGACAAGGTGGAATCTATTCAAATGACAGTTGGTCTACACCATAAAGCCGTTGACGAAGCCCTAACATGGCTCGGCACACCCTACCATCATCAGGGGCGTGTTAAGGGTGTCGGTGTGGATTGTGGAACACTGATATGTGAAGTCTATGAAAAAGTGGGCTTGATGGATCACTTAGATCCGCGTCCGTATCCACCGGATTGGCACATGCATCAGCTTGGCCAACGATATTTAGAGCACGTTTTATCTGTATGCGATGAAGTCGATGAGCCACAGCCTGGTGATATTGTTTTATACCACTTTGGCAAATGCATCAGTCATGGTGCAATTGTCGTCGAATGGCCAACGATTATTCACTCCTATATTCATCAAGGAGTAATACTCCAGGATGGCACAAAAGGAAGTCTAGCTCGCAGAATTGCGGGCTTTTTTCGTATGAAGAGGCTAAAAGAATAATGGGCGGAATATTTGGGAGTACAACGATCAGTACGTCTGATAAGCGCATCAATTCGATGCGCATTCAGCAATCTGCGTATGGTCTGACTCAGCCATTGGTCTATGGCAAAAACCGTGTAGCAGCCAACATGTTTTGGTATGGCGACTTTAAAGCCACACCGCATACCACAGTGACAAAATCAGGTGGTAAAGGTGGTAAGACCAAGACTAAAAATACAACATATACTTATTCAGCCTCTTTGATGTTGGGTCTATGTGAAAACAAAATCAAAGACATTGGCATCATCTGGCGTGATAAAGAACAGATCGTCACTAAAACTGAAGGCGGTGTGCAACTCAAGCCAATTGATCAGATCGGATTTGAATTGTTCGATGGGGATCAAAATGCTGTTTGGGGCTATTTAGCATCAAAGCATCCAGATGAGGCGGTGCATTATCCGTTCCTTGGATATGTCGCATGTGCTAATTATGATCTGGGTGGTAGTGCAGCATTATCGAATCATAATTTTGAAGTGATTAGCGATATTACTTTTTCAGAAACAATCCATGATGCCAATCCAGCTGATGTGATTGAAGATTTCATCACAAATCCACGATATGGTGCGGCACCAAGTTTGAATATGGCAGATTTATCTGAATTTCGAACCTATTGTGCAGCCACTAATTTGTTGATCAGTCCTGCTTTGACTGAACAGCGTGAAGCATTTGAAATCATCAATGAAATTGTGGAAGCAGTAAATTGTGCTGTGGTACCAAGTCCAGATGGCTTGAAAATCCGTTCTTATGGTGACAGTGCAGTTACGGGTAATGGTGTGACATTTACGCCAAATCTTGAACCTGTATATCACCTAACAGATGATGATTTCTTGGGTGAAGATCAGCCTGTACGTGTACGTCGAAGTCGAGACACAGATGCATACAACCATTGCCAAATTGAGTACGTGAATCGCTTCAACCAGTACAACACTGAAACAGTTGAAGCCAAGGACCAAGCCAATATTGAAATGTTTGGACTGCGTACACAAGATCCAGTCAAGTTCGACTTTTTCTGTGAGCCAAAAATTGCTCGCCATGCGGTGCAATTGCTATTACAGCGAAAACTCTATGTTCGAAATGAATATGAGTTTGAATTGGGGTGGAAGTACTGCCGACTTGAGCCGATGGATATTGTGACCATTACAGATGAATCCTTGGGTTTAAATCAGTTTCCAGTACGGATCACTCGTGTTGAAGAAGATGAAGAGGGTGTACTTTCGATTACCGCTGAAGAGTTAGCAGTCGGATCTCGTTCAGCAGTTGAGTATGACCTGCAATCATCGAATGGGTATCAAGGTGGCAATGAAGAACCAGGCAACGTTAATGCACCAGCTATTTTTGAGCCTCCTTTAGAATTGACGGATGGTAAAAATCAGATTTGGGTAGCTGCGTCAGGTGGGATTAATTGGGGTGGTTGTAACGTCTGGGCGAGTATAGATAACACGACTTATGAAATGATTGGAACAATCTATGGTTCAGCGCGTTATGGTACATTAGTTTCAGCAATTGATGCAGATGACACATCGATGCAAGTGCAATTGAATACTTCAAGCCAAATCTTTGGTGGTACGCTTGAAGATGCTGAAGTTGATGCAACACTGTGTAAAGTCGGTGATGAATATATCAACTATATTGATGCAACCTTGGATGGATCAGGGCGTTATACATTAAGTGGTATGCTTCGTGGCCGTTTTGATGATGCAAGTACACATAATGCAGGTGAATCATTTGTTCGTATTGACCGAGCCATTTTTGAATATGACTTCAACTCAAATATGGTGGGTAAACAGATTTATCTGAAGTTCACAAGCTTCAATGGTCTTGAGCAAAAAGAAGAAACCTTGGATGAAGTGACGGCATACAGTTACACCATCAACGGGGGGCGTCCTGCAGGTGTCAAAGGTTTATCACTCCAGTCCGCATTTGAAGGCACAAGCTTTAAAGTTCAATGGCAAAGTGCAGCTGGCGCGACAGGTTATATTGTTCAGATTTGGTCAAATGGTGTATTGCTTCGTACAGTTGAAACGACGAATACCGATTATTCATACAGTATGGATGAAGCAAAAATCGATGGTATTCAACGTGCTTATACAGTACGTGTCGCAAGTAAAAACGGTTCGATTATCAGCACATTCGCTGAGCTGAATATCAGTAATCCAGTGCCACCGCAATTGTTGAACGTGTACACATCGGCAACTGCAGATTCGATCACAGTGACTTGGATTCCAAGTGAAGTACCGGATCTGAAAGATTACCAGGTGTGGATCAGTACCAATGCGAACTTTGATCCTGATACAACGGCAGCACGTTGGACGGGTACCGAAAATGCTTGCACGATTACTGGCTTGCAATCAACGACAACATATTATGTTCGTGTTGCTGCACGGGACGTATGGAAGCCGACTTCGTGGAACTATTCATCAAGGATTACACAGGCAACTGCGGATTAATCACAAACCACCTCTGGGTGGTTTTTTTATTGCCGATTTTAAGGGGGCGTTAGTGAATGAACCTAGTGCATCAATTTGGAAAAAATTAAATGAAGTAACAGACAAACTCCAAAAAGTGTCTGAACAACTTATTGAATCAAATGCCATTAACAAAGGGTATCACCAAGCACTTGATCAGCATCGGATCAAGATTGAGGCCCTAGAGCGTGAAAACAATCGTGCTCAAGGTGCGATAGGTTTACTTAAATGGGCATCAACTATTCTACTCGGCATATCTATAACTAGTGCTTCGTGGACCATTAATACAATCAATCAACTCAAACAAGATGTGGCTATTATGAAAAGCCTCAGAGAGGATAGAAAATGAAATTAATTGAAAATTGGAAACAGGCTTGGAAACTCAAGTCAGTGCAAGTAGGCGCATTTAGCGCCTTTTTTTATGCCTTAATTTTATTCTGTGATCAGTTTGTACAGGTGTGGAATGTTATTCCACCAGAGCTAAAAACCTACATTCCCGAACAATGGAAAGAATTTGTCGGGTGTTTTGTTGGTGTAGCTATGATTCTTGCTCGCTTGAAGGCTCAACCTGAACTGCATAGCATTAATCAGTTTGTAACTGTAACAGCAGGGCATTCAAATTCTGATCCTGGTGCGGTAAATGGCAATCTTAAAGAAGCCGATTTTGTTGTAACCATACGAAATGCTTTAGCTTATTACCTAAAGCAGGCGGGCTTACAGGTTAAAACTGATGGTATCGGCACTCAGAACGATCCATTGTCTTCAGCACTCAAATTGATCAAAGGCTCTAAAATTGCTCTAGAGATTCACATGAATGCAGCAGCAAACAAAACTGCTGTTGGTATTGAAACAATCTCATTACCTAAAGATAAGAAATTGGCTCAAGAGATCTCTAAAGCCGTTCAGAAAATCACTGGTTCACGACTTCGTGGAGATAGTGGCTGGATTGATCAATCTAAATCGGCTCGAGGCAAATTGGCTTTCGTACAAAATGGAGGTTTAATCCTTGAAGTCGGTTTTATCTCTAATGATGCTGAAGCAAAGCTAATTCAAGATCAAGCATGGTTGATTGCCAGGGAAATCTCAAAAGTAATTATCGCTAATCAGTAAAGGGATAGCCCTCTAAATGAGGGCTAATTTATTTAAATATAATAAAATTTTTAAAGTACAGTTTTCTGCCTGATTCACTATCTATTAATTTATATACATATAAATCATAATTATTCCTATGCTTTAAATCATATACATTTTGTTTGTAATCACCATCGAGCATTAATTTTCTGAAATATAAATTACGTTTTAAATCGAATGCAATTAGAATTTTTTTCATTTGCGACCTCTATCTCTATATACCTTGTGTAGATGACTTTCCAGAACCCAAATATCACCATCGATGACAACTTTATTGCCATCGTAAAGAGATAAATTCTGGCCATAAAAATCTGTAATGTTATTTAGTTTCCCTTGATAATTATAGTTTGCCCAAGCACATCTACGATCACTGTGGTTTGACTCTTTGTGAAAAACGAGGATTACTTGAGGGTATTTAATCATCATGAGTTTAATTCTCGGCACTAATATAATCTGGTATTTCAACAAAGAAAGCTTGATTAGTAGCAATGCTTACCCATTGCAACGTCCCGATTTTATTAATGAGTTTAATATTATTGTTATCGTATAAGCTGATTAATACATTATTATCATCAAAAAACCCAACATATTGAATAGCTGGATTTCTGTGAAAGTTTTCATACATTTTATGGACTTTAACTTTAACAATATTCATTATTTATCCTAATCACCTAAAAGGAGTTAAACCTTTTAAATGATTTAAGAATTCTGAGTTATAAGTTATTTTTTAACTTCAACCTCAGTATGCTCTTTCGGAGCATCTTTAGTTTGTCTGTTCTCAGCATGTAATTGCTGTTCCTTATTTTTTTCTTGCTGAGCCTTTTGCGTATTATCGCCTGCAGGATTTGATTGTTGCTGGTTCTGTTGCTGGGTTTTAGAGTCACTTGACTTTGTGAAATTTGACATAATGATTGTCCTTGAATTGTCAATAGTATTATCGACAAACTCAGCATGTGCCTTATATTTATTAATAGATACCCTGAATATGTATCAAGATTTATAGTTTTAGAAATATTTATTATGAGTGCCTGATATTAATCGATTATTAATATAATATTTAAATTAATATATTTGTAATTTATAAAAACTCTTACTCATGCATTGTCATAAATTTTTACATTAGCAATTTAGCAGTAATCTTCTCATCAAACTCTATTACCCCAGTCTAGTACGATTCAATCTATAGATTGAAATTTTTTCAATACTTTGCAAGTTATGCTATCCGCTGAATTCTCAAAAAAGAGAAATAGCAAAATTGGGTAGGAAACCTTATAGGTAAAGTATAAAATTTCTTTAGTAACTTACTAACAATTAATTCTGATGAAAATGTTCACAGAATTATTTTCTAAGACGTAAATATCTTCAGTCTACAAAAAATGAAGAGTCTACAAAAAAATAAATTTGTAGACTGATTTGTAGACTGATGAAGTGCAATTACACCTAAGTGGTAACAAATGTATGCAACCATTATATGATATTAAGTTATTGAAAATACAGGTAATTGCAATATGATGCAAGCGTTGCCAATTAAAACAAAACTAGGTGGATTCTACTTTTTCTACTATGCGATTGTCGGTACCTTCATGCCGTATTGGAGTCTATATCTGCTAGATCAGGGATTTAGCTTTTTAGAGATTGGGTGGCTTAGTGCAATTGCAATCATGACACGTTTTTTTGCGCCGTTTATTTGGGGTTGGGTGGCGGATAAAACGGGTAAAAGAATGCTATTGGTGCGAATCGCAACATGGATGGAAGCGAGTATATGGTTCCTCATTTTTATTATACCCAATAATTTTCAATCAATTGCCTTGTTAATGTTGATCTTCAGCTTTTTTCAAAATGCGATACTTGCTCAATTTGAAGGCGTTACATTATTTTGGTTAGGCGAAAAACGAAATGAACTTTATGGCAAAGTGAGAAAATGGGGATCGATTGGGTTTATTGTTGGTGTTTTCTTTATTGGTCTAATTCTTGAAATCATCGATATTCAGTATCTCCCGATTTTATTACTGAGTATTTCATTTCTAGCGTTCTTATGGTCATTTACAGTAAAAGAACCGAAGGGCGCACCAAAAGCCCAAAAAACACTTGAATCCATTATTCCAGTTTTAAAACAACCAGTTGTGAAAGCAATTTTCTTAATTGAGTTCATTATGTTGTTTGCTCAAGCACCATTCTATAGTTTTTATAGCAATTACTTACAGTCATCTGGATTTAGTACCACAGCAACAGGATTTCTTTGGTCAACAGGTGTTATTGCTGAAATCATGATGTTTGCCTATGCATCATTTTTTTTAAATCGTTTTACATGGCGTCAGTTGGTTGCGATCTGTTTATGGATGACTGGGCTTAGGTTTTTGATTGTTGGTTTATTTCCTGAAAGTTTTGTTCTCCAATTTCTCTCCCAGACAATGCATGCATTCAGTTTCGGTTTATTTCACTTATTGGCGATGCGCATTATTTTTGAGCACTTTTCTGCTGGGCAGCATGGTAGAGCTCAAGCTTTGTATAGTACGATGTGGGGCTTGGGTGTGGCATCTGGAAGCGTATTGGCAGGACAATATTGGGAGCTGATTTCTGGCAGCTATATTTTTATCATTGCAGGAGCTTCAACGTTGATTGGTTTTATATTTTTATCCGCTTTACCAAATCTCAAGCCCACTGAAGCAAGATAGTGACTTATGATGTTTGAGTAAATAGTAATTGCGGATCCACGCATAATCTATTTCGTCCTTCAGATTTCGCTTGATAAAGGGCAACATCTGCACGATTAATCAATTGTTGGAATGGGGTGCCAGACGGAAGTTGTTGATAACTTAAACCTATGCTTACACTAATATTGAGATGTTGATTTTGCCTGATCATAATCGGTGTTTCTGCCACGCGGTCGCATATACGCTGTGCGATTTCAATGCAGGCCGGTAGGTTACTATCTTTAATTAAGATGGCAAATTCTTCACCGCCAACTCTACCGAATAAATCATTTGATCTAATTTGAGATCTGACGATATTGCTAAAGTCTTTGAGAACAATATCACCTATTTCATGTCCATATTGATCATTAATTTTTTTAAAGTGGTCAATATCGAGTAGTAGAATAGACACGCTGTGAATATTGGATTTCGCCTCCCTATGAGTTGAGTCTATCGTCTTTTCGCTTTCTTCATAAAAATATCGGCGATTCATAGTCGTTGTTAAACTGTCATGGTTCGCTAAATATAATATTTGGTGATATAGCTTTTGGCGATTCAAACTAATAATTGATAATGTTAGTGGGCCTAAAGCCAGCATGAAAAGACCGATGCGAACAGACAGTGTTGTCGAAATAAATGCTTCTGGAGATTCTGTTAGATAATATGCACTTAAGCTGTTGTATAAGAACATACATACAAAGCAGTTGATGATTGCAACCAACAATAAATTGTAGGTTAATGCTGCCCAGATGAGTGCTCCGATCGGGAACATGATGGCGCCAGGGCCAATAAAAAAGTGAGTTAGAATTACAGATACAACGACAAATATGAAAGGTAAGACAAAGGGCAAACTTAAACGTTGATTTTTTTGATTTACAAAATATTGTTGAACTGTAGTTTTGTTTGGTAATGCGAGAACAATAGGTAAAAAAGCGACAAAGTTAAGAATTTCACCACTCCACCACATGCCAAAATCAACCCAAATACGGCTGAGCTCCATAAAGCTGTTAGGAACATAAGGGATGGTTAAAATCGCAAAGGTTGGGCTCGCTAGGCACCCTCCAAAAGCACTAATTAAAAATAAGTAAACAAATGTAAGACCTTTATTGAATTCTTGATAATTGATTTTTAACCGGTTCAGTAGGTATAAGGTCACTAATGGGTTTAGCAAGTTAGCAAGAGTTAACAACCAAGTAAGTTGTAAAGTGTTGCCAGTACCTAGGTCTGCAAGCATATACCCAGAAAAGGCCCCAAGCCAGCCACCAAGATTATTGAGATAACTAAATCTTAAAAAAAGACCAAGTAGTACGGCATTTGCAGGCCAGAAAATTGCAAGAAATGAGAGAGGTCGACCAAGTATTCCAGCCAAAGCACAAAGTGTAATGATGAGCATGACAATCAAAAAAGATTGTGCATTGTTTTTAATCAGCTCTGTTCGTATCCATATGGTCATACTTAACGTATATTCCCTTGCATAAAATCTTATATTTTTAAGCTTTCTGTGAGGTATAGAATGAATATTATTCTGATAAGAATATATTTTTGGACTAATAAATCAATAGATCGCATTAAACTGCTGATGATTTAAAGTTCATCAATAGGGAATTCATTTTCTTATATAAAATTGTTCTTATCACGTTAATTCTATGAGTTTTCTTGCTGAAATGTGCTAATTTAGCTCTAAACGTTGACCTATAGATGTTGTATGAAAAAAACAGTTTTTTTTGCACCTTTACTTTTATTAATGACGTCTTTTTCTTCTGCCGATCAAAATGTCCAAGCGCAAGCTAAAGGTGCTGATTTACAACAGCCTGAAAATAATATTCGAATCAACATGCGCCCAGAAATTTTAGGTTTATGGGGAATGGAAATTCCAAATAATAAAAAATGTGTTGAGTATTATAATTTCCGTGGTAACAATGAGGTGGTCGTGAATAGTGCTAAAGAGTGGTCTGTCGGTTTATTTGAGTATCAACCATCTCAAGACAGCTCTTCGGGCTTGTTGCCTACCTTGGTCATGCAAGTCAATTATGAGAACAACGAAAAAGACTGCTCTGGTAATCAAGTAGATCAGGCAGGAGATTTGTCTCAATATTTTGTAAAATGGGACAATCCGAATCAAATCAATTTCTGTGCATCTGAAAAGGGTGGACAATGTTTTGCAAAACTTAATCGTATATTGCCTTAAGCTAAAATCTTTGCAGTCTATTCTTCAATAATAAAAAAGCCTCTTGAAAAAGAGGCTTTTTTATTCATCTTGTAAAGCTGTAATTACTCAGCTTCGCTATGTCCTTGTACCTGTTTCAACAAATGTTTCTCTAAGTAGTGAATATCCATAGCCTGTTCTGCAAAGTTCTTATCTTCAAGGATGAGATCTTTGTGTAGCGGAATATTGGTTTTGATTCCAGTTAAGATCATTTCATCTAAGGCTTGTTTCATACGAGCCAAAGCGGTTTCGCGATCTTTACCATGTGCGATTAGTTTAGCAATCATCGAATCATAGTAAGGTGGAATGCTATAACCTGGATAGATATGAGAATCTAAACGGATGCCTGCACCACCTGGTGTGTAGAATTGCTCGATTTTACCTGGTGATGGAAGGAAGGTGGTTGGATCTTCTGCATTAATACGGCATTCAATTGCATGACCGTGTACTTTGATTTGATCTTGTTCTAGATTTAAACCAAGACCAGCGGCTACACGAAGCTGTTGTTCAATAATATCGACACCCGTTACCATTTCAGTCACAGGATGTTCTACTTGAACACGTGTATTCATCTCAATAAAGAAGAACTCACCATCTTCAAATAAGAATTCGAACGTGCCTGCGCCACGATACTGCATTAATTCGCATGCTTTTACGCAAGCTGCTAAAATTTCAGCACGAGCTTCTTCTGGAAGGTTCGGAGCAGGAGCTTCCTCAAGCACTTTTTGATGACGACGTTGTAATGAACAGTCACGATCATATAAATGTACGGCGTGACCATTACCATCGCCAATCACCTGTACTTCAACATGGCGTGGCTTTTGAAGGAAACGTTCCATGTAAACCGTATCATCACCGAACCACATTTCAGCATCACGTTGAGCTGCTTGTACAGACTCCAACAGTGTATCAACACGTTCAACAATTCGCATACCGCGACCGCCACCACCAGCAGCAGCTTTAACGATAAGTGGGAAGCCAATCTCTTTTGCTTCGGCCAAGGCATTGTTTGGTGTTACAGCATGAGCTGAACCTGGAACGGTTGGTACACCAGCTTTACGCATCGCCATAATCGCTGACACTTTATTCCCCATAAGGCGAATATGTTCAGGACGTGGACCAATAAAGATAAAACCAGAACTTTCTACAATCTCAGCAAATTCAGCATTTTCTGATAAAAAGCCATAACCTGGATGAATTGCATCTGCACCAGTCACTTCCGCTGCTGTAATAATTGCAGGAATATTTAGATAACTTTCGCTACTTGCACCAGGACCAATACAAACGGCTTCATCAACAAAGCGTAAATGCATGAGGTCTTTATCGGCATCCGAGTAGATACCGACTGTTTTAATACCGAGTGTTTTGCAAGCACGTGTAATACGCAGTGCAATTTCACCTCGGTTGGCAATGAGAACTTTTTGCAACATACCAACCCCCAACGATTACGCGCGGTAGCGGAATAAAGGTTGACCGAATTGGATTACATCACCATTTTTAACTAAAATTTCTTCAATCACACCACTTTGAGTTGCCTCAATTGGGTTCATGATTTTCATTGCTTCAATAATTCCAAGCGTTTCGCCTGCTGAAACAGTTTGTCCTACATTTACAAATGGTGCTTCGCCTGGACTTGGTGCAGCATAGAACACGCCAACCATTGGTGAGGTTTCAACAGCACCACGAGAAGCTGGTTTCACAACTGGAGCTTCTGGCGCAGCAGATTGTATTGGTGCAACACCAGCGGCTACGATAGGATTACGACGCGCTAAAGCAATGGATTGATCACCTTCTTTTACTTCAATAGATTGAAGATCCGATTCAATCATTAAGTCGATGAGCTTTTTAATTTTGCGAATATCCATGAATTCGTATTCCTAAGGTTAAAGATGTGTAGAAGTTTGAATTTTTTGCACGGCATGAGTTAATGCAAATGAATAACCCTGTGCGCCTAGTCCACAAATGACACCGACAGCTTTATCTGAGAGATAAGAGTGGTGTCTAAATGCTTCACGTGCGTGAACATTTGAAAGGTGAACTTCAATAAATGGGATCGCAACACCTAATAGGGCATCACGTACTGCTACTGAGGTGTGGGTCAGTGCAGCAGGATTGATGATGATAAATTTTATACCATCAATCTGGGCTTGATGAATTCGGTCGACAATGGCACCTTCCCAATTGCTTTGGAAGGTTTCAAGTTGAATTGAACTTTCTTGAGCTTGCTGTATGAGTTGATGATTGATATCGTCTAAAGTTAAATGTCCGTAAACTTCAGGTTCTCGCTTTCCTAGCAAGTTTAAATTTGGTCCATGTATGACCAAAATGGTCGAACTCATGAAGACAGCTCCAATATGAAAGTTGCAATATAACCTTGCAAGATGTCTGCAAAGTTTGCATATTATGGCATGTTTTTAAGCTTTTCATTTATATTTTGTTTCAAAAATAGCAAAAAAACAATGTCGTCAATGAGCTGTATTTTGAGAACTTTGCAGTCAATTGGCAATGTTAAAAAATTACATTTTTCTTTTAATTCTTCGAGTCTGCTATTTTAAACCGAATTGACCAAAAGTATTCATTTGTTTTGTGTAACCGCCATATGTGAGTCATCAATAGTTAGCATTTCTGACCATGAGGTGGGTATAGCGTGGAGAGTGGTGTAATTGCTTCATTTTCCATTGTTGTTGATTGGTATGATAGCCCACTTGAATACAATGCTTTCCAAAGCGGTTTTTCATAGCGCCAATTGTTGTCATGAGTGAATCTCGCTGCTGGATTAAATCATGAGGCTGCCAAAGGTCATGTGTATGTGTTTTTTTAGCACTCAAAGCAGAAAACATGACGGAAACTTTTACATAACGTATATTTTCTTTAAATAAAACATCAATTTGCTGTTGTGCTGCATGCGTCAAGAGTAATAAATCATCCGTCGGATATTCCAAACCAATTACATGAGAATGTGATTTCTTGAATGGTTTTACTGGAATTTTTTCATAAAGAGACACATGGACACAGGCGCATAATTGTTCTTGCTTGCTTAAACGTTCATGAGCCCGACTTAAATGAAAAATCATGGCTTGCTTGATTAATGCTTTATCCTTTAATGCTGATGCAAAACTTCGTGATGCTAAGATTCGTTTAGACGGTAAATAAGGATCTTCTAGTGAAATACAGGACTGACCTTTTAGCTCACGAATGGTACGCCCCATGAGCACTGAAAACTGCTTCATCAAATAGTGTTCATTGGCAAAAGTTAAGTCATAGCAATTATAAATACCGTAACTTTCAAGTTGTTTACTAATTTTTCGACCTACGCCCCAAATTTCCGATACTGAGGTTTCTATAAGTAATTGATCAAAACTGCATGGATCCAAATCCAATAAAGAACACACTCGGTTAAAACCAGAACGTTTTTTGGCAAAGTGATTGGCGAGTTTAGCTTGTGTTTTACTGTAACCAATCCCGATACAACAAGGTAAACCGATCCATTGTTGAATACGGTCGACTAATTCTCGACAAAATTTTTCTAAATCAAAAAGACTTTGATAATGTGTTAGACGAATAAAACATTCATCAATTGAATAGGGCTCTAGATCTGAATCTGCATGAAAGTGTTGCTCTAAAATAGTGAAAAAACGACTAGACATATCGCCGTAGAGGGCATAATTGCTTGAAAATACTTTAACACCAGCTTTAAGCATATCTTTTTCAATTTCATACCATGGCACGGCCATGCCAATATTGAGAGCTTTTGCTTCCTCACTACGAGATACGACACAACCATCGTTATTACTTAAAACAACGACCGGTTGACCATTTAAACTTGGATTAAATACACGCTCACAACTGACATAGCAGTTATTAATATCAATGAGCGCAAAAATCTCTTGATGATAAATATTTTGCATAGGAGTAGGGTGAACTGCTTAGATCAATTTATTTCAGTTTTTTTAAAATACAAGTCACTACACCCCAGACCATGATTTGTTCTTCGCTACGAGGATAGATGTCAGGGTAGTCTGGATTCTCGGCTTTTAACCATAAAAGGATCGTTCCATCATTTTGTTTTTCTAACATTAATCTTTTTACTGTGAATTCATTATTAATCAGCGCCAAGACGATATCACCATGTTCTGCATTCAAACTCCGGTCAATCAAGATTTGATCACCAACTTCAATCCCTGCATTTTTCATTGATAAAGAATTTACGCGTAGTATAAAAGTAGATGCTACGTTGTGAACCAAGTATTCATTTAGATCAATATGTCCTTCTACATAATCTTGTGCTGGGGAAGGGAAACCTGCTGCCACAGATTCAATAGGATAGGCGATTTTTAAACGTGTTCTAAATTGGATTGGTGAAATTTCAATTTGTTGATTGAAATCATCTTCAGGTCGTATTTTTAACCATTCTTTAATTTGAATCACTTTTGATTCAGGAACACGCATTACTACTGTTTTTTCTGAAAACTGTGATTTTCGACCTGCATTGGCACGTTTACCACCATGTAGAGAAGCGGTATTTGTTGCTGAAATATTTGAATTGCTGCTCATATGAAATTCCCCCCATTTAATCTTGAATATGTAACAAAATCAAGATAGCAAAAAAAACATTGTAAAAACAGATTGTTTCGTCGGATTGATTGTGCTTATACGACACTATGCTTAAAATTAGGTCTGAATTTATGATGAAAATGGAATCATCCATGTTGCAAGATTTTATTGAAGAGCAAAAATTAGTCTGTGAGGAGTTTGATTCTGCTTACATCAAAGTGAATGAAGATGATGTTGTAGCTGTGGCTAAGCATACTTTAGATCAAGAGCCAATCGTCGGTTTACGTAATAAGCCTGAACCAGGTGAGAAAGTGGCATGGTTTATTTATGGTGGTGAATTAGGCGAGGGCGAAGATTTTTTTGAGACTATGACGGTGAAAGAGCTTGAAGAAATTTTACCCGATGCCATTCCATTTCTTGCATTGGAAACAGGTTTCCGTTTTATGATTGATCGAGATGATTATGAGGATGTTTGGAAAGCTGAGCCTGATTTAGGAATCTAATGCGCATGTTATGGGTGAGGTTGATTTTTGTAGGTTTAAGTTTTGTTATATCACAACAGGTTGTAGCGAATGATTTGATTGATGCACAACAAATGGCGTATCAGCAAAAACTGGATCATGAAATGCAGCTGATCGAACAAACCAAGCAAATTTTAGATGATGAACACAGTACAGCCACACCGATGGAGCAACAACTTGCTTTATGCGGAAGGTTAAAGGCCTATCAAAACATTGTTGGTTTAGCAGACCATTTTATTCAAGTTGAACAAGCACATGTAATGAAGCGTATTGCGCAATTTTATTTAAATCAGCAATCTACGAGTTTTCAACAATCGGGCATGACAATTGATGATTGGTGTAGCGCAAACTAGCAAATTTGTCAGATATTGATATGAATTTGGACTGAATTGATAACTCGAACTTTATTATAATTTTTTGCGTTGAGTTGACGTATTCCAATTTCCCTGATTGACACGCGACATCTTAACCATCATTAGTCTAGGTGATGTCTAAACCCGCTGCATAGCGGGTTTTTTAATATCTATTTCACTGATTAATTCATTTTTTAAGCTACGAACTGAACTGACTCACTATACTATGTAAATCAAAAAAGTAGCTTTGGCTTACAGACAATTGGCTGGTTTTGGTATTCCGGCTAATCGACTTAGATGGCGAGCAACTAGGCCTGTTTTAAACCTTTCTTGCAATACTGCATTATCAATGTCAGCGCTGACGTGTTTCATTAAAAATTTAATTAAGGGACGAGTTGCAGGAGAATGGCCAAATTGAGCGTAGAACTGGCGAACCGCATGCAATACTTCGAAATGCCAAGCTGTTAGCTCAAGATCGAGCGTATTCGCGAGTACTTGCGCTACATTTTCATTCCAAATGGTATAGTCAACTAAATGACCATCTTGATCGAGTTCAAGGGATAATTCAGTGGTCATGGTAAAACCTAAGTCAATAAATTTGTTTTATTTAAGGCTAATACAGCGTGTAAAGCCCAGAATGATATCTGCAAAAGTGGTGTAATCAATCACTTCAATTTGAAAATAATCGCCGTTCAATAGATGTGAAGGTAATAACTCAGCATCTCGATCTAAAACGTAGACCTTGTTTTGAATCGTAAGTAAAGATGGTGTAAACAATGCCAACACCGCATCCCCCATAAGGACTAAAGCATCATTGCTATCCAATGTCTTTTGAACCTTTTGAATACAATGTTCTGTATTTGCAAATTGAGATTGTATTAAATAAAGTGTTTTATCGGTCATATGAGTTACCAATGCAGCACATGGTCAAAGCTTTGAATTAACTCTTTATTAAATTCAATAAATTTAATCTCATGCGTAGTATGTTGAACAAAGGGATTATCTTGTTGATTGGATTCAACCAAAATAGGGCTTAGATCGTAAAACTCAAAGCTATCGACGAGGTTGGAAGCCAGTTTAAACGCATGTTTAATGGGTTCGAAGCTTAATTCGGAACGGAGTAAACTTAAGGCTGAGCCTTGCAATAAAACTTTTACTTCAGCGCCAAAAGTTGCTAAAACCATGGTTGCAGAAAGGCTCTCATGAACTTGTAGCGAGTTGAGATTTGATTGGGTTAATATAACCAGTACAGATTTCACACAATTTACCTTTCAATTGCAACAATCAATGAAAAATGAATAATTTAGAATTGAACTAGACGTGCTGAAGATGAGACAGCATCTGCCAATTCACCGAGTCCTACCAGCTGAAAACCTTCAGCCAGATTATGGGACTCAATGTGATGGCGTTGAGCATTTTCAGCATCAGTGATTCCACGTGCTAGGGCAGCACTTACGCAAACAGGAAGTTTGATATTTAATTTTTGCCACTCTTGTGTGAGACTTCTTTGATCATCTGGCGACCACTGTAAGTTGTTTGCAACTTGAACGCCGTCTTGATAAAAGAAAACTCGAAAAATTTCGCCTTTCGCTTGCAATGATTGTGCGAGTCCTAATGCATGCCAAGCATGGATTGAGCTAGGTGCCGAGGTAATTAGTAATAACGTACTCATTTAAAACTTCGCATAGGGTGATCAAACTGAAAATAGCTTGTTCAGGCTTTTAAACAAAAAGGTAGTATACAATGATTTTAGTGACAGGTGGATTAGGCTTTATAGGTTCACACGTTGTTTTAAGCTTATTGGCACATGGTCAAGAAGTCGTCATTGTAGATAATCTTGCCAATGCGAATTTACAAACGCTTGAACGTCTTGAATACATTTCTGGGATGTATGTACCTTTTGTAAAGCTAGATGTTAGAAATACGCCTGCTCTGAATAAAGTTTTTGAGCAGTACTCAATCCGTGCTGTTATACATACTGCAGGATTTAAGTCTTTAGAGGAGTCTCGCTTAAAACCGCTTGAATATTATAATGATAATGTCAGTTGCATTATGAGTCTGATGCGTGCAATGCAACGAACTGGTGTACGAACATTATTGCATCTTTCAAGTATGGCGGTTTATGGCACTTCGAGTTTGAATTTAAATGAAGAATATCCTCTCAATTTTGCCAATCCAAACCCTTATATTAAATCCCAGCAAATGATCGAAGAGATCATCCGTGATACCTCTAAAACGGACGAAGAATGGAGTATTGCGATCCTGAGACTAGCAAATGTAGCTGGTGCTTTTGAACATGGAGTTTTGGGTGAAGTGGTTGCCCCTTTACCTAAAAATATTTTGCCTTTGGTGTTACAAATCGCAGCCATGCAGCGCGATTCCATTCAATTACAAAAGAATGCCAAGACAAAAGACCAAACGGTTGAACGAAGTTTTGTGCATGTCATTGATGTGTGCGAGGCAGTCATTGCAACTTTAAAGTGGTTATTTAATCAAAGATCAACGTGCGAAGCATTTGATATCGCAGGTCAGCCAAGTTCAATTCAAAACTTGATTAATACTGTAGAAAAAGTGACTGAAACAAAAATTAGAACTGAGGAAACTGATTATGTTTTCCAAGAATTAGATCAAATTGGTTCGAATAGTTTAAAAGCATTAGAATTATTGCAATGGAAAGCACATCGATCACTAGAACAAATGATTGAAGATCAATGGCGATACTATCAAAGCACCTTTAATAATTAAAATGATAATCATTTACATTTATGGGTTTTTTGATTAGCATCAAATCAACGGTGGATGAATCCGAATCAAACATGATTCTTCCAAGGAATAGCGAAATATTTGAGGCTGATATGCAAACACGTATAGAACACGACACGATGGGTGATGTAGAAGTACCAAGTGATGCGATGTGGGGGGCTCAAACCCAGCGCAGTTTGCAAAATTTCAAAATTGGTGGTGAGCGACTTCCTCGTGCGATGATCCGTGGTATGGGGCTGGTCAAAAAAGCTTCTGCACTTACTAATGCTGAGTTAAATCAGATTCCTGCTGAATTGGCGAATTATATTGTGGGTGCTGCAGAAGAAGTGATTACGGGGCAATGGGACAGTCAATTTCCATTAGTGGTATGGCAAACAGGTTCTGGTACTCAAAGTAATATGAACTGTAATGAAGTCATTGCAAATATTGCGAATCAAAAGCTGGGTAATCCGCTTGGAGCACAGAAACCCGTTCATCCAAATGATCATGTTAATCGAGCTCAATCTACAAATGATTCATTTCCAACAGCGATTCATGTCGCTGCTAGTTTACAGATCAATGAGTTACTGATTCCAGCAGTTCAAGCTTTACGTGAAACTTTACATCAGAAGTCTCAAGAATTTTCAAATATCGTTAAGATTGGGCGTACACATTTACAAGATGCAACGCCGTTAACTTTAGGCCAGGAATTCAGTGGTTACGTATCCCAACTCGATCATGGATTAAAGCGTCTAGAGCAAGCTTTAGAAGGGTTATATGAATTGCCATTAGGTGGTACAGCTGTCGGTACAGGTCTAAATGCTCATCCTGATTATGCTATAAATGCAGCAAAAAAATTGGCTGAGCTTACGGGTTTACCTTTTGTGACTGCACCAAATAAGTTTGAAGCACTAGCAGGACGTGATGCTGCAGTATTTGCTTCTGGCGCACTGAAAACACTTGCTGCGAGTTTAAATAAGATTGCCAATGATATTCGTTGGTTAGCGAGTGGTCCTCGTTGTGGTTTTGGGGAGATTCGTATTCCTGAAAATGAACCAGGTTCGAGTATTATGCCAGGTAAGGTGAATCCTACTCAAAGTGAAGCTATGACGATGGTTGTTGCGCAGGTTTTGGGTAATGACACGACAATTAATATCGCTGGTGCTTCAGGTAATTTTGAACTAAATGTTTTTATGCCGGTTATTGCTTATAATTTACTGCAATCAATTCAACTGCTAGGTGATGCATGTAATAGCTTTAATGAGCATTGTGCTGTGGGGATTGAGCCAAACCAAGATAAGATCGATTATTTCTTGCATAACTCGTTGATGTTAGTTACTGCATTGAATCCTGTGATTGGTTATGAAAACGCGGCTAAGGTTGCGAAAACTGCCTATAAGGAAGGAAAGACTCTGAAACAAGTTGCTGTAGAGCTGAATTTAGTCACAGCTGAGCAGTTTGATGAAGTCGTTGTACCTGAGAATATGGTTTCACCTAATGTGAAGTGATTTTGATTTGGTGAATTTTATGATTTGAATGTTGATAACATATATTGACAAGCAACTGTCTTTAATATATTGACCAATTATTCATTTCAGAATACTATTTATATAACGACCTTTCATACGTCACTTAAGGCTTTTATAAAGGAGACAATCATGAATAATTATAAAGCTCGTCTAATCCTTGAAGAAGGCTATGGATTAGGTTGAGACTCATTTAAATTTGTGTAATAAAGCATCCATTAGGGTGCTTTATTTTTGAGTAAAATAAAATTGAATTACTTTTATACTTATCTTTTGATTATTGCATATGTCACTGTAATTGCTTATTTTTATATTTATCGTAGAGATAATTTCTTTATTAAGATTAGAAGTAGTAATCAACTCCTTCTCATCTTAATTTTATTAGGTATCACGTTTGTAGAAATATTAATTTGGAAAAGTTTTTTTGAAGATTATAAATTTCTAAATTTTGATATAGAAAATACAGATGGGCAGTTTAAAACGACAGCATTAGTTACGGTTTTAGCAGCTATAGCTGCCGTTTTTGGTTGGATTTTTACTTCAAGGGTGCAAATTATAAACACTATAAGAAGTCATTCAGTACAAGTATTGATGAATAGTAGGAATTCTACTGCGTATATTGCTAAGGTTGATATTGCAACCAAAATAAGAAGGAATTTGGGGAAGGATCAAAACGTAGAGTCGAAAGATAAAGTGCAATTGACTAGAGAAAAATTTAATTCATTGGAAGATGAGGAAAAATCGGCTGTAACATATTTATTAAATTTTTTGGAATTTGTAGCAATTGGAATCAGACATAACAACTTAGATGAAGAATTAATAAAAAGTAGTTTCAAATCAATACTTAAAGCTAATTACAACCTCTTCCAACCTGTAATTGAATATTTAAGAGAGATTGATAGTCCTAAAATTTACAATCAACTCGAAATTTTGCATAAAAGGTGGGAAGAGAACAAAGAACCAGAATGTATCAATTGTAAGCAAGGTATTGATGATGAAGTTCAGAATAGAAAGAAACATAAATTTAATAATCTTCGGAACATTACATTAACAATTTTAACGGGCTCAGGGTGGCTAATAATGATAGCTATCATGAGATTAATAGAGAAATTAACGAAATATTCAACGGAGGAAGATTTATTATGCGATAACTGTAAAACATTAAAAAAATAAGTAAAAACTTCATCACATAGTCATGTAATTATTATGAGATTGATTAACTCGTCACAATTGTTAAAATACACATTGCTTTTAATTGCTGTTGTATCAAAGTTCTTATCTTAGACTTAAGACAGCCAATCTACGGAAATTTTCAATGCTCGATATATATTTAACAGATGTTCAAAAAAATGTTCAATTTCAAGATTATCCAGGTGAACATCCTGTTAAATTTATTCTTAACTTTAAAAAAATCTTCCCAAGTATCATGGAATTACTACTTCCTGTTCTGCCTAAAGATGAAAATCTAGAAGACATGACGTGGGAATCAACAACAAAAGATTTTGAAACGTTCAAACTTCTACTGACAGGTTGGGGTGTTATTGAACTGCGTCTAAATGCCATTACACAATTCAAAAATCGTGAATTTGCAGATCAGCTAGTAAAAACTGCTCAACAAAAAAGAGCAAAGTTTTCTAAAGAACAACCTAAGCTCAGTACGGTAGATTTAGACTATTTGTTCATGCATGAAGTTCATACGGCGATTGATGCTGAATTAGTAGAGTTAGGTGAAAAATTCTATTTGCCAACCTTACGCTCCCTATGGAAAAACCAAGTATCGGCTCAGGTTCTTGAAGCTAAATTTTAAGCTTACATATGCCAAGAAAAGCCCTCTATCATGGAGGGCTTTTTACTATTGGGTAAAAAAAATACGAATAAAATCAAATCTTCGAATTAGGGTTCAAAATGGATAGATGTTGGTCTGATAAATGCTTAATGTAACACTACAACATATTTGATTTGTTGAATATTTAATCTTTGGTTAAGTATTTCTAAAGAATTAAAGGTCAGAGTATCGTATTTCCCCGAGGAAATACCAAAGGATTTCAGAAAATGTCGAATCAATTTTTAGATTTAATTCAAAAACGCCGTACGATTTATGCTTTAGGAAAAGCAGTTGAACAATCTCCTGAGTACTTAACAGATCTTATTCAGAATGCGATTAAACAAAGCCCATCATCTTTTAACTCTCAATCTTCACGTGCGGTGATTTTATTTAACGCTGAACATGAAAAGTTTTGGGGCTTTGTGAAAGAGAAGCTAAAGTCATATGCGAAGGACGAGGCGAGTGCAGCAAAAACTTCTGCAAAAATGGATAGCTTTGCTGCAGGCGTAGGCACTGTATTATTTTTCGAAGAAATGGATACAATCACTGACTTACAAGAGAAATATCCTTCGTATGCGGAAAACTTCCCAATTTGGGCGGAACATTCAACAGCAATGGCACAGTTTGCGGTTTGGACAGCTTTACATACAGAAGGTTTAGGTGCAAACCTTCAACATTATAATCCGATTGTAGATGATCAAGTCCAATCTGAATGGGCTGTACCGGCTTCGTGGAAACTACGCGCACAATTGGTATTTGGATCTAAAGAAGGAGAGGCTTTCGATAAAGGCTATATTGACGACGCCACACGTTTTAAAATGTTTAAATAAAATATGGAAAAGCACTCATTGGAGTGCTTTTTTTAAACCCATAAATAGCCTAAGCAATATTCACATTTCTAACTTTATTCCCATGTAATACATAATATAAGACAATGCAAAATAAAGTACCCATAGCACTATATAAATAGAGTTGTTGGTAACTGATCAAATCTAAAGCTAAACCTAAGAAATAAGGACCGAATCCCAAACCTGCATCTAAAAAGATAAAATAAGTTGAGGTTGCAAATCCCATTCGTTCCAAACTAGTACTTTTTACTGCTATTGTTTGGCAAATTGATTGGATATTACCGTATCCTAAACCTAATAATCCTGCGCAAATCAACAAAAGACCCGAACTGTTAGCTTGGCTCAACAAGAAGAATGCAAGTGCCATAATGAGAAAGGCCGGATACATAATTATATTTTCGCCTTTCTTATCCATCAGTGGTCCTGTAATAGGACGAGAGAGCAGAATTGTTAACGCATAAATGAGAAAGAAAAACGATGCTGCTTCAACCAGATCGATTTCTTTGGCATAAAAGTTAATAAACGATAGAACACCAGAGTAGAAGAGGGAGCTTACCAACATGATCAGAGCAATGGGTAAGGCGCTCTTTTCAATATACTGAGATAGAAAACTATTTTGAGTATGTGCCTGATCAGGTATAGACGAAACCTGATGCAATTGAGGAACTTGAATAAATAATGCTGTAATTAAACATAAAACCGCAAGGATTGAAGATAGGGAAAAAATAATGTTGTAACTGACATGAAGCATTAGCCAGATTGCCAAAAATGGTCCAATTGCAGTTCCTAAAGTACTACTCATACTGTAGTAACCTATACCTTCACCACGACGAGTTGCTGGAATAATTTGAGCGATAATTGTGCCAAATACGGTGGAGGCAACCCCCATCATAAAGCCATGCAAGAATCGAACGATTAATAAAGTTCCAACCTCTAAATGGAGAAAATAAAAGCCTGAAAATATCAGAAATCCAGTGAGTCCGACCAGCATGGTGACTTTAGAACCGAATTTAACGAGGAATTTAGCCACCAATAAACGACCAATCAGTGTACCCACAATAAAAAGTCCTGATACTAAACCAGCCTGCGCCGTCGTCGCTCCAAGTTCTGCTATCGAAAATCCCACAATGACAATAACAAGAAGATAAAAAGTCAGTACCAATTGAAAGTTAATTAAACTGACCAAAATAAAATTACGTGTCCAAAGAGGCTGATCAACCTGATTTGAGGAAATACTCATAACTCCTCCACAATATTTAAGCTTTTATCACGCTCTAAAATAGACAAAAACAGTTGAAGAGTCTCAGCACTTTGAGCAATGTCTTCAGGATTTACTTGATTCAAAAACTGTTGTTCAAATTGATCAATCTGAATTGTACAAATTTGATAAAGATCTCTACCTTTTTCGGTTAATTGAATTAATTTTTGGCGTTTATCAGATGATTCTAAAAACTGAATAACATCTAATTTATGTAAAGTATTAATGCGTTTTGCAATTGATGGTTTCGAAACATTGAGTTCATGAGCCAAATCAATTGAAGTGATGGAGTCATGATCATAGATATGATAAATCAACTGCCACATTGAATAGTTCAGTTGGTATTGAGCCAAGATATCATTTAAACGGTCACTAAAGAGTCGCGCACTTCGCAGCAATACGACACGGAATTTGGGAGAGTTTTGCATATAGTTAACCAAGCTAACTAGTTTGTTGGCTTGAATTTACGCTCAATTATTAGACGAATCAAGCGTAATGCACTTATTGATAATCAGGGTACTGAAAATATTAGTTTTTTTGTTTTCTAAAAGTACTTGGTCGAATAGGACGGGTCCCGCGCCAGAGACCTCGTTTATTGCGTTTTGCATTATCTTGTAGCGAGATCATATATTTTAATTGCTTTGGATCACGTATGTATTCTTCGTAAACCCACGCACCACCACGCCTCACTAATTCTTCATTCATATTCTTGCGATAGCGGTAGACCACACCCACGCAACGTCCATAACGATCTATATCCGTGATTTTTACACGAACAATTTTACCTTGAACCATTTTCTTAACTAAGCGTTGGGATTCAAGCCCGTAACTTTGATTAGATTCAGGCGCATCTACAAAAGCAAAGCGTAATTTAGTTTTAGAACGCCTTAAATTCAAACGATGGCAGGAGAGGGTGTCACCATCACTCACCGCTGTAACACGGCACCAATAAGTTTTTCCTTTTTTAAAAGGTTTAAATACTTGAAGAAGATAAATTCTTACTTGTCTAAAAATGATAAGAAGTAATAAGCATAAAATCGCACCTAGCCCAATAAGCCATGATGCAGGGAGTTGATCAAACATAGAAAACACAAGAGAAAACAAGCCTTAATATGATAAATCAACTCGAAGTGAGTGTTTGATTCAATATTGAACAGATGGTGTTCACACAGATTTTCAACTAAATAGCCTAAGTTTTATCATCTATCACCGCCACAAATAGCCTAAGCAAAAATTTTATTAATTTCTGAAATTAAATACTGAAACTTTTGATGTGATGCTAATTGTGAATTCCAATAAATTCCCATTTTCATTAAAGGAAATTCAACAGGGAGTTCAGAAATTTTTAAATCTTGAGGTAATTTCAAATTTTTTAAAATACTAAAAGGTAAGGTTAACAATGTGTCAGGATACTCCTTCAAAATTTGTAGTGCTGTTGAGTAATGTTGACAGCGTAAAAAAATATCACGTTGAATATTCAACTTTTTAAAATGTAAATCTTCAATAAGCACACCAGAATGCCTTGATGAAACACCAATATGTTGGGCATGTTTGTATTGTTCTAAATTTTCGATGGTTGTCAAACCACATATGACAAAGCGATCATTCACTAAAGCGTTAAAATAAATTTTCTCATCAACTTTCTGTTGAAGATCGACCACTAAATCAAGTTGCTGTGATAATAAATCTTTTGTCCAGTTAGTTCGATCTAACTTGATACTTTGAAACCGTGTCGCTAGTCCTAAATCACGAAAATGACGAATTAACTGCGGAAAAATTAAAGGCTCAATTTCATCATGAATTGCTATACGAATAGATTGAATCGTCAGTGGATCAAAAGATATATGATGAGTCGAGATATGCTGAATTGCGATTAATGTTTCTTTTATTCGTGGATAAATTTGATGTGAAAAGGGTGTCGCAACCATCTTTATACCACTTCGGATAAAAAGATCATCTTTCAATTGTAGTCTTAATCGCTGTAAAGCATGACTGGCTGCAGATTGTGTAATACACATCAAATTTGCGGCTTTGCTGATACTTTGATGTTCGTATATCGCAATAAATAATGGATATAGATTGATATCAATGTGTGAAAAAGCGCTCAGGTCCACAGATTCCTGATGAATTCTATTCATAAAGTAATATTTAAATAAATCATTTTATTCATAGTAGATTTCAAGCTATGTTGATGTAAAGCGTGACGAGAATATAGTTTGAGGGATTAATGTTTGAATTAACGGAAAAAGCTAAACACTTTTACGATTTAGCACAACGCTTTATTCAAGACGAAATAGAGCCTATAGAACAAGAATTTTGGCATAAAGTTCATCAATTAAATCCAAGTGATGATTGGACATCATGGACGTGGCCAGCAGAACTTGAAGTACTCAAACAAAAAGCTAAATCACAAAATCTGTGGAATCTTTTTTTACCAGACCCAGAATTTGGTCAAGGTTTAACAGTTCAAGAATATGCACACATTGCTGAGTTAACTGGCCGTAATTTATTGGCTCCTACAGTTTTCAATTGTAATGCGCCAGATAGCGGTAATATGGAGTTAATTTGGCGTTATGGCTCAGCACAACAAAAAGAGCAATGGTTAAAACCTCTTTTAGACGGAAAAATTCGATCCGTATTTTGCATGACTGAACCAGAAGTTGCTTCTTCAGATGCAACGAATATGCAAGCCACTGCTGTAATTGAGGGAGACGAAATTGTTTTAAATGGACGCAAATGGTGGTCGTCAGGCTTAGGCGATCCTAATGCAAAACTCATTATATTTATGGCACATACACCAGACGCAAATAAAGGTCGACATCAACAACATTCAATGGTTTTAGTTCCAGTTGAAACTGAGGGCGTGAAAATTGAAAGAATGTTACCTGTATTTGGTGATTATGATGCGCCACACGGTCATGGAGAAGTAACCTTTAATAATGTTCGTGTTCCAGTCACTCATTTTATTGGTGGAGCAGGTCAAGGGTTTGAGATTGCACAGGGGCGACTTGGTCCAGGACGTATTCATCATTGCATGCGTTGTATCGGGGCTGCTGAGAAATCATTGGAATTAATGATTGATCGTGGAATGCAAAGAAAAGCATTCGGCAAGGAAATTTTGAAACTTGGTGGTAATTTGGAAAGAGTCGCGGAAGCACGTGTTGCCATCGATCAAGCACGTCTTTTGACCTTATATGCGGCATATAAAATGGATAAACTGGGCAATATGGCTGCACTCACTGAAATCTCTGCAATTAAAGTCGTTGCACCTAGTGTTTTGGAAAAAGTTGTCGATATGGCAATGCAAATTCACGGCGGTGCAGGTCTATCTAGAGATACGCCATTGACAGGTTTTTTTGCACAAGCGCGTGCATTACGTTTGGCAGATGGGCCAGATGAGGTGCATAAAGGCATGATTGCAAAATTGGAACTTGCGAAACGTGGTTTTTCAACTCGTCATTCTCAATAAGATGAGCACTCGATTTAAGGAAGAAATATGTCAGTTATAGATACAGCAGGGCAAGTCAGACGTGGTGAAGAGCTCGATATCGTTTCAGTCACAAACTGGTTAAATCAAAATGGCGTGGAAGTGATTGAGCCTGTAGAAGTTACACAATATTCTGGTGGAGCTTCAAACTGGACATACCGGCTCAAATATAGCAATGCAGATCTGATATTAAGAAGACCACCCGCAGGAACCAAAGCCAAATCTGCTCATGATATGGTTCGAGAACATAATGTTCAGAAAGCTTTAAAAGATCTATATCCAGTCGTGCCCAAAATGCTGGCATTATGTCAGGATGAATCTGTACTCGGATGCGATTTTTATGTGATGCAGCGAATCGAGGGAATTATACCAAGGGCAAAGCTTCCACCAGAACTAAAACTCACTGAATTTGATGTGCATCAGCTTTGTATAAATGTTTTAGATAAATTGATTGAATTGCACCAAGTTCCTTATCAAGGAACAGCACTTGAGCAAATTGGAAAAGGTGAGGGTTACTGCCGTCGTCAGGTCGAAGGTTGGGACAGTCGCTACGACAAAGCCCATACCATCAATGTGCCGACCTTTAAGTTTGTACGAAATTGGCTTAAAGACAATATTCCTGAGGATTCAACCAACTGTATTATTCACAACGATTGGCGTTTTGATAATGTCATTTTGAATCCTCAACAGCCTACTGAGGTCATCGGGGTGTTGGATTGGGAAATGGCGACAATTGGTGATCCACTTATGGATTTAGGATCAGCCTTAGCATATTGGGTTGAAGAAAACGACAATATGATCTTTAAATCGACACGTCGACAACCTACACATCTTAAAGGCATGTTTACACGTAAAGAAGTTGTGGATTATTACCTAGAAAAAACAGGACTAAAGCCATCTAACTGGACGTTCTATGAAGTTTTTGGGATCTTTAGATTAGCGGTCATAGCACAACAAATTTATTATCGTTATTACCATAAACAAACGGATAATCCTGCATTTAAGGATTTTTGGATTGTGATTCATGCATTACATATTCGTGCTTTAAAACTCATAGGTATACAAAAGCTTGAAGCGAATGAAATTGCAAAAACTTATCTCGCAAAATTACAGGATATTCTGCCAAGATGACGACAATATATTTGGTCAGACATGGTCAAGCTTCATTTGGTGCTGAAAGTTATGATCAGCTTTCTCAGAAAGGTGAAGTTCAAGCACGTGTGTTGGGGCAATATTTTCAAAAGTTAATACAAGAGCAGCCCTATGTATTAGCTGGCTCGATGAAACGTCATCAGCAGACGGCGGATATCTCTTTGAATGAGTGTTTTCCTGACAGTCATATTGATATCGATCCACATTGGAACGAGTTCAATCATCAACAAGTGTTTGCAAAATATGAACCACGTTTTGCAGATCCTGCATTACTTAAAAAAGATGTTGGTCAAGCGGTAGATCCTCGTGCCTATTTAGGAAAAATTTTTGAAGGTGCAATTCAACGTTGGACTAAGGGGGATCATCATCATGATTATGATGAAAGCTGGCCTCAATTTCAGCAAAGAGTACTTCAAGGCTTGAACAAACTATGTATACAACTTGAAACAGAAAAACCTCGCTATGCCGTGGTTTATACGTCTGGTGGTGTTATATCTGTTGTTGCAGGGCATTTACTTGGTTTAAGTGCAGACAAAACTTTTGCATTGAACTGGGCAATCACCAATACCAGTTTTACCACCTTAAGATTGGTTGGTACAGAACCACAATTACTCAGTTTAAATGAACATCATTATTTAAAAGAACAAGATCGTGATTTGCTCACTTGGATTTGATCAAGGCTATATGCCATAGAGAGAAAATGGAATGAACAAAACTATATTAATTACAGGTGCAAGCTCAGGTATCGGTGCTGGGATGGCACAAGAGTTTGCAAAAAAAGGATATAACCTAGCGATCTGTGCACGTCGTTTAGAAAGGTTGTATGCTTTAAAAGATGAAATAGAACAACGCTATCAGGTAAAAGTAAGTGCGAAGGTATTGGATGTCACGGATGATGAGCAAGTCTTCAGTGTATTTAAAGAGTTTAAAGATGAGCTAGGCACTATCGATCGAGTGATAGTCAATGCTGGTGTGGGCGAAGGACGTCGTATCGGTAAAGGTAATTTTGCGATTAATAAAGCAACAGTTGAAACTAATTTTATTTCTGCGATGGCACAATGTGAAGCAGCGGTCGAAATTTTTAGATCTCAAAATTCAGGACATTTAGTTGTAATTTCGTCGATGAGTGCTTTGCGTGGTATGCCAAAACATCTTACAGCTTATGCTGCCAGTAAAGCGGGAATTGCGCATTTAGCCGAAGGGATTCGAGCTGAACTTATTGGAACACCAATTAAAGTTTCAACGATTTATCCTGGTTACATTCGAACTGAAATTAATGAAGGTGCTGGAAAATTACCTTTTGAGGTCGATCAAGCCACAGGATCACGACTATTAGCTGAAGCAATCGAAAAGCAACCAGTCAAAGCATATGTACCAAAGTGGCCATGGTTGCCATTGGGTTTTGCAATGAAGGTTTTACCGCTTCAGCTCGTCAATAAGCTGAGTTAAAAGAACGTCTTATAAATCCCACATTTAGTGGGATTTATTTTTAAAGAAATATTTCAAAGCATCTTGTATGACGATTTGCCAAACGGCATATGAATGTCCGCCTATATATTGTTGATAGTGAACATTGTGTCCCTGATCGACTAAATCCTGAGCGACAATCGGAGAGGTTTCTAGAATGCTTAAGCTATTATTTTGTCTCGAATATTCATAGCTATTGGCTGAAATATACCAATTGAGTTTCTTTGTATTGTCTAATGTTGAAGCTCTGATCAGTTTACTCATACCATTGATTGTATCATTTGGATCAGATTTCCACCAAAATGAACCAGAAAGTGGCACGACGTGACTAATATCATTGGATGTTTTTAACGCCAAATAAGCAGAACTCAGACCACCTAAACTTGAACCCAATAAGACTGTTTTGTTGTCATCACGTTGGTATGGCAAATGTTGACTGATCCAAGGCAATAATTCTTCTTGAAAAAACTGTGTGTATTCTGGATTGGGGCTAAGTTCTTTAGCACGTAATTGATCATTAGGATGTCCAACAAAAACAGCCTGTATAGGTGGGAGTTGCTGTTGTTGAACCAACTGATCTAATATCTGGGGAACTTTAACTAAATGCGCATATTGCTCACCATCAAAAAAAATCAGAGTGATATATGATTTTCCGACTTGAGGTGGAGTTGCATAAATCTGAATAAGACGATCATTTCCCAAAACTTTACTTTTCAACACGGATGAAACTAATTGTTTTTCACTTTTTTCAGCCATTTGAGTTGGATCAATAAAATTGGGCGCTCGACTGAGTTTTGCGATATTTTCATTCCTCAGCGTGGTATTCGTTTTTAAGGCAATGTTTTTAGAATCAAACCACTTATGAGGATTGAAAGGGTCGAGTTGTTGTACCTTTAAAATAGATCGACGCTGATCTCGTGATTCTTTTAAATTTGGGTTTAAATGTGGACAGTAATTTGATAAATATCCATCGATATTCGGTGAATCCACAGCAAAACTATAACTTCCGATAAATCTTGAATCGACAATACTTTCTTTAAACCAAATATCAGTACCTTTAAGTCGAGTTAACCACTCATGATCATTACTCGGACCACCGATTAATCGCACATTGTGTTTTGCACCACGATATAAATAAATGACACGTTGGTGTGTTTCATTAAAATCTTCAATTATTGGGGTTTGATTTTTACGAATTTCCGACCAAAATTGATCGAGGAGATGATTTTTTTGATCAGGATACATCTGAATCTGTTTTTGGATTTGTTGAAGCACCTTACTTTTAGCATCCATATCCTCACATACAGGGGCATAGGATTGAGTGCTGACTTGTAATGAATGATTTACAGAGAGATCAGCACTTACTGCGGAACTCACTAACATCAATATACAAAAAAATTTGATAGGATGATTCATGGATTTTAGCTTTGAATTAATTATGTAAATGATAATTATTTTCAATAATAAATAGCAATGAAAATATCAAAAAATCGTTTAAAATAGGAAATATCAAAACCTAAAATCAAATACATGTTTCTTAAATTAGCGACAATCGCACTCATTCCAGCTTTACTTGTGCAAGGCTACCAAGTCAAGAAAAATACACCTCGTTTAGCAGAAGCTTTGGGGGAAAGAAATGGTTTGGTTGGTAATGGCCCTCAAATATCAATTTTAATTTTAGGTGATTCAGCTGCTGCTGGTGTGGGTGTGCAATTTCAAGAAGATGCGCTAAGCGGAACATTGTTACAAGAACTAAGAGATCATTTTCAAATTCGCTGGTCATTAATTGCAAAAACTGGAAATCGTACTTCAGATGTAATTCGAACTATACAGGCTATTAATAACGATCAGTTTGATATTGTAGTAACTTCGATAGGGGTCAATGATGTAACACAGCTCATCTCACCACAAAAATGGATCTGCCTACAAGAACAATTATATTCACTGATCGCTGAGAAATTTTCACCCAAGCTCATTATCGCGACTGGAGTTCCACCGATGAATGAGTTTCCTGCATTACCAAATCCTTTAGCTTGGTTGTTTGGAAAATATGCCCATCAAATGAATGTTGAATTGGAAAATTGGATTGAACCACAACCAAAATTTGAATTGGTTAAATATGATTTGGATGAGTATAAACAACTCAATTTGAAGATGGCTGAGGATGGATTTCATCCAAGTAAAGAAATCTATCAGCTTTGGGCAAAAAAAATTAGTTCGATTATTCAAAATCACTGTAGATCGAAAAGTTAGACCGAAATTTGATATGAGTGATATCGAAACACATCCACTTGAGCCATTTGTACCTCAACAAGCCAATTTGCTCATGCTTGGCAGTTTTCCTCCGCCGAAAGCAAGATGGAAAATGGATTTTTATTATCCGAATTTTCAAAATGATATGTGGAAAATATATGGGTTGATCTTTTTTCAAGACCCGCATTATTTTCTAGACCGTGAAAATAAACAATTCAAAGAGCAAATGCTGAAAGATTTTCTAAATGAGTTGGGCATTGCAATATTTGATACAGCCTATCAAATACGGCGTTTGAAAGACAATGCCTCAGATCAATTTCTAGAAATCGTTACACCGACAGATATGTTTCTATTGCTTAAAAAAATTCCATATTGTCGAGATATTATGACCACAGGTGATAAAGCAACTGAGACCTTATTAAAGTCAATGAATGCATCTGTACACACTAAAGTTAAAATGGGTACAATCGTGGATCTGCAATTTGATAACAAAGATATCCGAATTCATCGTATGCCATCTTCTTCAAGAGCTTATCCTTTAGCTCTTGAAAAGAAAGCCGAATACTATCGTGAACTTTTCCAGTCAATTGGATTAATTTAACAACCTGTTAAAGTCAATTGAGATGCTTATTACACATCATAATCTACATAATCCCACAAGTTTAAACGTGATTTAATTTCTTTACGAATATATGGAAGCATATTGAGTAGAGTACCATCAATCCATAAAGATAATGCTTGAGCAGATAATTCTTGTCCTTCTTCATCAACTAAGCGGGCACCCTTCACAATCACGAGCGTTTGTTCTGAGACAGAGGTTTCAATGCCTTTAAACAAAACTTGTAACTCATGACCATTGTCTAAAATTAACCAAGCCAATTCAATTTGAACATTATGGTTAGATTTTAATGTGATAGAACCTTCAACTAAGTCTTCATCAGTAAGGCAATCATAATCAACACTAATTTTAGCTAAATACCATTCATGCTGAGATAAATCTTCAAGTGATAAAAAAGGGGTGAGTATGTCGTTCAGATTATACTGTCGACTAAGATCAAAAAATTGCATGGGAGTAGAGTAGAACCAAGGGTTCAAAAAATAAAACGTGAATAATAATGCAATTTATCCTGGTTGTACAAACCAGTCACAACAAAGAATTTACATCATCCATTCGATTGGGAGATAGGACAAAGACTTGAACATAAATCTCTGAAAACGAGTCGTTTCAGGGTCATGATCATGTATTAACTTTTCTTCACCTCGTTGTTCTTCCCATCTTAAGTTTTGATGTGCATCCAAATGTAGTTGATAGGCAACTTTGGGAAGATTTTCATCTAAAGATTGAGATATCTCTGTTTTAAAATCGGCTGACTCAATGATCAGTCCAAGTTCAGTATTCAAATACGCTGAACGTGGATCAAAATTGAATGTTCCAATAAAAACTTTATCATCTACAGTAAAAAATTTAGCATGAAGCCGCGACGCATTTTTTCCTTTCGCAGGAATAACATTACCCGTCATAATTTCATACCAAGTCCGATCAGACCGTTCAATATAAGGTTTAAACTCGTAAAGTTTTACATCTGACCTTAAGAGTGAGGTTCGATATTTTTGATAAAATGCATGAACAATCGGGACATCATTTGCCAAATATGAGTTTGTTAAAACTCGAACTTTGACATTCTGCTCACTCAATTGTTTGAGTAAAGACTCACCATGAACAGTAGGAACAAAATAGGCAGACACCAAGTTTATTTCTTGAGCAGGTTTCCCCATAATGGATTTGAACTGATTAAACAGCAGTTCATGAGATTGAGCTTTCGCTCTGATTTTATTGGGGCTGTCTGCAACAAAATGAGCTTTAGACCAGCGAATAGGATGTTTTTTTAAATTTTCTTCTAAAAAACGTTCTGCTTGATCAATACGTTTTTTAGTTTCAGCACCTTGAAAATTTTGCTTGGTTGAATAATGCGATCTTAAATGCGCTAATTCTTTTTGAGACTCAGGAATTATTTGCTGAATATCATAACTCAGCTCATCATTCCAAAATTGGTGAAACACCGTGTTTGCAGCTGAAACTGATTGACCTGCAAATAAAATATCCATATCCGCGAATTGAAAATTGTCACTGGCATCAAAATATTCATTACTGATATTACGCCCCCCAGTAACAGCAATCGCTCCGTCAGCAATAATCAGTTTGTTATGCATTCTATGATTGACTTTATTAAAGCGAAACACGTAATCCAAAACTCTAAAGCTGCGAAATTTGTAGGGATTGAATAGCTTAATTTCGATATTAGGATGTTCAGACAATGCGCTTAAGGTCGAGTCTAGTTGAGTGCCATTTTGATCATCAATTAACAGTCGAACCTTCACATTTCGATCAGCTGCTTTAAGTAGGTCAGACAATAAATGCTGACCAATCACATCATTTTCCCAGATATAGTACTGTAAGTCTATCGTATGTTGCGCTTCACGTATTAAGTGAACACGTGAGGCCATACTCATAAAAGGATCATGAAGTGGTAAAAATGCGGTTAAACCTTGTTCAATATTGCGTCTTGTTTCTGGTGTATTGCTGAGCCAAAGTGTGGTATGAGGTTGGATTGGGGCTTGTTTTATACTTGTATTCATCGCCAAATTACATCCAGTTAAAATAAAGAATGTGAGTAAACACAATATATGTCGCAACATAAGCATCAAAGCTGTCGTTCCTAAATCTTATTGTTCAGTTGTATGGCTATAATATCATCAATCAAATAGTTGAATGTTTTTATCAAAAGCGGTTACTGTAACTTATCTTTTAAATCTTAATTTACAAAGGAAGTTTTCATCATGAAATCTCGTGCAGCGGTGGCATTCGGTCCAGGTCAGCCATTACAAATTGTTGAATTAGATGTTGCTCCACCACAAGCTGGTGAAGTATTGGTGAAAATTACGCATACAGGTGTTTGTCATACAGATGCATTTACACTTTCTGGTGAAGACCCAGAGGGCGTATTCCCTGCGGTACTTGGTCACGAAGGTGCAGGTATTGTGGTTGAAGTTGGTGAAGGCGTGACCAGTGTAAAACCAGGTGATCATGTCATTCCACTTTATACTGCAGAATGTGGCGAATGTTTGTTCTGTAAATCAAATAAAACAAACTTATGTGTCTCTGTACGTGCCACTCAAGGTAAAGGTGTTATGCCTGATGGAACGACTCGATTCTCTTATAACGGCGAACCTATTTACCATTATATGGGGTGTTCAACATTCAGTGAATACACAGTTGTTGCCGAAGTATCGTTAGCAAAAATTAATCCTGAAGCAAACCCTGAACACGTTTGTTTATTGGGTTGTGGCGTGACGACTGGTATTGGTGCGGTTCACAATACTGCAAAAGTACAGGAAGGTGATACTGTTGCTGTGTTCGGTTTAGGTGGTATTGGTTTAGCAGTTGTTCAAGGTGCTAAACAAGCCAAAGCTGGCCGAATTATTGTAGTGGATACTAATCCAGAAAAATTTAAATTGGCTGAGCAGTTTGGTGCTACAGATTTCCTCAATCCTCAGGACTATGATCAACCTATTCAACAAGTCATTGTAGAGATGACTGGCTGGGGTGTTGATCATTCATTTGAGTGTATCGGTAATACAAACGTAATGCGCTCAGCGCTTGAATGTGCACACCGTGGTTGGGGGCAATCTGTCATTATCGGTGTGGCTGGTGCAGGTCAAGAAATCTCAACTCGTCCATTCCAATTAGTGACTGGACGTAAATGGATGGGTACAGCATTTGGTGGTGTAAAAGGTCGTACTCAATTACCAAAAATGGTTGAAGATGCGATGAAGGGTGACATTCAATTAGAACCTTTTGTTACTCATACTATGGGGCTAGAAGACATTAATAAAGCCTTTGACTTAATGCACGAAGGTAAATCAATCCGTACAGTTGTACATTTTTAATTGGGCAATAAAAAACGGGCGATATGCCCGTTTTTTGTTTTTAAGCGGTAGCTTTCAAAACTTCTGCAATTGATTCAGCCACATAATCAATATTATTCAAGTTTAATCCTGCTGCGCACATACGGCCACTACGGACTAAATAAATACCATATTTATCTTTCAAAATATCCACTTGTTCGCCAGTCAAACCTGTATAACTGAACATACCTTGTTGTTTTACTAGATAGCTAAAGTCACGTTCAGGCAGAGCCGCACTCAATTTAGCATTTAACAATTCACGCATTTTAATAATACGTTCACGCATTTCTTGTAATTCAGCTTGCCATTGAGCAGTTAGATCTGCGTTGTTTAACACGTTTTCAACCAACAATGCACCTGTGCTTGCTGGACTAGAATAAATACGGCGTACAGTTGCTTTTAATTGTCCAAGCACTTTTTGAGCAGTAGCTTGATCATCACAGACAAATGTTAAGCCGCCGACACGCTCACCATACAGTGAGAAGATTTTTGAGAATGAATTACTCACAATGAAATTCATACCTGATTTATCTAAAGCACGAATAAGGTATGCATCTTCTTCAAGACCTTTACCGAAACCTTGGTAAGCGATGTCAAGGAATGGAATAAGATCATTCGTCTTAAGTACTTCGATCACTTGATCCCATTCTGCTGGCGTTAAATCTGCACCAGTTGGGTTATGGCAGCAAGGATGAAGCAAAACAATACTTTTTGCTTTTAGTGTTTTTAATTCCTCAAGCATTGCTGGAACGTTAACGCCATTTGTATCAGCATCAAAATAAGGATAGAAATGAGATTGGATACCAGCGCCATTAAAAATTGCGATATGATTATCCCAAGTTGGCTGACTTACCCAGATATCTGACTCAGGAAAATATTTTTTCAAAAAATCAGCACCGACTTTAAGTGCGCCTGAGCCACCAAGTGTCTGAATCGTGACAGCACGACCATCTTTACGTGCTTGACTATCAGGACCTAAAACTAATGTTTGAGTCGCTTCGTTATAAGATTTCAAACCATCCATTGGTAAATAAAGTTTAACTTTATCGTTGCTCGGTTCAATATTTTTGTACGCAGCTTTGACCGCATTTAACTGAGGTACAATACTGTCTTCGTTATAATATAGACCAATACTCAAATTCACTTTTTGAGTACGCTCATCTTTACTATATTCTTCCATAAGTGAAAGAATAGGGTCACCTGCATAAGCATCTACATGATGAAACATGGTCTAAATTTCCTAAAATGTTCAAAGTAAAAAGTTTAATCGGATAATATATATAATTTCTGCACGATCACAAGATCGAATTACAGGACTAATTTTTATAAAACTCAATACTTTTACTTATAACCGAAATTTTTTAATTGTCTTTAATATGCTGAATTATATAAATAAAAATTAAATTAACACTAAAATACAAACTCAACTGTTAGAATTTGAATCACATTTTTAAAGCTATTTGAGTATATACATGCGACTAAATGCTGAGATCACCAAATCAAATGCGAATCAACGTCAACCTGCTCTTGTTCTGATTCATGGTCTTTTTGGTAGTTTATCGAACCTCGGCATGCTCGCGAGAGCATTTCAGGAAACGCATGATGTCATCCAAATTGATTTGCGTAATCACGGTTTATCACCTCATTCTAATCAAATGAGTTATCAACTCATGGCGCAAGATGTTGTAGAAACTTTAGATGATATGAATGTGCAACAATTTCACATCATTGGTCATTCGATGGGGGGGAAAGTTGCCATGCACTTAGCAAACCTCGTACCACATCGAGTAGTTAAGTTGATTGTACTTGATATGGCACCCGTCGCTTATCAAAAATCTCATCATGATCAAATTTTCAAAGCTTTAGAAGAAGTTCAAAAAGCTCAAGTTGTTTCGAGAAAGGAGGCAACCGAGTTGATGCAGAAATATATTAATGAAATTGGCGTTATTCAATTTCTGCTCAAATCTTTCCGCAATGGACAATGGCTATTCAACTTAGATGCACTTAAACAACAATATTTTCAGATTTTGTCATGGGAACGTCTTAATCCACAATCGAATGAAACTTTGTTTTTAAAAGGAGAATTATCCGATTATATTAATTTTGAGCGCGATAACGATCTTATTCGGTTCCAATATCCTAAAGCTAAATTTGTGACGATTGATGGCACTGGACATTGGTTACATGCAGAAAAACCAAGTGAGGTTATCAAAAACATTAAAGATTTTTTATAATAAATTAATAATAAGTTTAGATTATTTTTATATTAATCTATACCCACTTAATATAAGTAGGTATTTTTTTAATTAAAATCGGAATTATTTAATTCTAAGATGTCGAATTATCAAATCGATTCATTATTGTGTCGTATTTCATTATTTTTTATGCATTTTGTCTATTTAATATTCACAAGTGATAAAAATTATGTATCATGCAGAAATGGTATTTGTATTAATTTAATCCATTTAAGTGTTATTATTATCACGTATTTTAAAATTAATGATGATTAATAATCATTATTAACGAAATTTAAATACTGATTAATTAAATTCTAAAATTTTACGCTGATTTTTGTATTCGTCATTTTGATGGGTTGTTATTTTCGAATAGGTGAACTATGAGCATTCTGGATCTGAATAGAGCTGATCATTTACAGTCCAAAGCTGTGCCTTTGCATCTAACGCTGTCAGATGACTTTAAATTTGCACTCGATTTACTGCCCAATTTGATTTGGGTCAGTCACACCAACTCAGGGTATTGTAATCTCGCACTTAAACAATATATCGGTGCGGATACGCAAATCTTACGTGACGTAGACTGGCTTAAATTTGTTCATCCTGATGATGCTGAACATCTTTATCAGATTTGGAATGATGCTCAAAAAAACGGTCAGAAATTTGAAAAAGAGTGTCGTGTAAAAAATAAATCAGGTGAATATCTTTGGTTCTTAATGCTTGCTGAACCTAAGGTGATTCAATCCAACCAGCAAAATTGGATGATAAGTTGCACAAATATCCATGATCGTACAATCAAAATGCGTGAAACTGTTGAGGCCTTGCGTGCGAATACAGATATGCTCGATGTCAGCGTAGACTGTATAAAAATTATCACACCAGATGGCAAGCTTGAACACATGAACAAATCTGGATGCATGGCATTACTGGGTCAAGAGCGTGTTAAGAAATTTGGAATGGATTGGTTAACGCTGTTACCACCTGAAGTACGTGAACAGGGGGCAAAAGCGATTAAAACAGCAGCTCGAGGGAAGAATGCCCGTTTTGCGGGGATGAGCACACACGGCGATACTGTGATGTATTGGGATAATATTTTAACACCTGTGCATGATGAACAAGGAAATACGACCAGTATTCTCTGTGTATCACGTGATATTACCCGTCAACGTGTTGCCGAAGCTAAACTAAAAATCAGCAGTGAATATGATGATCTGACTGGTCTGATGAATCGTCGTGCCTTCAAAAATAAATTAAAAGCGGCGATTTCACAAGCAAATCGTGAAAAAACACTTATTGGTATGATGTTTATTGATCTCGATCATTTTAAAAACATTAACGATACTTTAGGTCATCCTGCTGGAGATCATCTACTTAAAGTCTTATCTAAACGTCTGCAAAAGAGTTTGGATCGCAAGTGTATTGTTTCACGTTTAGGTGGAGATGAATTTGCAATTATTGTCTCAGGGATGACCTCAGAAGAAGAATTACATCAAACCACACAGAAAGTGCTTAAACAAAATATTGCCCCCATTACTTATGCAGGAAAAGTGATTAATAGTGGGATGAGTATTGGATGTGCCATTTATCCTAAAGATGCTCAAGATGTATTCGGATTGATGAAATGTGCGGATACCGCTCTAAATGATCTTAAAGAAAAAGGTCGTGGTGGGTATCGTATGTATGATGACGAAATGTTTGCACTTGCTGAAAAGAAGATGCAACAACTTGATACTGCTCGCTATATCATACAGGACAATTTAATCGAACCGTATTATCAACCTAAGGTTCGCTTAGATAACTGTCAGCTAATCGGATTTGAGGCTTTGATGCGTTGGCATGATACACAGCAGCAACTTCATTATCCAGCTTCAATCTCAGAAGCGTTTAACGATTATGAGCTGGCCAGTAAAATCAGTGAAATCATGCATCAAAAGATTTTCAGTGACATGGCAGATTGGATGTCTAAGGGCGTTCAACTTGTACCGATCTCAATTAATGCCTCTCCAGTTGAATTCATGCGTGACAATTATGCAGAATTGTTGATTCAACGTTTAGAACGACATCAAATTCCTGCTCATTTAATCGAGGTTGAGATTACAGAACATATTTTGTCTGAGCGTGGAATAGAATTTGTGATTCGAGCACTACAAAAGCTCAAAAATTATGGTCTTCGAATCTCATTGGATGATTTCGGAACCGGTCATTCTTCAATGACGCATTTAAGAGATTATCCTGTCGACTGTCTCAAGATTGATTATGCTTTTGTGAATCGAATGAATGAGGAGAAGTCAATCAATTCAATTGTAGAGGGCATTGCTAAGCTCGGACCTATTCTGTCATTGGATGTGATCGCAGAAGGTGTCGAAACATGCCAACAGCTCTTAAGTCTTCAGGATGTTGGCTGTGCATATGGTCAAGGCTTTTTATTTAGCCAAGCGATTTGTAAGTCTGAGGCTGAGCAACTGATGCTCAAACAAGTATGTGCTATAAAAGATTGGCTTCCTACAGATAGGCAATAAACCATTGATATATTTGAGTTATGATTGATATAACAATATTTTTTATATAAATTGCTTGTCAATCAGTCTATTTATGCGTATTTTACTTTTAAGGGTTATATTTTAGATAATTTGATGAAAACGACACACTTGATTACTAACGCTTATTATTATTTTTGGCAATTTAACATCTAGTTGCCTAGACGCGTTCGGGCAACAAAAATGTTGCCCATCAAGTTTATACCTGATTGGCAACACCAATCAGGTTTTTTTTCATCTCAACAAATATAGGAGCATCTCATGAAAACATTGAATACTTTTTATTTTAGCAACGGTTATTGGTTCTATTTTAGTCAAGAACAAAACCCAGCCAATAGACACCTCACGCTCAAATAAAAGATAGGGCAATTGCTGCCCAAAGGAATTCAAGATGAATGCAATTAATTCTCAGCTTATAACCACAGCTCAACATACTTTAGAAAAAAAATTAAGCTTACCATTAGAACTAAAATCAGCTTTACCAGTTAGTCCGATAGTTTCACTTCAAATTCGTCAACATCGCCAAACAATACAAGACATTTTAGCAGGTCATGATCCACGTTTATTGGTCATTACTGGTCCATGTTCGATTCATGATCCTAAAGCAACCCTCGAATACGCACAAAAATTAAAACAACTGCAAGAACAAGTCAAAGATCAGATTTTCATCGTGATGCGTACTTATATTGAAAAACCTCGCACCACTGTAGGATGGAAAGGCTTCTTGTATGATCCAGATTTAAATGGTTCAGCAGATATGCAAAAAGGACTTGAACAGTCTAGATCACTCTTCATTCAAATTGCTGAAATGGGTTTGCCGTTGGCCACAGAAATCTTAAGCCCAATGGCAACAGGATATTTTGATGATTTGATTTCATGGAGCGCGATTGGGGCGAGAACAAGCGAATCGCAAATTCACCGTGAAATATCTAGCCATATGCCTTATAGCATTGGGTTCAAAAATGGTACAGATGGATCAATCCAAATTGCATTGGATGCCATTCAGTCCGCTTCACAACCGCATCAATTTCTTGGTTTAAGTCAAGATGGTGGTCCAAGCATTTTATCTTCAAAGGGTAATCCGCACGCACATTTGATCTTACGTGGATCGAATCAGGGTACAAATTACCAATTCGCTGAAATTAAAAAGATTCAAGAAAACAATAACCATGTATTACCAGCTTTGATTATTGATTGTAGCCATGGGAATAGTGCTAAAAATCCATTGAATCAACCTGCTGTATTAAAGCAAATTGTGAATGAACGACCTCAAACACAAGTCCGTGGCGTCATGCTAGAAAGCTTTTTAGTCGATGGCAATCAGAAAATTTCTGATCACATGACTTATGGTCAATCAGTGACTGATGGATGCTTGGGTTGGTTAAGTACAGAGCAATTGATTTTGGATGTTGCTCAACAACTCTCCTAATATAATTCGTAAAAAAGAACCCATGAAATATGGGTTCTTTTTTTTGCCTTTAAGATTTGAATGTTTGTTCAAAGCATTAAATATTTGATGAAACAGCTGAAATAACCTTATATTTCTATTAGTATTTTAAGTATTTAATATTTATAACTTGGGGAAATTAATGTTCAGTAATGAATTACTTAGCGAAGCTCGGCAATTCATGTTCAGATTGCTTAAAAGCGTTTTTGAACATGAGGGATCAGATTTATTTATTTCAGCTGATTTTCCTCCAAGTATGAAACATCAAGGTTCAATGAAGCCTTTAAGTTCTCAAGCTTTGACTGCAGAAAAAACAAAACTATTCGCTTATAGCTTAATGAATGAAAAACAAAGAGCAGAATTTGAGAGTGAATTAGAATGTAATTTTGCCATTAATGTCCCAGATGTATCGCGCTTTCGCGTGAATGTTTTTCAACAGCAACTTAATGTAGGGATGGTCATTCGTACCATTACCTCTGAAATTCCAAACTTTGAAAAGTTGAAATTACCAGAAACATTGAAAGATGTGGTAATGGAAAAGCGAGGTTTAATTCTAGTGGTTGGTGGCACTGGATCGGGTAAATCTACTTCACTTGCTGCCATGATTGATTACCGTAATGAGAACTCAGCAGGGCACATCATTACTGTAGAAGATCCAGTTGAATACGTGCATAAACATAAAAAATCAATGGTCACTCACCGAGAAGTCGGAGTGGACTGTCACTCATGGCATAATGCGCTTAAAAACACACTTCGTCAGGCACCAGATGTAATTTTAATTGGCGAAATCCGTGATACGGAGACCATGGAGCATGCGATCGCTTTTGCAGAGACTGGTCATCTGTGCTTAGGCACGTTGCATTCGAATAATGCCAATCAAACCTTAGATCGAATTATCAACTTTTTCCCTGAAGAACGGCGCAATCAGTTGCTTATGGATCTTTCATCAAATATGAAAGCCATTATTTCTCAACGTTTAGTTCGAACTGAAGATGGTGTCGGACGTAGAGCTGCTGTAGAAGTCATGCTAAATACACCTTTAGTTTCTGATTTGATTTTGAAAGGTAACTTTCATGAGTTGAAAGAAATTATGACCAAGTCGCGAGAACTTGGTATGCAAACATTTGACCAAGCATTATTTGATTTATATAACGAAGGTGCGATCAGTTATGATGAAGCCATTCGTAATGCTGACTCTAAAAATGAATTACGTCTACAGATTAAGCTAAAAAGTACACGCGTCCGAGAGAATGCTGAAACATCTTCACAAACCTTCAGTATGTTTGATGAAGATGCAGAGAGCTAATTAAATAAAAAAGCCTTCATCTGAAGGCTTTTTTTTGGACAAATTTTTAGCTCTCTAGAACGCTTTTACTTTAGTTTGAACAACGAAGCGGTAAAACAGCAAGCTTAATAGCGTCAATATCGCGCATAATATATATGCAATCGAATACTGATAGTGTGTGATCACAATACCTAAAATAAAAGAACCTAATGCGATGCCAATATCGTAAAAGGTGTAAAAAGTTGAACTCGCATGTCCAACACGTTCACGTGCTACAGCTTGAATGGCTTGCGTTTGGAGACATGGCTGAGCAGACCCAAAGCCTATACCAATAAAGACAGCAGATATCAATAATCCGGCAGCAGAATGAATTTGGCTTAGAATGAATAGCCCAATGCTAAAGCTCACAATCGCTGGATAGACAACGTAGGCAGGACCCTTAGAGTCATATAACTTTCCTGTGAAGGGTCTTAGAAGCATCATGGAAATTGCAAAAACAGCAAAGAATAAGCTCGCATAGGTCAATAAATTTTTTGATTCAGCATATGTCGAGATAAAAGACATGATACTTGCATAAGAAAATGAGATGAGCATCGCCATCATCGCAACAGGTAAAGCTTTAATCTCAACAAAATCATGAACACTAATTTTTGTTTTGCGCTTAACAGTTTGAAATTGTGTTTGGATCGGAATCAAAAAGCAGAACAAATAACCAATAAAAACAATTGCAGCTAAAAGTGTAGCCACTGGAATATATCCCCATGGTTGAATGAGAATCAAGCCCAACATGGGTCCTAGTACAATGGCAAGATTGACTGACATGACAAAATAGCCCATGCCTTCACCTTTACGCTGATTTGGAATGAAGTCATTGACGATTGGTATCATGGCAGTGGTCAAAATACTGAACCAAATTCCTTGTAGTAACCGAATGACCAGTAATAGGGTTAGATTATCAGCAAAGATATAAGCGAAAGAGAGCAGTACAAAAAATGACTCAGAGATATAAAGTGCTTTTTTAAGCCCAATCTTCTCGATAATGAGACCGGTAAACGGTCGTATTGCGATCGATGAAGCTAGAAACAAAGTCAGTGCAAGCCCAGCTTGGGTAATATTACCATTTAAATCATTCAGAATATAAATTGGCAATATCGTTGTCTGAGCAAAATAGAAGATGAAAATAAATAAGTTATTAATTAGACACAGAATAAAAGATTTATTCCATAGATGCTCAGCATGTATAGAAGACATAGACAACCTTGAAATATTGAACCATTAAAAGCTTCAATCTGTGCCAAATAAAATTATTTTTGGTTTTGGTCAGCAATGAAGTAGGGAGAGAAGTTGAATTAATTATAATCAAATTACATGAAAATTACAGCAAAAAGTGAGCCATTCATCCGAAAATGTATAAATAAAAAACCAGTCCGTAGACTGGTCATAAATATCACAAACCTGATTCATAATCTGTATTTGAGAGAAGTTGTTCTACATCTGCCAAATTAGATGGTTTAATTTTGTAGATCCAGCCTTTGCCATAGGGATCATCATTTACAAAATCTGGATCATCTTCTAGATTTTCATTAATTTCTACAACTACACCACTTACAGGAGCATGAATATCAGAAGCTGTTTTCACAGACTCAACTACACCCGCTTGTTCACCAGCAGTCAACTCACGACCTACTTCAGGTGCTTCTACATAGACAAGATCACCCAATGCATCTTGTGCGTGATCTGAGATCCCAGTAACAACGAGATCACCTTCAATACGTACCCATTCGTGTGTGCGAGCATATTTAAGCTCTGAAGGATGATTCATCACGACTCCTCAATTCGATTTGAAAAATTTTCTTGTGTTATACAGTGTTTTATTTAAAAACGAAAGTTCTATAAATATGGATCTTTACGCCAACTGCTTGGACTTCGACCACTCCAACGTTTAAATGCACGACTGAAATTCGCAACATCTGAATAACCGAGTTCATCTGCGATTTGTTCAAGTGAATAGTCAGTACGTGACAGTAGGGAGGTTGCATGACGATATCGAACTTCATCCACTAAGGTTGAAAAAGAAGTTCCTTCTGCAGCCAACTGACGTTTCAGTGTACGATCAGACATATGCAGGCGATCTGCCACATTTTCAATACTTAAATAGTGCTGTTCAGAATGTGTCAAAATATCGCGAACACGCATTGAAATTCGACGGCGTTCTCCAAGCTCTGATAGTTCTGCTTCACACTGATTAATTGCAATTTGACTGGCAATCGGATCTGCGTTAACCATCTTCAAGCCTAAATAACTTTTATCGAAACTGGCAAGAAAATGAGTCTGGTCAAAATGAATAATCGTTTTAGGGTGTAGACGACTGATGTATTTGTCAAAGCCTTCAGGTTTAGGAAAGTCGAAATTAATTTCGCCATACAAATCATTTATGCCTGTCAGTGCTTTTGCCATGGTAATGACACCAAAAGTCAAAGCCATGACAATTTCAGTTCTCAGCGGTTCAAGATCAATATCACATTGTAACTGCAAAGAAACTTGTTCTGTAAATGTCGAAAAATGAAATTGCAGAAAAGGCATACGCAGTTGTATAAAGCGGTTGGCTAAAATAAGTGCATCAGTAATCTCATTCGAAGTCATAATGGCATAGCCAATAAAACCATGGATAGAAATCCGCATTTGGTTACCAAGATGATAACCAAGAGAACTTTCACCTGTCATTTTGCGCGCGAGAATAATCATCTCATTCGCTACATGTAGTGGAATTCTAAATTCAGGATCGGCAAGTTGCTCGTTGGTGAATCCAAAGGGAGCGAATAGCGACTCAGCACTATAACCCCAACGAGAAACAACATCTAAAAGTAAGAGTCCGTAAACACCTGGAATGCCTAAATCTGGGCGAACTGAAACTGTTTTCATGTGCGATCCATTGCTTTACACAATTTTTTTCATAATTTTTGGTGAAAATAATACTGACATAAATTCCAGATAGAAAATACCAATTTTGTCGGACAAATCTAGTGTGAAACCGATGTTTAAGCCTTAAAAACGACAATTTTTGTGGTTGAAATCAACAAAACATCACCATGCTGATTTTTTGTTTGTGTGACATAACTCACAATTCCACGATCTAGCTTTGTTTTTGAAGGATTGATAGCAACAATTTCAACTTCCACATGCAAACGATCACCTGCACGAGCTGGTTTTGGCCATCTTAAGCTTGACTCTGAACCGATAAGCCCCTTGGCAATTGGAAAACATTCAGTCCAGAGACGCATGGTAATGGCTGAAGTTTGCCAACCACTGGCTGCGATACCTTGAAAAATAGGATGATCTTTCGCAGCCTCTTCATCAGTATGAAAGACTTGAGGGTCATATTTTTGTGCAAATTCTTTAATTTCTTCGAGTGTTAACTCATATTCACGACTTTTAAACTGATCACCCACATTTAAATCATCAAGATAAAGCATCTTCGTCTAATTCCTTGTCTTTCACTTTTTGTTCAACTAAAAATCCACCCGTTTGGCGTTGCCAAAGTTGGGCATAAATTCCATTCTGTTGGATTAGCTCATCGTGAGATCCTTGTTCTACGATGTTTCCTTGATCCAAAACAATTAATCGATCCATTTGAGCAATGGTTGAAAGTCGGTGTGCAATTGCAATTACCGTTTTACCTTCCATCAGGTCATCAAGGCTTGCCTGAATCGCAGCCTCCACTTCTGAATCGAGTGCGCTGGTTGCTTCATCTAAAATCAAAATTGGAGCATCTTTTAGGAATACCCGTGCAATTGCTATACGCTGTCTTTGCCCACCAGATAATTTTACACCACGCTCACCTACATAAGCGTCATATCCTGTCTGACCACGTAGATCTGTAAGCTGTGGAATAAACTCTTCTGCTCGAGCTTTACGGACAGCTTCATACATTTCTTCATCAGTCGCTTCAGGTCGACCATATTTAATATTCTCAGCAACACTTCGATGCAGCAAAGAAGTATCCTGCGTCACGAGAGCAATGTTTTTTCTTAAACTATCTTGGGTGACTTCATCAATCGCTTGGCCATCGATATAAATTTTACCTTGTTGGGTTTGATAAAAATGAAGTAGTAGTTGGATCAGTGTCGATTTTCCAGCACCAGACCGACCGACAATTCCAATTTTTTCACCCGGTTTAATTTCTAAATTCAAGTGATTAATAACATTTTTTTGATTATATGCAAAGCTCACATTATCAAATTTAATCGCACCAGAGTGTACCTCGAGTGGCAGTGCAGCTTCTTTGTCTTGAATTGCTATTGGTTTTGCTAGCGTGGTCATCCCATCTTGGATGGTACCAATATTTTCAAATAAGGCTGAAGTTTGCCACATCATAAAAGAAGCCATACTATTCAGCTTTAAAATCATGGCTGTCGTTGCGGCGATCACACCGATGTTAGCTTCACCAATAAACCAAAGCCAAACTGCTGTACCTAAAACGCCAAAGAATAAAATTGCGGTCAGTAGATTAATGCTAATTTCATAAGCAGTTCCCAGACGCATCTGGGTATACACCGTCTTCATAAAAAGTTGCATAGACTCTTTGGCATATTGGCTTTCACGACCAGCATGTGCAAACAATTTTACTGTTTGTATATTTGTATAAGCATCTGTCACACGACCAGTCATCACCGCGCGTGCATCAGCCTGCTTTTTTGAAATTTTTCCAAGTCGCGGGATAAAGAAGGATGCCGCGCCAATGAATAAAATCAACCATGCCATCAGGGGAATAAGGAGAAGAGGGGAGACGTTTCCTAAAACCACACTGATGGTAATAAAATAAATCACCACATAAGTAACGATATCCCCCAAAATTACCCAAAATTCACGAACTGCAAGTGAAGTTTGCATGACTTTAGCTGACAATCGACCTGCAAAATCATTGTGAAAAAAGTCTAAACCTTGAAGAAGTAATAAGTTGTGAAAACGCCAACGCAAGCGCATTGGAAAGCTACTGAATAAAATCTGATGCCTTATGATTGATTGCAAACTTGCAAAGAAAATATTAGCAAGTAGAAAACCAGACAAAATCAATAAATTTGTTTGGTTATTTTCGAGAAAATTTTCAGGCGTCGATGCGGATAACCAATCAACTAAATGACCAATTTGGGAAAAGAAAATTGCTTCAAATGAAGCTGTTGCTGCAGTAAATAACACCAGCACCAAGAGATAACGCTTAACTCCTGATGCTGCTTGCCAAACAAATGGAAAAAATTTCTTCGGCAAGGGCTGATTTAAATCTTTGGATGGATATGGATCAACGAGTTTTTCAAACCACTGCAGCATACGATCAATCTTAATTCATCTAATCAAAACTCAGTTTACTGTGTCTTGAGGGATCTTGAAATCATTCCCAGAAGGAATCTGGAATATTTTTAATCCAAACTCAGGAAGAATCGCCAAAAGATGATCGAAAATATCGGATTGGATCGCCTCATAAGCCACCCATGCTGTCGTATTTGTAAAAGCATAAATTTCTATAGGCAAACCTTGACCTGTCGGTTGTAATTGACGGACGATTAAGGACTGATTTTGTGCAATACCTGGATGATTTTTTAAATAGTATTCAATATATGCGCGGAATGTTCCCAAATTGGTTAAACGACGTTGGTTATTGACCCCATTATTTGCATATTGCTGATTAAAGTTTTTTAACTCGGTTTGTTTCTCATCTAGGTATTTTTCTAGAATCAGAAATTCTTTGAGCTTGCTGTATTCCATTGCAGATAAGAAGTGAACACTATTTTGATCGATATAGAGTGCACGTTTAATACGACGAACACCTTGCTCTTGCATACCTCGCCAGTTCTTAAAAGTATCTGTCACCAAACGATTGGTCGGAATAGTGGTATAGGTCTTATCAAAGTTTTGTACGGTCACCGTATGTAATGACATATCAATGACATCGCCATCCGCATTTAAGGTTGGCATTTCAATCCAATCACCAATCCGAACCATGTCATATGAAGAGATTTGAACTGAAGCCACTAGAGATAGAATTGTATTTTGGAAAACCAGCATGAGCACTGCTGCCATTGCCCCGAAACCTGCCAAAAGCGTGAAAACATCTTTTTTAAGAAATGTTCCTATGACCATCAGTGCACAAACAACAAAAATAATGAGTTTAACTAACTGTAAATAACCCTTAATTGGCTTATTGTGAGATTTAGGATTACGTTGATAAATAATATTAAAAATGGTGAGAAGCTGACTAATTGCCAAGGCAATGGTTAAGAAAATGAAGGCTTGTGCAAACATCTGAATCAATGTAATGACTTTTTCAGACAGGTGAGGAACCGTCACAATTCCATTCATAATCACCAATGCTGGGACAATGTTTGCAATTCTTCGAATAACGCTATGTTCCGCTAAGACATCACTATAACTAAAACGTAGTTTGCTAATAATTTTGCGAATACCACGGACGACCACTTGTTTAGCAATAAAATTTGCGATAAATGCAATGAGAATAAGAATGCTCAGAGAGGTCAACATCTCTAACCAAGGAAATTGATCTGACCATTCTTGGATTTGAGTTACAAAATTTAATCTGTCCAACTTGATCACCTCTAAATGAATTGGTATTAGCTTAATGGTTTAAGTTATTAAATTTATTAGAGTTAACGTTTATCAAACAGAATAGATTAAATTAATTACTTGAAATAAATTTTATGAACTTCTATTTTAAATAAAATTAATGTGAATTAAGTCACACTATAAAATTTCCTAGATTATCGTCATTACATTTTTAAATTATAAAGCTTATCTTGTAACCAGATTTTTTTTCATTCTCAATCTCACTGTATTCTTAACCTACACGAAAGGTCCTGAAAGAAGCATTATTGAGCTTTTTCATTTTCAGCATTTTGAAAATGAAAAAATAATATGAGAAAATCAATCCATTATTTTTTTGAGCTCCCCCAAATACCATCAATTGAAAAAAAATCGAATTAGAGAATAGAAGGCGAGCGCAGAAAATTGATAGACTCATCTCGTGATGGTTGGAAGCAGCAATATGACTTAAAGCATCTTAATCGTGAATTTATACCTGCTACACCGCAATCTGAATCACACATTAAGCGTAAAAAAAAGCCTAATAAATTAGGCTTTAGAGTAATTTACCACATTAAATCATCTGGAATAACATAAGCTGCATATGGATCTTCCTCATCTGTAATAGCTTCATTTTTCTCAGCATTATTCACAATAATAAATCCTTCGACTTTTTCATTAATCCGCTCAGATAGCGCTCTTGGTAGAACTGCATAACCGGCTTGATCTTTAGCGATGACTAATGTGCCTGCCACGAGTGCATTGTAAACTTGTTGATTAATATAAATTTTCTTGATTTTATTTTCATCAACGAACTGGTAGCTGATTTCACCATCAATATCTTTGATTTTATGTTGACCAATCATTTGCACTACTGCTGCACGTAATGCTTTTTCATCTTGCTGGCGTTTGATTTCAAGATTAAGACTCTGATCTTTTTCTAATTTTTGCTTTAAATCTTGTTCAATCTTAGCTTTAATCTCAGCTTCATTGCTTTGACCCGTGCGTTGCTCATGCACAGCTTGTTTAGAAAGTTTTTTAGCCTTTTTTTTATCGACTAAACCAGCTTTGAGCAATTGTGCTTGCAAGGCATTTTTTACCATGAGTAATACCAACTACGATTTTTGAAAATAACAATGACGGAAATATAAAATCCAATAGATCAGGGTCAGTAAAAAACTTAAACCTGCAGGAATTAAAAACGCTTCTAATTGTAAATAAGGATAGCTGAATGCCGCAACAGTACTGCCAATAATAAAACCAAATAAAATCACTAAATGCAAAATAACTTTTCTGGATTCCGTTGTAAGACCTCTTACAAAATATCCAAATGCTAAACCAAGATCGGTTAAGACACCAGAAAGGTGAGTCGTGCGAATAATGGCACCTTTATAATGACTTACCATGGCATTTTGTACACCCAACGCACAACATGCCCATAGCAGTGCATAACGAGGATAATAGGGAATAAATACCCAACAGAGCAGAATAAAAAAAGTCACTAAACTCAATGGTAGACCATATCTGCGTCCGAGTTTAAATTGACTATTCCCCAATATCAGACCGCTAAAACTAGAGCCTAAAACATAACTCAGGATAATAAGAATCAGAAAAAATACAGCTTTGAAATCATGGTCAATAATACCGATCGCAAGCAGACTTGCATTGCCTGTCATATGTGAAACTGACTGATGTAATAGAGAAATGAGACCCAAAACGTTGATCATGCCTGCATTTAATGCAAGCATGAAAGCCCCAAATTGTACCCAGTTTGGAAGGAATTGAAATGGCATATCTTTCATTCTAAAAGTTTATGCCATGAATATATTATTTTGAAGGAGCGCGATCAACCGCAGCAGTAAACAATACATCTGTAGATGAGTTGAGGGCTGTTTCAGTTGAATCTTGTAGAACACTGATCACCATACCGATGGCTACAACTTGCATAGCCACATCTGGTGAAATATTGAATAAGCCACAAGCGACAGGAATCAATAACAGTGAACCACCCGCTACACCTGAAGCACCGCAGGCAGAAACAGTAGCCACAACAGAAAGAACAAGCATTGTAGTAAAGTCAACGGAAATACCAAGTGTATTCACCGCTGCTAATGTTAATACAGTAATCGTTACTGATGCGCCCGCCATATTAATTGCAGCTCCCAACGGGATTGCTACACTCGCTGTCGATTCATTCACGCCCAAACGCTTGGCAAGATCCAAGTTCACCGGAATATTTGCTGCTGAACTACGGGTGAAAAATGCGGTGATCCCACTTTCACGTAGACATTGAATAACCAACGGATAAGGATTTGAACGCGTAACAAATGCCACCATAATTGGGTTAATTACAAGTGCAACAAAGAACATAGTCCCTAATAGAACAGACAATAATTGTGCATAACTTGCTAAGGTTTTAAGACCTGCATCTGCAAAAGTCACTGCAACAAGTCCAAAAATACCGAAAGGTGCAAAACTGATGACAAGACGAATCACGTGATTCACGGCATTCGCAGCATCCGTCAGACACTGTTTTGTGGTGTCTGTGGCATGACGAAATGCTATACCCAGTGCAACAGCCCAACCCAAAATCCCAATAAAGTTTGCTTCACTTAATGCAACGATAGGATTCGCAACAAAACTGAGTAATAAATTTTTAAGAATTTCAGTCAAGCTGCCAGGTGGTTGTAAATCAGCTTGCGCAGCGACATCTAAGAAAAGAGTGCTTGGAAATAAATTACTCACAATGACAGCAGTTAACGCAGATAAAAACATACCTACGGCATACATCATCATAATGGGTTTGATTTTCGCACTGCTGCTATCACCAACTTTAAAGTTTGCAATCGAAGAAAGGACCAAAACAAAAACAAGAATTGGTGCAACAGATTTAAGGGCTTTAATAAATAAATCACCCAGCAAGCTTAATTGTGGTGCAACTTGAGGAAAAAATATAGCCACCAAAACGCCAAGAATAATGGCGATAATGATTTTGGTGACTAAACTCAAACGTGCTAGAGCAGTGAACATAACTGAACCTAATAATGCCGAGTCTGGCTTAAAATCGGATAAATAAGTGGGGTATTCTATACTTAAAAATGATTTTAAATATAAAACTTATTCATAATAAAAATTAAGTGAATAAAATCACTGGATTTTTTTTGATAATTCTTACTTAAGAATATCAAATTCTTATGCAAAAGATGATTTATTTTCGCTGAAATGCGGGTCTAATTCATACACTGCTTGGAAATGAGTGAGGTATATTTTACCTGTCAGATGTTGTATCCAATTGGTTGAATTTAAGCGATCCATAACAGGACCTTTAACTTCGCTTAAGTGTAGTTGAATATTGAGTTTAGATAACTCAGAATTCATTTCTTCAAGAGTCTCTAAAGCTGAATAGTCAATATTACTAATACTGGAACAGTTAATGACAACATGTTGAAGCTCATCATGTTGGCTAACCTCTGAAATAATAAATTCCTTCAGGGTGTTTGCATTGAGAAAACTCAAATTTTCATCAATTCTCACCGAAACAAGCCTTTTACTGGTAATAACCTGGTGCCTTGAAATATTTCTAAAATGCTGCGTGCCTTCAACGAGACCAATCACTGCAATATGTGGACGACTAATTCTCCACAACAGCAACACAAATGTTGAAATAATACCCACCATTAAGCCTGTCGTAATATCTATACACAGCACTCCTAAAAATGTGAGTGCCATTGCTAAACCATCTGCTTTAGAATATTTCCAAGCCGCTATAAAAGGTTTAATTTCAACAAGTTTCCATATCGACACAATGATTGTTGCAGCCAATACTCCTAAAGGTAAATATTCAAATAGGCTTGTAAAATATAGACTGACCACAATAATAAGTAGCGAGGATAAAACCCCAGCCATAGGTGTTTTAGCACCAGCATCAGCATTGACCACTGTACGTGATAAGCTACCAGTGACAGGAAATGCGCCACTGATTCCAGCGCCAAAATTTGCAACACCGAGTGCAACAAGCTCTTGATTACTGTTCAAATTGCTACGTGATTGAAAAGCCGTAGCTTGCGCGATCGAAATAGATTCAACGAAACTCACCATAGCGATCATTACTGCGCCAGGAAGCAATATTTTTACCATGTCCCAAGTCCAGTACGGCATTTGAATCGGGGGTAATCCACTTGGAATTTCACCTACTGTTTTAATTCCATAGGCAGTTAAATCAAAGGACTGAACCAGTAAGATTGAAAATAGCACTAAGCATAATGGTAATGCTTTTTGTATAAATTGCATCATTTTTTGATGATTTGAAAATGCTGGAATTTTAAATAATTGTGGTAAATAAATGAGCGCTAAAATTGAAGCTAAACCCAAAGATAAGCTGGCCAAATCATATAAAGAAATGTATTGAGCCAAACTCGTAAAAAATTCGATTAAATTACTGGATTGCAATGGAATATTAAGAATAAATTTTATTTGACCTAATGCAATTAAGACAGCTGAAGCAATGATAAAACTCTTAATCACAGGATGGCTAATGAGACGAATCAAAAAACCAAATCTAAATAGCCCCAATAAAAATGAAATTATGCCAACCATTACTGCTAGCAAATAGGCAGCTTGAATATAGACTGGTGAACCCACTTCATATAATGGCTGTAATGTAGCAAAAGTCATCATGGAGATTAATGCAACTGGACCAATTGAAAGGGTAGTACTCCCTCCAATCAATGCATAAGCAATCATAGGGATAATACTGGCATATAACCCCATAATTGGAGGTAAGCCTGCAATCATGGCATATGCCATGCCTTGTGGTACAAGCATTGCAAGCACGATCACAGATGCAAGAAAATCAGATTTAAAATCTTGAGTATTGTATTTTTTTAACCATTTCCAAGCTGGGATGATTCGTTCCACAGAATGCTTCGTTAAATCCATACAAATCTCTAAATCACATTTATGTATATATTATGCATAAAAAGTGATAAACAAGCACTGAGTATTGTTGATAAGGATCATCAAGAATTTGATTAATGATCCTTAATGTATGATTTTAATCATATATTTTTTTAAAAGGTTGTATCTGTTCAAGCTGATAAGCGAGATTTATAAGTAAACGCTCTTGTCCCAAATCAGCAGAAAGCTGAATACCTATCGGTCTTGAATCTAATTTGGTCATACCCATCGGCAATGATATCGCTGGAGCACCTGCGATATTTTGAATAGGTGTGAATGCCACATAATTCCTTAAACGCTCAAATAAAACATCAAATTCGAGTTGAGGTGAAAGATATCCAATTTGAGGCGACACATGCGCTAAAACTGGCGAAAGGATGACATCATATTGCAGGAAGATTTGTTGATAGATGCGCTGGATTTGCTTTAAACGGTACAGAAATAAAGGAGTTTTATAGAAGTTTTTCTTGTACAATTTTGCAAGCCCAACTGTTAGATGATCTAACTCATTCACGTTAAAATCTTTGCCAAGTAGCGGTTTTCCAAACTGTTGAATCATAAATGATAAAAAACCCCAGTAGTGGCTGAAATCATCTACAAACGAATCTGGAATAGGAAGTGAGAATTCTTCAATATGATGACCTAAATTCCTGAGTAATTGAGCAGTAGACTCAATAGTTTGACGGGTCTCAGCATCAGTATTGGTTTGTAATGAATCATAAACAAGGCCAATCCTTAAAGGTTTGTTGGATGGATGCTGGATTAAGCCAATTTCGGGTAATTTTTTTGGCTTATATCGTTTTTCCATTTCAGCAAAGAAAAACGCGGTATCCCGCACAGAACGTGTTAAAACACCATCTGAAACAAGGTCAATTGGTAAATACTGCGAACCTTCATTTGGATACCAACGACCACGTGTCGGCTTTAAACCGATTAAACCGCAATTTGCTGCAGGAATTCGTATCGAACCACCACCATCATTTGCATGTGCAATTGGTACTACGCCTGAAGCTACTAGTGCCGCAGCTCCACCTGAAGAAGCTCCACACGAATAATCAGTATGCCAAGGATTGCGTGTGTAATCCCCAGACTTAAATTCTGTTGAAGCATTTAAGCCAAATTCAGGCATTTTGGATTTACCCAGTGCAATTAAGCCTGTATCTAACATTTGTTGAGTAATTTTAGAATTTTTGATCTTTTCCTTGGATTTGAACGATGTTGATCCTTGTTGCGTAGGAAAACCAATAAGATCCAAATTATCCTTAATAAATGTAGGGATTGCAGAAAAAATCTGATTTGGTTTAAAAGTAGGCGATTTAAGTATTTGTTCGAAGTTTTCGAATTCAATTGCATTTAGCAGAGGATTTACGAATTTTGCGCGTTCAATCGTAGCTCTTATAACTTCATCAATTGAGATGTCTTTAGATTGAATTCTGTTTGAGAGCTCAATCGCATCACTCGTACCTAATATATCATCCGTGAAAGCGTGAATTCTTTTTTGATTATCCATAATCGATTTTCTTTAAAATTGACTAAGCATATGTATACACATGAAATATTGATTTGTCGATTGACCAAAGATTGAATTAAAACGATTTCGCATAATGTATATTATGTTAAATATGATATCTAGAACAACAACCCTGAATATGGGTTTATATAATTTGTGATGGCTAAAAATTCAGTATCAAGAAATCTTAGATAAAACTCGTCTTTGAAAAAAAACTTTTGATGAAAGAATTAGATGTACTACATGCTCTGATCAAATATCACTTGAAGAATCTAAAAGCAGAAGAAGTTGTAAAATACCGAGAAGAAGTTTTGGGTAAGGAAGACTAACTACCCTTTTATTCTTAAATTTAAGACTAGAGTCCACCATTAGATAGCGTGGACTCTTTTTTTTAGACAAATAAAAAGCATCTTACGATGCTTTTTACCTAAATTATTGCTTACGTTTACGATGCCATTCAATAAATTGTTGCACCCTTGGATGTGTTAAAACATCTTGCAAATTCATAATATAGTATTTGCAATAATAAACATCTTTCCCCATTTCTGTTCGATAAGGGATTTTGTGTGCTTCAATTAACCACCCATCTTGCCTTAATTCACAAATACGGGCTGCTGAACTAACACAATCAAGCTTGTTACCCATTTGTTTATTTGTCGGCTGATCACCAGACAATAAAAACATTAAGATTTCAGCTTTATTTGTACCCAATTTCGGGAGTTTCCCGATAATTGGAGTCATTTTTGGCATATCACCAAAGTCTAAAAATTCCATAATGGAATCCTCTTATTACAGAGAGACTTTGATCACTATAGTGTCATACTCGTGAAATTAAACTAGCATTAATATAGGTAAAGCATTTCAATTCGATTTGCTTTTCGCTATAATCACGAGGCTTTTTGAATGAGCATCTCGAACGAAATTCAGCTTGACTAAATTTTGAATAAGATGTAATTCTAAACTTCAACACTTCGTTTAACGCTTTTAAGAGTGACATTTTTGATCTCCGTCTCTCACTTAAAGGTTTGTTGTGTTCTAGATTTGAATGAAAGGGAACTAGGCGGCCACCTAGTTCTTTTTCTATATCTAGTACACAGGTAACCGCTCAACCACTATATGTTGAGCATTGGGATGATTTTATTATAAAAGCTATGACAGTGGAAGTTTGTAGCGTCTAGATGTGACGCAGAGAGCGTCTAAGAGAGTATTACTGCAACCCTATACCTTGGGTCAAATTCACTTGAATATGCAGAAATAAGCGGGAATAATGAGATAAAAACATGACATTTAAGATATTTTGATTTAAATTTAACCAGTTTGCTATCTATATGCCTAAAATTATTTTTTTTGTAACAAATGATTTCCTAGTTGAATTTTATAATATTTACAATCTGAATACTGCTTCTTTTGCATATTCTTCTCGGTCAGTCCATCGACTGCTAATATTTTTCTTTCGACACCATTCATAGGCTTTATAACCCAAATACTCTCGTGTCTTTAAAAGATTTTTTTCTGTAACTTGCCCACCATCTTTGGTATTATCATTCCAACCATAAAAGTAAATTTTATCTGCATCTTCTACATCCCTTTTATATATAGCTATGTCTTGAGATGATACACGTTGTGTTTCTAAAGCAATTGCTGGAATAGCCTTATTGAACTCATTAAAAAAAGCAAATGGGGAAAACTTATTTAAAGGATCGTATTTAATACCTAAAACTTCACAAAGTTTTTTATAAGTCTCTCTAGGAAGTTTATCATTGATTAAAAAGCCATTTTGGACTTCAACAACAAAACTAAAATTTTTTATACGAACACCAAATAAGAGAATAAACGGTGATTCATCAATAAAAAAGAACACATCAAAAATTACATTATTTTTTCTAAAATTAAATTTATATCGTTGAATGCCTTGGCTTCTCATACTATTAAATAAAGGAACCAGACCATCTAATTTCATATAATAATTCTCTTTTGTCATTCTGAAGTCGCATAACTTCATTTTATGTTAAATAGGATATCTTTAACAGCGCACCAATACTAGCTAATGTCTTGTTACATTGCATAAAACAACGAATGATTAGAATTCAATTTGAAAAATTAAAAAAACTAAAACACAATCTGTAATTTTTGATGGACCATTGAGTATATACAGCAACGTTCTCAATTTTTGTCTAGCTCAGGTTATAATGCTCATCTTACACAATTCAGTTGATCTACTATGAACACCTCCAATGACCCTTTACATGGCAAAAAACTTGCTGACATTTTAGATGAGTTATTGGATTACTACGGAGGCTTTGAAGGATTAAGTCGTAAAATTGAAATTCGTTGTTTTTGCATCGACCCGAGTGTTAAATCATCTTTACGATTTCTACGGACTACACCATGGGCACGTGAAAAAGTAGAAAGCTTATATTTGTATGTTCTCCGTCAAAGAGCTAAACATAAATTCTAGCCAACAAAAAACTTAAGCTATGTTTAACTTTTTATACCCAATTGTAGAATAGCCTTAATGAGTATCTATCGTTTTTGTTCACATCGTGTAGTTATGGGTGGAAGCCCCACTCTCCTACTACATTGAACGACGATCAATCATCTAAATCCAGTCTTATCAAGTCTAGAGCTAAAAGCTATAATATGTTTTTAAAAAGTTTTAGATCATATGCTCGAACTCATTCACTCATATCCTCAAGCCAAATTGGTGAATACTTTCCAAGCATTAGCGAATGAAGTTTTTGAAGACCATGTCAATGCTTTATGTTGGTATAGGCATTTAGATTACAATTTCAAAGAAATCGTTGAAAAACTTACACTCATAGAAGATATTACTGAAATTTCCATCGCACAATTAGAGCAACTCAAACTTTCAGACTCTGCAAGCAAAGCGAGAGACGTTATTATTAATGATATAATGTTGCTCACCGAATTGGGTGCATCGCAGTCTTTAAACTTAATCAAAGAATATCAGCGTGATGAAGAATTGGATTTTATCAGCACTGATGTATATTCTTTTCATGTAGATCGATCGCCATTAGCAACGGATACATATCTGTGTACCTATTACGGGGCGGCTAGCGATATTATTTCCAATGATCAGGTTGAACAAAAAATTCATATCCCAGAAATCCGTCAAAAAATTAAATCATTGTTTGATGGCGAAGACCATGAGTTTGACGATTTTCTTGCAGAGACCTATATGGATCTTCACTATCAACCTAAAAATGGTGCAACACCTTTAAATTTAGGAATTGGTCATCTCTGGCGTTTGGCTGTAGATCATCCTGATCAGAAAGTACTTCCTTGTGTTCACCGTGCTCCAAAAGATAATGCAGGACAACTCAGATTACTCTTAATATGTTAAGGAATTCCTTGCTCAATTTAGGCGAGTAATTCTTTTTCAGTTTCAAATGGGTTAAAGAAATTACACCAAACGATTGGTCCTAAACTCATCTCCGAATCAGTAAGTAAACATTGATCAAAATTTTGGATTAATTGCTCTTTATCCATCTCTTGACCAATTAAAACAATTTCCTGTCTGGCATCACCCGTTTCCGGATGCCAACTCGATTCAATTGCCTGAATAGATTGCGTATCTTGTGGCCATTCCTCTTGTGGTACCGAAGCCCACCAATATCCTGCTTGACCATGCCGAGCCATACCTCCAGCTTGTGACCAAGACATAGCCATTGTTGGTTCCGCAGCAAGCCAAAAAAATCCTTTTGAGCGTATAACACCTTTCCATTCTGAATGGATAAAATTGTAAAAACGTTGTGGGTGAAAGGGTCTTCTTGCTCTATATACGAAACTTTCGATTCCATATTCTTCAGTTTCAGGCTTATGCTCTCCTCTCAACTCTTTTAACCAACCAGGTGCTTGTGAGGCTTCATCAAAATTAAAAAGCTGTGTGTTGAGTATTTTATCGAGTTCAACCTGACCAAATGTAGATGACTCAATTTTTGCTCTAGGGTTAAGCTTTTTGAGAATCGCATAAAGCTGGGACTTCTGATGCTCATCGATTAAATCAGTTTTGTTTAGAATAATAACATCACAAAATTCGATTTGATCTATCAGTAAATCCACAACAGTACGTTGGTCAAATTCTCCAAGTGATTCGCCACGATCATGTAGAAGATCATATGAACGATAATCACGTAAAAAATTGAATGCATCGACTACGGTCACCATGGTATCTAAACGAGCGTACTCATTTAGAGATACGCCGTCTTCATCTTCAAAGGTAAATGTTTCGGCTACAGGTAGAGGCTCTGATATTCCGGTAGATTCAATGACGAGTTGATCAAATTTTTTCTCTTCCGCTAATCGTCTTACTTCTACTAATAAATCTTCTCTCAAAGTACAGCAAATACATCCATTACTCATTTCAACGAGTTTTTCTTCCGTTCGTGATAATTCCGCCCCACCTTCTCTCACTAAAGCCGCATCAATATTGACTTCTGACATATCGTTCACAATTACTGCGACACGTTTTCCTTCTCTATTATTTAAAATATGATTTAAAAGTGTGGTTTTTCCTGCACCAAGAAATCCAGATAGCACAGTGACAGGTAATTTATACGGTTGTGAAGAATCAATATTCATGGTGAGTTACTCGTTTTAATGTTCAACCACATCATTTAATCGCTTATTGCAATCAATGAATGATCTTGATTTTTGATGTAACTAAATCATAATTGTTATGTTATAACATTTCAAAATGTTTAATGTTTAGTTAAACTTTAATAAAATTTATTTATAGTGATTCTAAATTGTATTCATCACTGTAGAATCATAAGTAAAACTAAAGAATCTAAGTCTTAATTTTTATAATCATATGAGTATATAACAATGAATTTAATCAATCTTATTATTCGTACCACTTTAAGTACTTCTCTGTTACTTGGAGTTTCGAATACGTATGCCGTGGTTGCAGGCGGAATGGTTTCTACTGACTACCATTGGAACAATATTCCGGCTAACGGCTTTGCAACACTTGAAAATCAAATCATCATTACCAATGAGCCAGGAAATGATGGTAATACATTTTGGGCCAATCAATTTTCATTAAAAAATGGAAATATCGGTTATGTTGGATTACAGCAACGAAGCAATGATGAGAAGTATTTAAATTTCTCAATCTGGAAAACGACATCTTGGAAATCAGGATACCCTGCGTATTGCAGACAATTTGATCATGAAGGTGATGGCGTTCAATGTGACTTACCTTATGAATGGAAAGAAGGCACGAAATATAATTTTAAGATTGTGAAAAATAATGACAGTACAGTCTCAGCTTTTGTTAAAGACATGAGTACTGGTAAACAACTTGAAATTGCAAAAATCAATGTGCCTCAGACCTGGGGTGGTTTTGATAGTTTAGCTACATTTACCGAAAATTTCAGACAGCACCAACAACCCAACGGTATTTATGGCTATAACAGTTGTAATGATGTTCATACATCTGTTTCTGCCACCTATTCTGCAATAGCAAACTCTTCAATTAAGTCTAAATCACAAACGACTAAAACTTATGGAAATTGTGTACAAGCGGCATCAGCGCATTGCACGGATGATTCTACTTGCATTTCTACTGTGAATAATGCCAATTACACCCAGCAAAAACCTTTCATTTTGAAAAATGGTGCACGAGGTTTTTGTGCAGATAGCTTGAATGGTGGTCAACAAATGGGATTGTATTCATGCGATCCCAACAACGGCAATCAACGTCTGAGTACGGATCACACACATCGTTTATACTTAACTCATCGGGATGCTTGTTTGATGGGCGATGTTAAAGATAATTTTGTTAAAGTTGCGCCGTGCAATAATGATAGCAGTCAACGATGGATGTATAGCCCCCATACAAGCCAATATATCAACTTAAAAACAGGTCTATGCCTTGATGCCGCTGATGGTGCAAATAGTATGGCACGCCTACAAATGATTGGATGTCAAAGCAATAATTCATATCAAACGTGGAAAATTACACGTTAACTTATTAATTTCAGAGCTTTAGCATTTAAAGCTCTGAATTTTAATGCTGAAATTTTAATTTTTTGCTTTCTTTGAGTGACTCGTACTAATTTTAGTAAAATTAGATATCTAAATTAGAGATTTTACTCATAGATAAGCCAGCTCACTCAGGTTAAAAGCATTCTTAATACTGGCTCAAAAAGCGAAATAAGTTCAATGATTTTAGGGAGATATTGTCTAAGGTATATTTGTAATATTGATGACAGCAATAAAATAAAAACAATTAAAAATATTCTTCATAAATCTTTGCTATTTTTCCGATAGCGCCGTTAATGATGAGAACAAAATTCTTCAAAATATTAAAACTTAATAAATGAGATTAGACGTTTAGTTATTTATCTCTGAAGATAGAAATCAAAAGCCCTATTTTAATATTGGAGAGAATCAAATTCTAACCTCATGTTTATTATGAACATTCATAGTTCTATTTTTTTAATCCATTGTCCTTCATGAATTATAAATTATAGGATATCTAGTTGATTTATGAATTTGGCTGAAATCAGTTAATACTTGAGCATAGTCATCTATGTAACATCAAAAAATCTTAGTGAACTTTTTTCACAAGAACTATTTCTAAATAAATTCTTGTGAAAAAATTGCGTAAAATTTTACTCTCCTCGTCATATTCATGACCTATTTTTGGTCAATGCTTTACTTCTATCACTTATTAAATAAACACTAAGTTGATAAATTTTTTACTAATAATCTTTGATATGTCGATATTTTATTTATTGATGAGTCTAATTTAAAAATTACATTTTTGCTTAGGCTATTTTGGTATTCAAAATTTAAGCCTAAGCATTTGAAGATTTTCTTAAATTAGAAACTATAGGTGAAAGCCACTACACCTAAATTTTTCTGTTTTTCGTTATAGCGGTTCTTACCACCAAAAATATATTGTCCAATCAATCCGAGTTCTGGTGTCAAGGCATAATCTAGCCCGATAGATGAGAAGCGATAAGCAAATTCTCGTTTTGTATCACCGAGCTCTAGACCTTCATATTTCCCATTATCATTAAAATAGCTCGCTGCAGCACTTGCTGTAGCAGATAATTTATCATTGAGTTGGTGGGTATATATTACGTTTAGATAAGTATCCCCTTGGTTTGCATACACGACATCATATGTATATGCAGATAAACTGGTTGATAAAGAGTTTTTATCATTGAATTGGTGTGTGGCAGTTACCCCCATTTCATTGGAAGTTGTATTTGACGTGTTCGGATAGAAATAAGTGGCATTCCAAATATTCCAATTTGTCCTACCAGTATCAAAACTATAGCCGACAATAAAGTCGTGCTCTAATTTATCAGTTTTACGGCGCTTATCACCTTGAAGTTCAGCATAAGAGTAGCCTAATGTAGACCCCCAATACCCGACATAGAAGTTGTTATAACTGAGGTTTAGACCTGTTTGAATTGCGAGGTCATCATTTTCTGGTGCATTTGTTAAACCACGTGAAATGTATTTGGAGGTTAATGTGACATATCCATCAAATTGAATTGGTGAATTTGTTTCTTGATTCGTAGAGTTTGCATAACTGGGTAAAATAATAAAGCTAGCAGTGCTCAACAGCACTGCTTGAGTCGTTTTAATCATCATAAAATTTATAATTAAGAAAATAAGGGTGAAGTTTCTGCACGATAAAATGGTGCATCTGAAGGGGTTAAAGCAGGTCGATTACGAATGTGATCAGCAATCTTCTCGGCCATCATGATCGTCGTTGCATTGAGATTACCAGTAATAATCAGCGGCATGATAGAAGCATCGACCACTCGCAACCCATCTATTTCATGGACACGACCGTAACCATCTACAACAGCTAAATCATCTTCACCCATTTTACAGCTACACGAAGGATGATACGCTGTTTCTGCATGATTTTTTACAAATTCATCAATTTGCTGATCTGTTTTTAATGCTGAACCTGGACTAATTTCTCTACCTCGATACTGATCTAATGCAGGCTGATGCATAATTTCTCGTGTAATTCTCACTGCATCACGGAATTCGCGCCAATCTTGTTCAGTGCTCATGTAGTTAAATAAAATGCTCGGATGATCAAAAGGATTTTTCGAGGTTAAGCGAATTCTTCCTCTTGACGGCGATCGCATAGATCCAACATGTGCTTGAAAACCATGTTCATTGATTGCATTGGTACCATTGTAGTTAATTGCAATTGGTAAAAAGTGATACTGGAGATTCGGCCACTCAAACTCATCACTAGAGCGAATGAATCCACCTGCTTCAAACTGATTGCTTGCACCAATTCCTTTACCCAAAAACAGCCATTCAGCGCCAATTTTAGGTTGGTTATACCATTTTAATGCAGGGTAAAGACTGACGGGCTTCTTACATTGGTATTGAAGATACATTTCTAAATGATCTTGCAGATTTTCACCCACTCCCGGTAAATCTTGCACAACCTTTACATCCAGTGACTCTAATAATGACTTAGCTCCTACCCCAGAGCGCTGTAAAATTTGAGGCGATGCAATAGCACCTGCGCACAGCAATACTTCTCGCTCAGCATAGACCTTGTGTAAATTAGTTACATCTTGACCAAGAATGTATTCAACACCGATAGCTTGTTTTTTTTCAAATAAGATTCGATTGGTTGTGGCATGCGTAATAATCGTTAAATTCTGACGACCTTTAGCCATATCTAAATAGCCACGAGCGGTACTGGAACGTCTGCCTTGAGGTGTCACCGTACGATCCATTGGACCAAAGCCTTCTTGTTGGTATCCATTTAAATCATCCGTACGTGGATATCCAGCTTGCACACCCGCTTCAACCATTGCATGAAATAACTCATTATTGTCTGACTTTGGCGTAGCAACACTTACTGGGCCTTGATCACCGTGATATTCATTTGCACCAATATCTCTAGACTCTGCTTTTTTATAGTAAGGTAAACATTCAGCATAGCGCCAATGACTGAGTCCTTTCATTTGAGACCATTGCTCTAAATCCATGGCATTCCCACGGATATAACACATACCGTTAATTAATGATGAACCACCTAAACCTTTACCACGTCCACATTCCATACGGCGGTTATTCATATGGGGTTCTGGATCGGTCAAATATGCCCAATTATAACGTCGACCTTGTAAAGGATAAGCCAAAGCAGCAGGCATTTGAGTTCTAAAATCTAAACGGTAGTCAGGGCCACCCGCTTCAAGGAGCAGAACTTTAATATCTGGATCTTCGGTGAGTCTCGCTGCAAGTACATTCCCAGCAGAACCTGCACCTATGATAATGTAATCATATGTCATAGTGTTCTCCTTAGGCTTTAAATACAGATTGAAATGGACTTAATTCCACTTGTACCGATTTGATTTGCGTGTAGTGTTGTAAAGTCGTTAAACCATTCTCTCTTCCTACACCAGAATGCTTATAGCCACCGACTGGCATTTCAGCTGGCGATTCACCCCACGTATTGATCCAACATATACCTGCTTCAATTTGGTGGATGATTCGATGTGCTTTGACAATATCAGGGGTAACCACGCCAGCAGCCAATCCATAAGAAGTATTATTAGCGCGACGAATCACTTCTTCTTCTGATGTATATGTCAAAATACTCATCACAGGACCGAAGATTTCCTCTTGAACAATGGTCATCTCATCTCGACAATCACTGAAGATTGTAGGCAGTACAAAAGCACCTTTTTTTAAATGATCATCTGTTGCTCTAGAACCACCACACACTAAACGTGCTCCCTCCCTTTTAGCAGAATCGATGAATGCCAAAATTTTATTCATATGCGCAAAGCTAGATACTGGTCCAAAATTTGTTTCTGGATCAAGCGGATTACCTAAGCGGATATAAGAAATACGTTCTAATAGCTTTTCTTCAAATTTTGGCTGTAATGATTCTGGAATAAATACTCGTGTCCCATTCGTACAAACCTGTCCAGAACTATAGAAATTTGCCATCATTGCAATATCTGCAGCTAAGTCTAAATCTGCATCTTCACAAATAATTAATGGTGACTTCCCACCCAACTCCATCGTGACTTCTTTAAGACTGGATTCAGCAGCTTGAGCCATCACTTTTTTTCCAGTGCTCACACCACCAGTAAATGAAATTTTCGCAATATCTACATGCTGGCTTAAATAGGCACCAATATCACCGCCCCCTGTTACAACATTGAATACCCCATCTGGCACTCCAGCTTCGGTATAAATTTCTGCCAATTTAAAGGCTGTTAATGGGGTAATCTCGCTGGCTTTGAAAATCATTGCATTCCCCGCCGCCAAAGCAGGTGCTGACTTCCATAAGGCAATTTGAATTGGATAATTCCATGCTCCTATACCAGCTACAATTCCCAAAGGTTCACGTCGTGTATAGACAAATGAATCTGTTCTTAAAGGAATCTGTTGACCCTCGAGTACAGGTAAAATTCCAGCGTAGTATTCGAGTACATCAGCACCTGTCACAATATCTACAGTCGATGTTTCACTATAGGCTTTCCCACTATCTAAGGACTCAATGGTGGCAAGTTCATCATTTCTTTCACGTAAAATAGCTACAGCTTTATTTAAAATTCTTGAACGCTGCATAAAAGTCATTTCTGCCCAAATTTTCTGTCCTTGTTGGGCAGATAGAATGGCTTGATCCACATCCTGTTGAGAACATGCTTGAATGGTCGCAAGAACTTGACCCGTGGCTGGATTAATCGAATCAAAAGTTTGACCTGATTGAGCATCGACGAATTGTCCATGAATATAAGGACGTTGTAACGGGAATTTATTCATACGATTAGCCTCAGATATAGTAAATATTAAAAATTATTGTGTAAGTTGCTGCTGGATAAAGGCATGGCAAAGACGGATAGAAAGATCGGTTTCAATCTCACTTCTTGTTAATGCGCCCCTTAACCAGAACCCATCAATTAATGCAGCCAACCCTTGGGCTGCTTGTTCAGCTTTTATGGGGCTTAAACGTTTTAAAAACTCATGTTTTAAATTTGAATGTAGCCGACAGTGATTCACTTGCTGTAATCGTTGTAGATCGGGTTGATGCAAACTAATAGCCCAAAACGCGAGCCATACTTTCATCGCGGCTTGATTGGTCTGAGGAGTTGCAAAATTCGCTTTAACAATCGCCATTAAACGATCTTCTGGAGAATGCCCAACCTCTGATTTTAGATCCCTTACACTTTCTCCAAGTTGCTGTAGTAAATAGCGCATGGTTGCCTCAATCAATCCATTCTTGCCACCAAAATAATGACTAATAATGCCCGTGGAGACACCTGCTCTTTGCGCGATCTGTTGAATGGATGCATCAGCAAAACCGAGCTCATTCACAGTGGAGAGAGTGGCATCAATCAATTGTTGACGACGAATGGGTTGCATACCAACTTTTGGCATAAGATGACCTAAACCTACAGGAGATTATAATCAGCGTTTATCAATAAGAACGCTGTAACATTAGTAAACGTTTTTTTAATTGAACGTTCAATCAATAAAAATTATAGTGCTATTACTTCCATGATGTACAGCTCAGTTTGTTTTGTATTTGCAAAAGTTTGTAATTGTGGATCAAGCAAGCTTCTATCAGGATATAAATCGAACTGCGCTGTAGATCATTTCATTACTCATTGAATGGTCACTGATTTATGCATAACAAAAATGATCAAACGCAGGATAGTTTGAATAAGGTCGTGTTCTATGTATCAGCATCATTGATACTTTTGTTTTCGATCACCACAATTTTGTTTAATGAAGCTGCTAATAACGTCATTACACAAACCCTCGATTGGGTAAGCAGAACGTTCAGTTGGTATTACCTGCTTGCTGCGACACTCTATTTTGTCTTTATTGTATTTATCGCATGCTCTCGATATGGTGAAATTAAATTAGGACCTAAACACTCTAAGCCTGAATTTAGTTTACTGAGTTGGTCTGCAATGCTCTTTTCTGCGGGTATTGGTATTGATCTCATGTTCTTTTCCGTGGCTGAACCTTTATCGCATTACATGAACCCACCTGTGGGTGAAGGACAAACCTTTGAAGCAGCACGTCAGTCCATGGTATGGACTTTGTTTCATTATGGTTTAACTGGTTGGAGTATGTATGCATTAGTTGGTGTAGCCTTAGGTTACTTCAGTTATCGTTATAACCTTCCGCTTACGATCCGTTCAGCTCTCTACCCTATTTTTGGGAAAAAAATTAACGGCCCTATAGGTCACACTGTAGATACAGCTGCCGTCTTAGGTACGATTTTTGGTATCGCGACTACCTGTGGTATTGGTGTCGTACAACTCAATTATGGTCTTCATGTTCTCTTCGATCTACCTGAAAATTTGTGGATTCAAGCTGGTCTAATCGGGATCGCGGTAGTCATTACTGTAATTTCAGTAACGGCAGGTGTGAATAAAGGGATTCGCGTACTTTCCGAAATCAATATCTATGTCTCGATTGGATTACTCCTCTTTATTCTTTTGATTGGTAATACAGAATTCTTACTCGCAGGCTTAATCCAAAATTTAGGTGATTACCTCAGTCAATTCCCAAAATTGAGTTTAATGAGTTTTCCATTCGAACAACCTAAAGAATGGATGAACAGTTGGACGCTTTTCTTTTGGGCTTGGTGGATTGCATGGTCGCCATTTGTCGGTCTGTTTTTAGCACGAATTTCTCGTGGTCGTACCATTCGTGAATTTGTATTTGGTACGTTGATTATTCCGCTACTATTTACACTGACTTGGCTATCCATCTTTGGAAATAGTGCGCTTCACAATGTAATTTTTGATGGCAATGCGCAACTCGCAACTACCGTTTTAGAAAATCCAGCGCATGGTTTCTATGACCTACTTGCACAATATCCTGGTTTTACGTTCTTAGCAGGTATAGCAACAATTACAGGATTATTATTTTACGTTACTTCTGCAGACTCAGGCGCTCTTGTTTTGGGTAATTTCACGACAAAATTCACCAATATCGAGCATGACTCTCCAAGATGGCTTAGCGTATTTTGGGCTATAGCCATTGGTTTATTAACCTTAGCGATGCTGATGGCAAATGGTATTACTGCCTTACAGAACACAACCATCATCATGGGTCTGCCTTTTAGCTTTGTCATATTCTTTGTGATGGCGGGTTTGTACAAATCCTTGAGATTGGAAGATTTCAGACAAGCCAGTACTAGCTTAAATGCTGCGCCAGTCGTGGGCAATGTGGATATTCTCAATTGGAAAAAGCGACTCAGTCGCGTAATGCTGCACCCAAGCCATGAACAAACATTAAAAATGTTAGATGACGTGTGTAAACCTGCAATGGATGCCGTGGCACAGGAACTTTTATCCAAAGGTGTCAAAGTCGATGTGAATACTAAGCCTCTTGAAGATAATGCTGAGCTTTATCATTTGGACCTCATTATTCACTTGAATGAAGAAGAAAATTTCGTATATGAGATTTGGCCCGTTCGTTATGACACCCCTAACTTTAGTACCCGTGCTAAACGAACAAAGCGTTATTACTATCGTTTAGAAAGTTACTTGTTTGAAGGTTCGCAAGGTAATGATTTGGTCGGATACAACAAAGAACAAGTGATTAACGACATTTTGGACAAATATGAACGTCATATGATGTACCTTCATATTAACCGAATCAGCCCAGGTAAACGTCCACAATTTCCGGATCGTGACATTTAGTTAGTAGTAGCTCATCTAAACAAGGAAAATGACCATGTCAGAAAGTCTAAACGCCTTTGCTCTATTTTTTTCGTTGCTTAATCCCTTTTTAATGAGCATTTATATGCTTGGGATTATTCGAAATTCAGATGCAAAAGTTTTTAATATGGCCCTGATCCAAGGTAGTTTGATTAGCTTTGTGGTTTTTGTCATTTTTGCTAAAACAGGTGAAGCTTTTTTTAATGATGTACTTCATGCACGATTTGAATCTTTCCAAATTTTTGGTGGAATCATTTTCTTGGTGATTGGTTATCGTTATGTATTTGAAGGTGCTGATACGATTGGGGTCATGCGTGGAGCACCAAACCATTTGGCTGGTACGATCGCCATGCCTTTTATGATCGGTCCAGGAACAATCTCTGCATCTGTAATCACTGGCATTCAATTAAGTTTATGGCAGACGATCACAGTCATCTTTATGACCTTATTCTTAACCTGTAGTCTTTTGATATTAATGAAATATTTGCATGATAATTTACAGCATAAATATTCTAATTATATCGACTTATATGTAGATATCGTGGGTCGTGTTGCTGCATTGCTTATCGGTACGATTGCCATTGATATGATCGTGACTGGTGTTACTGGGATCATCAATGGCTAATGGAAGGTTGTTGTTGATATTTATAAAAAAGGAGTCTTATCATTGACTCCTTTTTTTAAACCCTAATATTTAGAATCTATATCCGATATTTAAACTATACACCGTTGGATCTACGTCCACACTTCCTACCTTTTCTCCATTTACTTTTACATCAGTTTTGATATCCGCATATCGGATATCAGCACCAACACTCCATTGAGGGTTAAATTGGTAATCTACGCCTATTTGACCAGCCCAACCAAAAGAATCTGAGAGATCGAACTTATCACCACTATATAATCGGTCATTAAAAAAATAGGTGTAATTTAAGCCCAGACCCACATAAGGTTGTAACTTTTCATTGGGTAAGAAGTGATATTGCACACTAAAAATTGGAGGTAAATGTTTTGTTTTTGCAACTTCATTACCAGCAACATTAATTTTATGCTCTGGTGGCAAACCGACTAATACATCAAATGCAATATTTGGTGTATAAAAATAAGAGATCGTGCCAGTGACTCCCCAAGCATCATCTATTGTGACGGGTGCTGTTTGATTAAAAATACTACCTGGAGAAGATGTGGGATCAATATTGCTAATCGCACCTCTTATCTTCCATTTATAATCTGCGCTGTGCGCATTAGAACTTAATGCCATGGTACTCAATAAAATCGCGAATAAACCAAAACTTAATTTATCATTCATATCATTACCCATTTTTTATAAATATCTGAAATTTTGAAGATTGTTAATCAATTAAATTGAATGCTTTAGATCATATCGATAATTCTTTTTGTTGGTTATTTTTTATTCTGATTTGTTTTGATGATTTTTTATTTAAGAAAATTTATTCAATTTAAATGGATTTTTGGAATATTGTTTTTAATTTAAGTGAGTAAAGAACATACGCCTAATTTGGATTCCAATCAGTATTGATGAAACAAGAAACAAATCTTATTGACCTTACCACAATGGGAAGGTTTAGAATGATCGTGACCTTATTTCAATCAGCATATGGAGTTAAGTATGTCATCTACTTCAACTAAATCTATTCAAATCAAAATTGAAGGAATGACCTGTGCTGCTTGTGTAAGCCGTGTTGAAAACTCATTAAAAAAAGTCGATGGTATTCAAGATGCCAGTGTGAACCTCGCCGCTGAAATAGCTCAAATTGAGTTAACAACAGACGTAACAGATCAACAAATCATTCAAGCCGTAAATAAAACAGGTTTTAAAATTAAAAAATGGGCAACAATAAAATTAAAAATTTTAGGCATGACTTGTGCTGCATGTGTGAGCCGAGTTGAACGTTCTTTACTAAAAATACCAGGTGTATTAGCAGCACAAGTAAGTTTGGCAACTGAGATAGCAAGCATTGATCTACTTTATCCAGTTCCTGTTGATCAAGTTATTGAGCGTATTGAAAGATCAGGGTTTGAAGCTGTACTTGAACAGCAAACGATCACAGCACTTCCAAATCGCGAACTTGAATCAAAAAAAATTCTCAAGCATTTTATTATCGCACTTGTACTCAGTTTACCTATATTTATCATTGAAATGGGCTCGCACCTCTTGCCTTCATTTCATCATTTTATAGGTACTTACATCAGTCAGAATCAGAGTTGGTTATTCCAATTTATTCTTGCGACTTTAGTTATTTTTATACCTGGACGGCATTTTTTCACACAAGGTATCAAGTCACTGATAAATTTACATCCTGACATGAATTCTTTGGTGAGTTTAGGATCAGGAGCTGCCTATTTATATTCTATTGTTGCTACGTTCTTTCCAAGTTTATTGCCACAACAGTCAGTACATGTCTATTACGAGCCTGCAACACTCATTATTACATTTATTTTGTTAGGCAAATATCTAGAAGCACGAGCTAAAGGTCGAACTTCTGCAGCGATTCAACATCTGATTGGCTTACAACCTAAAACAGCGCGAGTTAGAGTATCTGACCTCCAGACTAAAGATATATCGATTGATAAAATTACAATCGGTATGCAGGTTGAAGTTCGGCCAGGTGAAAAAATTCCTGTAGATGGCGTGGTTATTTCAGGTGAAGGCTTTGTAGATGAGTCAATGATCAGTGGAGAATCTTTTCCAATCCACAAATTGATGGGTTCAGAAGTTGTTGGTGGAACCCTCAATCAAAATGGATTTCTTGTCATTGAAACCAAACATTCTTCTGAAAGTAGCATTTTATCTTCAATTATTCAGTTGGTTGAAAATGCTCAGACACAAAAGCTCCCCATACAATCTTTAGTCGATAAAGTCACCTTATGGTTTGTTCCAGTTATCCTCTTGATTTCGATGATTACTTTCATCGCGTGGCTGGTGATTGGACCTGAACCTAATCTGAGCTATGCTTTGATTAACGCCGTTTCTGTTTTGATTATTGCATGCCCTTGTGCGATGGGTCTTGCAACCCCGATGTCAATAATGGTTGCGACGGGACGTGCTGCTGAACACGGAATTTTATTTAAAAATGCGACTTCACTTCAAAAACTTCGAGATATTTCAACATTTGCATTTGATAAAACTGGAACACTAACAATAGGTCGACCTGCGATTAGTCATATCGAGATTTTCGCACCATTTACACTTCAGCAGATTCTACAAACTGTTGCATCCGTTGAATATCATTCCGAGCACCCAATTGCTAAAGCGATTGTTCAATATGCATCCGATCATCATATAAAGATGATCGAAATTTCTGAGTTTAAGAGTATTTCAGGATTGGGCATTCAAGCACAATTGAATGGTCAGGATATTAAAATTGGATCTGTAGAATTTATTACTCGAGAAAATACAAAGCTTTCTCATGCACTCTCTCACCATCAAAGATTACTAGATGAAGCTCAAACACCCATCGCGGTCTCCATCGATGGTGAGCTTGCATCAATTATTTTAATCACGGATCAATTAAGACCTGAAACCTACGAGGTAATGACTCAACTTAAAAAGAACGACAAGCACATTGCTTTGATTACTGGCGATCATCAAAATGCAGCGCAATATGTGGCGAATCAACTTAATATCAATGCAGTTTATGCACAGGTCAAACCACATGAAAAGTTAAACATCGTTGAGACCCTTCAAACGCGATATGGAAATGTTGCTTTTGTTGGTGATGGGATTAATGATGCTCCAGCACTTGCTCAAGCTCAAGTCGGTATTGCGATAGGTTCAGGTACAGATGTCGCCATTGAAACGGCTGACCTTATTTTAATGTCATCAAATTTAAATAACTTATCTAAAGCCATCAAATTAAGCGAAATGACCATTAGAAATATTCATCAAAATCTGTTCTGGGCTTTTCTATACAATATTTGTTTGATTCCGATTGCTGCAGGTATCCTTTATCCATTGACTGGTATCCTGCTCTCACCTGTTTTAGCTGCGATCGGAATGGCACTTTCTTCGATATTTGTATTAGCGAATGCTTTAAGACTCAAAACTTTGAAACTAAATTAGACGCTTAAACAAAGGAAAGATAATGAATATTGGCGAATTAGCACGACGTTCAGGCTTAACTGCTAAAATGATTCGATATTACGAAAAAATCGATCTCATTTCTGTTCCGATCAGAAGCGCTAGCGGTTATCGTGTTTACACAGAGCAAGACCTTTCGACTTTAAGTTTTATTAAACATGCTAAAGATCTTGGTTTTTCGATCGATCAAATCAAAAGTTTAGTTGAGCTTTGGAAAAATCCTGACAGAAAAAGTGCTGATGTGAAAAAAATTACAGATCAACATATCCACTTTTTGACAGAACAAATTCATTCGATGCAATCAATGATTTTAAAATTAAAGGCTGCGAGTCAGATGTGCTCTAATGATTCGACTTCAAACTGCAGTATTCTGAATAAAATTGAACATATTCAATCGTGACAGTGATAGATGTTAACTAACGCAAGAGGTTATTATGAAATTATTTATTGAAAATATTAGTTGTTCGGGTTGTGCTAAAGGTGTCACTGCATCTGTATTGTCACTTGATCCTAATGCAAGCGTCAATGTAGATGTTGCCAACAAAATTGCAGATATTCGTACAACATATAGCTTTGAAAAAATCGCTGAAGTTTTGACTGAAGATGGTTTCCCTCCTGAATTAAAAGATTAAATTGACATAAAAAAGGCGAAATATTGTTTCGCCTTTTTTGATAAAACGCATACCGTAGTATGCGTATTTTTAAAGAATTAATAAATGATTTGACCGTTTTGAAGTAACTGCTCCAACGTCAGATCTGCATTTTGAGGACCAATATTCAACAATTGAGTAGGTTCAAATTGTGTACCTTCACCATCGCGATCGATTGAAATTACAGAATCTTTAACAGTGATATATTTACTTAAGATATCCGCAACTTGATCAGTCGAATCTGTTGAGAATGTAGTTGAAGTATTAGCATCAACAAATAGTTGAGATACATCAATTACATCGACACCTGCTTCGAAATCTGACCACGTATCAAAACCATTTCCACCCGTTGCATCGGCTTCATCAAGTAAGTTGAAGATTAATTTATCCGCGATATCACTTCCAGTGAATGCGTCATTAAATTTCGAACTTGTAAATGATTTGTTTACATCAAAGCTTAAAGTAGCTGTTGAAGTCGTTCCACCAACTGTCGAAACAGTATAGCTAAATTCTTCTTTACCAAATCCTTTTCCTGATGGTGTATACGTATAGCTACCATCATTATTGAAAACAAGAGTACCAAATTTACCTTCGACAGTTACACTAGGATTACCACTATAAGTCGACGTCGTTAATCCATTAATAGTATAAGAACTAATAGAATTTAAACCTTCATCATTATTGGAAACGTTTCCAATAACTGGATCTAAAGCAACTGGAGTAAATTCATTCAAGTAAGTTGTATTAAACGTGATTGTAGAGTCCTCGAAATAAGCAAGGCCAGGATTAACAAGATTAGCTTGTACAGTATATACACCAGCGGGAAGATCATTTAACTGTAATACTTTTCCAGTAACAGCATTTAACTCACCAGTCTTAACTACTGTGCCATCTGCATTTTTCACTGTGTAACTAATACTTCGTGATGAAGTTAGAGATAGAGTACTTTCAAAAGAAATTGCAACTGTACTGACTGAGTTTTCAGCTATTGCAAATTTAGCATCGATAGTGCGTTGAGCCAGACCAATATCTAAAATTGTATCATTCACAATAGTTTCTGATTTATTTTGCATTACAATTTCAGATTCTTCAAAATCATCTTGCGCAACAGCTAAATCAATTTTAATCGTTAACGTTTCTAGTGAACTATTTCCATTCTGATCTTTAATGACATAAGTAAATGTCTCGATTTCACCATATGGTAAGCTTGTGCCTTCACTAGGTTTATTTACGAAGTATTGGTAAGTTCCATCCTTATTGAGAATTAATTTACCATAGACACCTTGAAGTTCTGATTCTTCAACAAGTTGAGTATTACCAGCAATAATGATTTCTGAACCATTAGATAATTCAATCTGACCTGAGGTTTGACCGACAAAATCATTGTCTGTTTTAACAGTCGAATAATCATAAAGTGTGTCTTTATTTACATATAGACCAGATCCACCAAGCACATTAAGTCCTGTTGGAACAGTCACTGCATAATAGTCACCCTCTGTAAATTTAAGTGTAACTTCATCAGATTTACCACCTAAAATTACTGTGTACCAGTTATTTATGCTGTGAACTTGGACATATTCATTGGTATCAGCGTTGAATTTATAAATAAATAAAGAGTATGAAGTTAAACTTACACCGCCGCCATCGCCTTGGAAAGTCATTTCACGAACATTATTTTCATTCACTGTGAAATTCATGAACGAAGATAAATCAACTGCACCAGCTTTAATAACTGGATCTAACAAACTTACATCTAGAACTTTGACATTTGTTAATTTAGGCACTTCACCAGTGATATCTTTAATCTCAGGAAGTGGATTGATGATAACAGTGTCGTTGATTTCTGATTGTTTTACCTCAACAACTTTATTATCAATCGATATATTGAGCTTCGCAGAAGCTGTATTACCTAGTTCTGTTTTAACGTAATAGGTAAACTCATCTACTTGCCCGAATGGGCCTTTAAAGTCTTCATTAATCTCGTAACGATAGCTTCCGTCTTGATTAATAAATAACGTACCAAATTTACCTTCGATCGCGGTTTCAGAATTACTATTCAACGTAATTGCTGCATTAGAACCAGCCATAACTGACTCTACAATCGTACCAGTTGGCAGTACATCCTGACCATCAACAGCATCTGCATCTGTGATTACATTACCAGTTGCTTCGCCATCGACTGACACAACTTCATTATAATCCAGAATAATGTCATTCAATACCTTCAATGTATAACCACTTAATACTGTTACCCCAACAGAAGGTGTTAAGAATACAATATATTTACCTTCAGGAAGGCTCACGTTCAATTCTTCAGAAACACCAGCCAGTAAATAAGCTTTCAACCATTGTTTCTCAGTCATGTACTCTTTGTATTGACCAGTTTCTTCATCAAATTGATAAATTTTAAGATCGTACATCGAGACGATCGAAACACCACCTGATTGTGATTTCAATGTTAAGTTGCGAACTGTCCCATCAGCAACATCTACTGTTAATGAATTTTGAAGAACTTCTGTTAAAACATTAGCTTCGAGCACTGCACCCAAGCCAACACTTGCTACCGCAAATGCAGTTTTATCTTCAAGTTGTTGTTCTGCTGAAGGTAATTTAGTAGTCGGGTTAATCACTTCAGGAATGAAATTAACTGAGTTATCCGCTGGAAGTACTATTTCTTGAAGATCATCGACAATACCATTGTTATCTAAATCGTTCACTGCCGGTACTGCTGTATCCAGAGCATCTAAACGAGCATCTAGATCATCTTTAGCTGCTGATGCAGGTAATGCATCAACCAAGCCTTGTGCTGTACCTTTCAACGCATTCAATTCTTCTTTGATCGCTTGTAATTCAGCTTGAGTTGTTGGGCTGATTACACCATTTTCAGCTGCAATTGCCTCTACCAATTCATCATGCTTAGCTTCTGCAGTTTGAACCGCTTGTGTTGCTGCTGCAATCGCAGCATCAACATCATCAGCAATACCATTGCTATCTGTATCGTTCACTGCTGGTACAACTGTATCTAGAGCATCTAAACGAGCATCTAAGCTATCTTTAGCTGCTGATGCAGGTAATGCATCAACCAAGCCTTGAGCTGTACCTTTCAACGCATCTAATTGATCTTTGATCGCTTGTAATTGA